>JANWZV010000016.1 GCA_025061805.1 Candidatus Dojkabacteria bacterium | reverse complement strand
TCCGAATAAAATAGTTGGTATTTTTTGATTAGTAAAATATACACTTGTTCTAGGGATTTCTGTGACTGCTGGTGTTGGAGTTGGAGTTAGCATAGCAGTTGGAGTCACAGTTAATGTAACAAATTGAGTCGGAGCAGAAGTAGGAGTAAGCGTAGGTGTTGGCGTTGTTGTAGGCGTTATGTTTATGGAACATACCCCAATTTTAGTGAATAAATTGTATGTGGTAGAACTATTATTACCATAAGTTAGTTTTACAGTATTTTTATAAGTGGAGTTTGGATATATGTTTACGTCATCTTTAGGTATATTAATCGAATACTTGAATTCTATTACTTGATTTGGTGAAAATGTAAAATTTTGTCCATTCCATGATATTTTTTTATTTTGTACATTTGCACTTGGAGAAATACTTAGCGGAGAACCGTTAAATAATGGATCCAATGAATCTTCTAGTGTTTTGAAAGTAGAATTTTGAGCACTTATATTTCTTACCCTAATTTTAAATTCCATTAAAGCATCACCATTTTGTGAGCACGTAATTGTACTAGTTTTTGTAACGGTAAATATTGGATTTGTTGGGATTTCATCAGATACAGAAATGAAATTTTCACAATTTGCACAATACAATGGTGCATCAATCGTACCAAATTTTGATGATTTTAAAGAAAAAATCAAATTATTTATTGATAATAAACTACTATTAGCACTAGGTGCTTCCCATACAAATTTATATGTCCATTTTTGTGATAAATTGTCATACAATGGTTCTAGAGATGGAGCTATTTCTAAGATTATTTGTTCATTTTGATTATTATTTTTCGGTTGTATTAGCAAAACAATATCAGGCAAAGGGTTGATTGTGGATTTTGATTTAACTGATAAATTGTATTCACGTATTAGTGAATTTGTTGTAGAAAATAAACCTTCAAGTGATGCAGGTATTATATTCCCCTGTTCTTCTTCAGTGGGAATAAGAGTAGTAGTTGGTGTACGTGGACGGTCTATTGCTAGTTCTTTTGGCGGTTCTTGGCTAACTCGTATTACTATGTAAATACCAATTCCTATACATAATATGCCTAGCAATATTAATATGGCTGCAAATATCTTTTGCGATCTTGTCATTAAATTTTATTTTAAAACTATCAAGTTTGATATCAATTTACGAAAATCGAAATGTTATAAAAAAATATAGTAGTAGTATAATTCTATTGTATTGTAAAATCAAAATGCAACATTTTATTTTTTGATTTACGAGAAAAAAAATGCAAAGTTACTTACATAAGCTAAGACATTCTACAGAACATGTTTTTAATCAAGCTCTAGAAGAGTTGTATCCAGGTAAAGTAAAAAGAGCAATTGGACCAGTAATAGATAATGGATGGTATTTTGATGGTAGATTAGATTTTGAAATTTCTCCAGAATGTTTTGAGAAAATTGAAAAAAAAATGAAAGAAATAATTGATCGTGATTTACCATTTGTAAAAGTGATAGTTTCACCTAGTGAAGCTAGAAGACTTTTTAAAGATAATGAATTCAAATTAGAATTAATTGATGATCTTGAAAGAAATGGAGAAGAAATATCTATTTATTACACAGGTGATCCGAATGATCAATCGACTACGTTTTTTGATTTATGTGCTGGTCCACATGTTGAACGTACATCTGAGATAAAATATTTCAAGGTTTTGAGTATAGCAGGAGCATATTGGAGAGGCGACTCAAAACGTGAAATGTTGACTAGAATTTACGGTACTACGTTTGAAACTGAACAAGAATTAAAACAGTTCTTATATCAACGTGAGCTTGCTGAAAAAATAAATCATAGAAAAATTGGTAAGGAACTAGAACTATTTGCTATTTTCCCAGAAATTGGTCAAGGATTACCTGTATGGCTACCAAATGGATATGTAATAAGAAGAATATTAGAAGATTATATGTTAAAACTAGAAAAAAAATATGATTATTTGCATATTCTGACGCCACACATAAATAATGAGATTTTATTTGAAACATCTGGACATTTGCATTTTTACAAGGATTCGATGTACTCACCAATAGAAATAGATAATCAACGCTATTATTTGAAACCGATGAATTGTCCAGCTGCAATGATGGTATACAAAATGAAAATTAGAAGTTATAAGGATCTGCCGTACAAACTAGGAGAATTAGGAACCGTATATAGATATGAACAATCTGGAGAATTACAAGGGCTTCAAAGAGTTCGAGGATTCACTCAAAACGATGCTCATATTTTTTGCACTTTAGAACAAGTTGAACAACAATTCTTGGAAGTACTAGAGATGTTAACAAAGTTTTACCAAGATTTAGGCTTTACAAACTACAAGTATCGATTGTCATTATCTGATTTCGAAAAAAATCCTGATAAATATGTGGGTGAAAAAGAAACTTGGTATCGTATTGAAAATGTGATTCGTAACGTACTAAGTAAAAATAACATACAATATTATGAAGCAAAAGGGGAAGCTGCTTTTTATGGGCCAAAATTAGATGTACAAGCAGTAAACGTTTTTGGCAAAGAAGATACTATCTCTACTATTCAAATAGATTTTAACTTGCCACATAGATTTGGTTTAGAGTATGTGGATAAAGATGGTACACGTAAAGTTCCTGTAGTTATACATCGAGCATTGGTTGGTTCTTTTGAACGATTTTTTGCTTTTCTAATAGAGTTTTATGAAGGTAGTTTCCCAGTTTGGTTGTCTCCTATACAAGTAGCTGTATTACCAATTTCCACAATAAAACATTTAGACTTTGCAACTGAAGTAACTAATAGATTGAAACAGAAAGAAATAAGGGTAGAGTTATTCAAAGAAGAGGAGACTTTAAACTATAGAATTAGAATGTGTGAAAACAAAAAAATTCCTTATATTGTTATTATAGGTGAACAAGAAATACAAACAAAAATACTTTCAGTTAGATTGAGAAATAGAAAAACTGTTAAATACAAAATTGAAGATCTTGAAAATGAAATTTTTTTGTATACAAATAAGCAAAACATTTGAAAACTATTTTATGCTTATATTTTTTATCTTTAAATTGGACTAATCAAAGTTTGTTAATTATTCACCTACGCTTAATTACGCAATTTACACTATTCAGATAAATAAAAATATATTTGACACTCTAATAATAATTTCTGTTTATTAGTGTATGACTTGTACTTGTTTCTCTATCTATGTCTTGTACAAAATTAGATATAATAAATTTATTATGTTTTTATTGCTTATTTGCATTTCCTATTTTCGCTAGTTATTATGTATTATGTATATTGATTATTATTGTTTGTGATTACCAGTTATAACGTTGCATAATTGTTTTGTAGTATTCAAATGCACGTATTTTTATTCACTAAAATTCTACTATTCTTGTACTTTTCTCGAATAAACTACCTTCTTTGAGTGAAGTATAAAACAACATTTGAATGTATTTAAAATATTATCTGTCTAATCTAATTTCTAAAATACTTGTAAATAGTTTTTTTTTCCGTTGTTTATTAAAACATGTATAACTTTAAAATTTATTTTGTGTGTTTAAAAACAACAAGACTTTTTATAATTTCTACTTTTTTAATTGATAGTAATGCATAAGTTTTATTACTATGGATATAACTAATTACTATTTAGCAAACTATTAACATTTCTTGTTACATTTAGGAGCTTATGTACATGTTAAGCAAAACTCCTGTAGCACAAAGAAAAGTACATACATTCCAATTTTATGCTAATGTATAGTCTTAAACAATATTACTTTTTACAATCATTTTTGATTAATGCTTTTATTAATATGTTGTGCATGTGGTGTTAAGTGATAAGTTTGTAAAATGATGATTATAAAATATATTTTTGATTATCCCCTAACTTTGTTTACTTTAGTTACTAAAATTACTATGTAAAACAAAATTCTAAACAATTACATACATCTAATTTTAGCTAATCAAACACGATTCAAACACAATAAAAAAAGAATGCACGTATAATCCTTTTAAAATTCCGGAAAGTAACAATTGACATGATGTGTAAATTTAATTTATTATAAAAATTAAATAAGTGGTAAAAAGTGGTAAAATCTGGAAAACATTGTTAGATTTTACTTTTACCACTTATGTTTATTGGAGAATATAAGGTACAGCTTGGAGAAAAAAATAGAGTTTTAATACCTAAAAAGTTAAGAGATGAAATAAAAAATAAAATTTACATAACTAGAGGATATGAAAAAACCTTGTTATTGGTTGATGAACTTAGATGGGAGATGTTAGTAAAAGAAATAAACAAAAAACCTTTATTAATGCTTAATGTACGTGATACAAAAAGATTCATTTTGGGTGGTGCATTTGAAGTTGAATTAGATTTGCAAGGGAGATTTGTAATACCTGATGAATTAGTTACTTTTGCTGAACTTAAAAACAAAATAGTATTTCTTGGAGTTGGTGAATGGATAGAAATATGGAATGAAGAAAAATGGATGAAAAAATTATCAATTTTAAGTAATCAGGTAAGTGACTTGGTAGAAAAAATAAGTTTATAGTTTACGTACAAAATAAGTTTATAATTATTAATTCATAAAATGAATAAACATAAATCAGTTTTACTTAATGAAGTATTAAATGAAATCGTAATTCAAGATGATAATCCTGTGTTTGTTGTTGATTCAACTTTAGGTTCAGGTGGTCATTCTAAAGCAATACTAGAAAAAGTAAAAAATCTTCATTTATTTTGTTTTGATATAGATCAAGTAGCAATTAATAGGTTCCTAATTTACTTAAAAGAAAGTAACTTTACACAGCAAAATGATTATTTGTGGGAAAAAGATAAACAAAAAATATATGTGTTTAATAATAACTTTACTGACGTATATACTAAGTTACAGGAGCTAAATATAAAAAAAGTAAAATATTTGCTAGCTGATCTTGGATGGGCAGAAGATCAAAAAGAGTACATACAAGGACTATCCTTTGAAAGATTAGAAGATTTTTTAGATATGAGATTAGACAAAACGCATAATCAAGTAACTGCTTTCCAAATAATTAATTATGGAAGCTTAAAAAAATTAAAACAATTTTTTATCGAATATGGAGACCTACATCGAGAGGGAGATAAATTAAATCAGTTTATAAAGCTTTTAGGTCAAAAAAGATTAGAAAGTAATATCAAGACTGTTGCCGATTTGGTTAATATTATAAAAGTATTAAATTTTCGTTTTAAAGCAGATCAAGTCAGCTTTTGTGCACGTGTTTTTCAAACACTGAGAATAGCAGTAAATATGGAATTAGAGAATCTACGGGTTCTATTAAACTTTTTACCAAGTATATTATTAGAAATAGGTTCGAAAGCTATGATAATTACATTTCATTCGGGTGAACAAAAAATAATTCAACAATTTAAAAATTCACTTCTTAATAAAAAAACACAACTTTTTACTTTTCATGAGCTGATTAGACCATCTGTTGATGAGTTACGTAATAATATTAGTAGTCGTAGCGCACAGTTAAATGTTATAGAAAGAATAAAATGAAAAACATAGAAATAGATTTATCTATAGTAAATAGATATCTATTAAAGATATTTATCTTATCGATAATATTGTTTTTCGTATTACATATTATTTTTACAAATGTTAGTACAACTTATCAAACTATTAGTAGGATTAGACAAGAAAAGGAAATAATTAGAAAGGAAAATGAAATTTTGATAGCTGAAATAGAAAAAGCAAAATCAAACATGACAACGCAAGACGTTATAGAAAAATATGGCCTAGTCGAGAAAAGAGTATATTATTTAGACTCTGTTTCTATTCAAGCAAAAAATAACATATTAGAGTAATAAAATAGATAAATGACAAAAGACGAAGAAAAAGCTTTTAATAAAAACTTAAAGTTTTTTCATGTAATTGTTTTTCTGTTTGGAATACTTTTAGTATTTTTTTGCGTGCGATGGCAAATAGTTGAAGCATCTAAATTCGCTAAAATAGCAAAGGATAGAATTGTTAGTAATAGAATAGAGTCAATTCGTGGCCCTATATATTCTGCAGATGGTACAATACTAGCTTTTTCAGAGCCTCGGTTTGACGTATATTTATGGATGGATGATGTTATCTTTTATGAAACAAAGGGATACCAAACTAGATACGAGTTAATCTCAAAAATATCTCCAATATTAGGAGTACCAACCACAGAAATAGAAAATAAAATACATGAATTTTATGATAAGCAAAAAATTAGATGGATTAAAATTGCAAATGAAATCAGTTATTCTCAATGGGAAAAAATGACCTCGCTTAAAACAGATAAATATCCCAACTTAGACTTGCGTGGATATTCTTTTATATATACTGCATCTCGTTATTATCCAGAAGGTAGACTTGCAACACACGTATTAGGATTAGTTAATAAGGTGAATAATAGTTTAATAGGTGTTTCTGGACTTGAACGATATTGGTCAGAAATTTTGAATCCAACAACTGGATTTGTAATATATGAACAAGATGCCCGTGGTGGTATTGTTACTTCATCATTATTCCCAACAGTGGAGCCTGAAAGTGGTAATGCAATATATACAAATTTAGTTACTAGAATACAAAAAATAGTTCAACATCATTTAAAAATTGGTGTAGAGAGATATAAAGCAAAGTCTGGAACTGTAGTTATTGTAGATCCAAAAACTGGTAAAGTTTTAGCAATGGCTAATTATCCTGATTATGATCCTAATCTTCGCAAAGAGACTGATCCTACAGTGTATGGTAATATAGCAATTACTTCTCCGTATGAAAACGGTTCTACCGGTAAAGCACTCACCCTTGCAGCGGTCATTGATTTAAATTTGGTTAATCCAGATACAATAATGCCACCACATGAAGGATGCATAGAGGTAGTGCATGATTTAAAGCCTATTTGTACTTATGATAGGAGACCAAAAGGAGAAATTCCTGTTAAAGAATGTTTTGCAACTTCTGACAACGTTTGCTTCTATAGATTAGCAAAAATGATGAATGTTAGAGATTTTTATAACTATTTGTATGCATTTGGTGCCGGTCGTCCTAGTGGTATAGACCTACATCCTGCAGAAGAATCATTTGGTTACTTACCTCCGCCAGAAAAATGGAATTTAGCTGACGTAGCTGCTTTTTCTTATGGTCAAGGATATCAAATGAATTCAGTTCAAGCTGTAATGGCTTATGCAACTATTGCAAACTATGGTGTTAGAATGAAACCATATATAGTAAATAAAATAATTAATTCCGATGGGCAGGAAAAAGTTTTTGTTCCACAACCAATTCAAAGAGTATTATCTGAAAAATCTACAGAAATAGTAAATAGTATGATGTACTACAATTATACAAAAAGTATTCGTCCTCATGAACATTGGTATGCTCATTTACGAAATTATAAAATTGGAGTAAAAACTGGAACTGGCGAAATTGCTTTTGGTGGTAGGTATACTGATTCTGTTAATTCAACCTTAATAGGATATGATCTTTCTCCTCAGCGTGCTTTTGTTATGTTAGTACGTTTAGAAGATCCTGGTGTAGAAGGAGCAGATTTGATCGCTTCTAACAATGTAAGATTAATATGGTTAGATATTTTCAATGATATAAAAGATATATTAGGAATTCCTAAAATGTATGATTACTGAAAAGCTTTGATACTATTATTTATTTTTAATAAACTAGATATACAAAAGTTTTAATTAAAGAATTCCAATTGTTGATAATTATTAATTGGATATGAAAAATTTAAAAAATTATAAAAAAGTCGTGTTAACTATTATAGATGGTTGGGGAATTGGTAAAAAAAGTAAATTTAATGCAATATATAACGCTAAAACTACTAATTATGATAGATTAATTAGGGAATTTCCAAATACTACATTGTTTGCTCACGGCGAGTTTGTAGGACTACCAAAAAATCAATTTGGTACTTCTGAAGTAAATCATTTAACTATTGGCTCTGGTAGAATAATTTATCAAGATTTACCTAAAATTAATAATGCTATTAAAAGTGGTGAATTTTATAATAATTCGGTTTTGTGGTATATACTCAATCGTTCAATAAATCAATTTTCGAATGTTCACTTAATTGGAATCTTAAGTGATGGCGGAGTACATTCCCACATTGATCACTTATTTGCTTTATTACATTTTTTTGACAAAAATAATTTTCCGAATTTAATTTGTTTACATTTATTTACTGACGGTAGAGATGTCGCCCCACAATCAGCTGAATTATACTTTGAAAAATTGGAAATGGAAATTAAAAATTTGAAAAACATTAAAGTTATCATATCGACTGTGCAAGGTAGGAGTTTCCTTGACAGAGACAGAGACTGGGCTAGAACTGAAAAAGCTTTTAATTTAATGTACAAAGGTGATGGGTTTACAGTTAGTAACTGGAAAAAAGCTCTAAACTTAGCATATGCCACTGGTATAACAAGTGATGAGCAAATAGGTCAATATTTATTAGATAAAAATGGCCTTATAAAAGAGAATGATTTTTTATTGTTTTTTCATTTTCGCACGGATAGGATGTACCAAATAATTAAACATGCTTTTAACTTAAACTTGAATAATGTAGAAATTGCTTGTTTTTGTCAACCTTCTAGTGAAGAATTTAGTAGACTACATGTTTTATTTCCCAGAACCAAAATAACTGAAACTCTTTCTGAGCTATTGGCAGCACATAACTACAGACAGATACATATAGCTGAAACTGAAAAATATCCACATGTGACATATTTTTTTAATGGTGAGTGTGAATCACCATTTGAATATGAAGATTGGAAAACATTTGAATCAAATAGGTTTATTAAACCTATGTATGATTTGGAGCCATCTATGCGCAATTTTGATATTGCAAAATGTATCGTAGAGAGCATACGACAAAATTATGATTTTATAGTAGCCAATTTTGCAAGTCCTGACATGGTTGGACATACGGGAAATTATAATGCAGCTGTTGTTTCTGCAGAATCAGTAGATTTTTGCTTGGGATATATCTTTAATGAGTTAACAAACTATTTGGATAAATATGTGTGGATAATTACTGCTGATCATGGTAATTCAGAAGTGATGTGGGATAGAAAAAATAACCAACCTCATACACAACATACTTTATCAAAAGTACCATTTATATTTGTCTCTAATGAAAAAGCACGTATAAAGAAAAATAAGTCACTTCAGGATATTGCTCCTACAATTTTACAGATATACAACATACCAAAATCTAATTACATGACAGGTGAAAACATTTTGGTTGCTTATTGATTACTTACTAAAAGTCTATTTTAATTAATTAACATGCATTTTAACTTAATCGTTGATTGGTTGTATTGAATATACTTTATAAATGGATTAAATTAATATAATATATTGTATATTTTTTTTCAAGTTTTAATATTCTTGATTATGTTTAAAAAACATAGAATCAATTACGTTATACGCCATTCTGATCCAGAGTCAGAAAAAGTTAATTTAGTAGGTTTTGAAGCAGCATGTTTGTTTGATTTGCAACGCTTCGGAAGATGTGTATTCGAGGGCTTCGTTTTGTCAAGTGAATTTTTTGATGCTTTTCTGCTACAAACAAAATTAATAGATAAAGTGTCAGATTTATTGGTGAAAATTAATTTGAATATTAATTTACTAGAAGAGCTATCTACTAAAATACAAGAGCTTATATATTACACTGAAATACCAAAGAGTTTATTAATGTCTCTTAAACTTTCTTTTGAAAACTTGAAAAATACATTTAAAAAAAATTTATTTTTAGTTACTGCTTCTAATATTATTCCAGAACAATATATTACCAAAGAAGAGAAGGCATTCAAAAAAACTGTATCTTCTTTTGAAAACTTTGTAGAAGCTGTAAAAACAATATGGAGTAATTTGTTTTCTGCTAAAAGTATTAAGAATAGAATAGAAAAGAATTATAGAGGTGAAATTAGTGTAGCAATTATATGTAGGGTATATTTTCTAGCTGAAAAATCTGGTCTTGTTTTTATTTCTGACACTAATCGAGTAACAGAATACTCAGAAGTTAAGTTATTTGCTAGATTTGGTTCTCGCGTTAATAAATTAAGCTTATATGATATGTATTCTGTTTCTACTCAAGATCTTTCTATAATCAAAAAAAATATTGTTGAGCAAAAGGATATGATAGTAGAACAATATAAAATTAATAGTATCGGAGAAATAGCTATACTTAGAAATACAATAGAATTATCGACTGAGTTTAGTAAAACTCAAAAATTACAAGATGATATCATAATCAACATATCTAAATTGTTATTAATTCTGTTTGGTAAGTATAAAACAAATTTATTTGTTGAATGGATTATAACCGGTGGGAATTATGTACATGTAGAAGAGATATATCTGTCAATGCCTGAATACTACCAAGTAATTGATATACAACAAAGTGATCTACATAGCGCAAGTGATCTAGAAAATCTTTCTACAAATGATCTTGATCATACAAGAGTATTAAATACAAGTAATCACGATACTCAAACTATCTCTCCGGATGTACAAAAAGACGTAGCATTAAATATAAGCTTAAACAAAGATAAAGATGATAAACCCTTAGATCTACCAAACGTTAGTCTGCAGGAAAATGATGTGGATACATTAGAAAGTGTAGGTAATCGAAAAAACTTGGACTACATTTCAGTAGAAACTTCTACTATTAATTCAAATAAATCAAGTATACAAGTAAGTTCTCCTAGTTTAAAAGATTTGAAGAATGATGAAATACTGTTATCTAGTGGCAAGAACAAACGTAATTTTATTTATACAAACTTATCTGACCAGGATAGTGAACAATACAATCAAGATATTAGTAAACTTTTGAAAAAAATTGAATATGGAAGTACACAGTACATACAAAATTATGATATGCATGATATACAAAGTGAAGATTTGATTAAACAACAAATCGTATTAGATGTTTCTAATTTATCTACTGGGAAGTTAATTAATGTTAATAATTATTATGGTGCCTATATAGATTTAGAGATATTTTATTTGATAATAAAACTGGATGTAATTCTTAATGAAGTGCAGAATTCCAACGATGATATATTGATACTTAAAAAATTTTCAGAGTCAGTCTTGACATTCTTACAACCATTATTTAATAAACTAGAAAAAAATACAAAAGTTATTTGTAAGTTGTCATCTATTGAAAATTTGTATAAGTTTTTACCAAATTCTTTCCCTCTGGATAGATTGTCAGATTTGATAAATATTACTGAAATAAAATCAATTTTAGCTTTGGCAAAGAATTTTAGTCTTAACAAGGTAGAATTTTGTTTTTCAAATGTTAGAAATGTTGACGACTATTTAAATTTGAAAAATAAGATAAAGGAAAATGTAAATGTTTTCTCAAATTATGCTAGTTTAGTTGAAATAGCTTACCCATGTAGTTTTTTCAGTATCGAAGAATTTGTTAACGTATCTGATGGTGTAGTATTAGACTTTGAAAATTTTGGTAGATATTATTTTTGTGTTGACAAGTTTAACCAGAAAGATGAACAAATATTACTTAAATTAATTAAATCATCTGTTAAAAAATTATTACGTAAAAGTACGGCAAAAAATGAATTGTTAGTTAAAAAAATATACATAAAGTGCGCATCAGAACGTCGCAATTTAATATATTTTGCTTCATTGGAAAACTTAAAGATAATTCTTTTTAATTTAGTAAAGTCTAAAAATTACACTAACGTATGAAAATTATAGACTTTTCTGATGGTAAATGGACCATCTTAGAAATAATAATAATTTTAATTATTTCATTTTTCGCATTATTTGCTCTTGGTGAAATTGTTGTTAACGTTTTAAGACAACCAATGTTAACTGTTGTTGAAACACTAAGCCAAGTATTTAAAATATTGCAAAATAATGATTCTAAGGGTATTCGAAATGTAAATTATAACTTTTCTGTTGATATACAGAATGTTAATCCAAATGTCATATTTATTGAAAATGATCTAATTGTACAAAATAAAAATTTTAGTGTTGAACAAGATAAACTAGATGAAGAAAAAAAATTAGCAGCGATCTCATCACAACAAAAAAGTACTATTCAGAATATAAGTTTATATCAAGAATTATTTAATAAATATGTTATGTATATTAGTGGTTTCCCGACCGTTAATTATAATTTTCCTATTTATATAACTATAAATTCCGATAACGATTCCAAAGTAAAAGAATTTGTTAATTCTGATATTTTAGCTTTAATGCAAAAACTTGTAAAAGATTCTATAAATCAAAATGGTAGTAATAATTTTACGCATCTAAGTATACAAATTCCAAAACTTGAGATTAATGGCATAGCAAAATACAGTACTGATGTTGGTTTATTAGATAAATATTTTTTGATTGTTCCAACATCCTATTATTTGTTCGAGGGAGAAATTATATTAATATGTACAAGATTAGTAAGTAACCAAAACACGTGTTATTCTCTGGATTCTATAAACAACGAAGATGTTATTATTTTATTAGATTCTGATAGTAATAAATCGTTTCAGTTTATTGTTAAAGATACATTTATAGTTGATTTTCCTACGGCATATATTATGGCAACCAATCCAGCTAAAGAGAATATTTTAAAGATAATTACTTCTACTGAAAATCCTTCTGAGTTTTTTGTTTTAATTGCTAATATGTATCAAAACTAGTACGTATGTACATATGAAACTACATAAATTGGTTCATAAAAAAATAAAAAGCAGAATTTTGGAAACTAAAAGCGGCGTATATAAACTAACATCTCCAATTTATGAGTTTTTTTTCAATACATTTAATTGGATTTGTAAATATTTACTTTTCATTTATAACAAATTTAAGTTGTTGATAACTATCACATTTATGTCTTTATTTTTATACTGTATTTATCCAGTAATAAGTATATTTGGAGAAAGTATAAAAGGTGAATTATCTTCTAATTTAGAAGTGTATGTTGTAGATAGTTTCAATCGTAATACGATTAATTTAATTACCGACTTTGAAAATTTAAACTCAAATTATAGTTTTGCTTATAAAAATGGTTTAGATTTTGTTGAAATTGTACCATTATTGTTTAATATAAATTTTGTGTTAAAAGATTTTAGAGCGTATGTTTTAGATGAATACTTTAGGATTAATCAGTCTCCTTTGTATGGTATGGGAGAATATATAGTGGAAATATGTGACAGATATAATGCTCCAAGAGATTGTATGATATTACCTGCAATAGCTTGGGCGGAAACAAATTTATGTAAATCTCCTTGGTCTGCATCCATATACAATTGTTGGGGTTTTGGTGGTCCTGGTGAAAATCGTTTTAGATATAATAGTTTCTATGAATCTATTGAGCGTGTTTATTATTCCTTAGTGTTTTTGTATGGTAGATATTACATTTTAAATCCACGCGAAATGCAATCAACTTTTTGTGGTCGTGGAGACGAATGTACGTATTGGGCTAATAATGTATTATTTGCGCAATATCAAATTAATAACTTGAGCATTAGCTTAGGTTTTCCTTCTCTATATTCTTTACGTTAGGCATCTGATGTATTTTTACGCACTTTATAAATTAGCTTTTGAATTTTATTTATTCTCTTATAAATTTAATTTTTAAATTTTTGTCGAATGATTAAAAAAAACATTCAATAACAAAGGTACAGTTTTCATATTTTTACCAGTAACATTTTTTATCCAAATTGTATGAATGTATACTAGATTTTTGAGTATTGATGTATCCAAATTTATCCTATTAATAAATTCAAGTGGTTGGGTTATTATCATTTTTTGTATTTTTAAAATTTGAGTTGAAATGTGTGTATTATATTTTACACCTTGATTTCGGATAACGTATGTTGCTTCATTTTCATCTATGCTGATACAAATGTTTTTATTTTTAGATAATTCTAAAAGATTATCTAATTCGTGTTTTAATTTTAGAAGCCCAAATAAATCTAGCACTTTTAATATTACACTTGTTGTTAGCAATAACTTATTGTTAGATTCTTGCATGTTTAGTAATTCTATGAATATTTTGTAGATATTGTTTTCACTTGATGAATAGTTTGCAAATATACTAATTATTTCACATAAATAGTTTAAAATTAGTATTTCATGTGCAGTATTTTTCCACTTGTAAAACAAATTTATTGTAGATGAACTTTTAAAAATTTTTATCGCATTATTTGTTATGCTTTTTATTTCAACTAAAGTACCTATTTCTATGTCAAAATATTTTTGTGTTTTTTCTCTTTTTTTGAATAATAAATGAATATTTGTTCCTTCTTTTGTTAGTAAGTGTACTAATTTATTACCATTTGCATATTGTACAACTTTATATATTATTCCAATATATATACAATCTACCATACTAAAAATACATATAAACTAATTGATCTTACTATTTCTGTATGCACCTGTTATATTTTATACGTGTGTATATTTTATATTTTAATATCCTGCATATTAACATGAATTGTATTAACATGAATTGTCTTTATTTTGTTATATAGTTTTGCATGGAATACGTTGCAAGTAATAATATACCTAAAATTTAAGTAATATACTTTTTCGTACACTGAAAAGGTTGAATGGTGATAATAAGAATTGTTTGATATAACTAATAGTTATAGCTACGACTACAACCGTGAATATAACTATCGTTTTATTGTTTGCCGTATTTTTATTACGTAAGAGCGCGTTTTTGTTTGTTTTTCACTTATATCCTTGTACGGATTACTGAATTACTTTTTTAATTTAATTAAAGTACTTTTTTAATTGGAAGACAGCTTGCTAATTTTTAGTTTTGTTTTTATAATTTAAATTGTTTATATTTTCAGATATATATTTTACTTTTTATTTTGTTTATATGAATAAATATGCTTTACTGTTTCTTAGTGTTATTGTTTTTGTATTGTTTATGTTATCGACACACAATGTTTTTGCACAGAGCTATACGAATATGAAGTCATATGATTTTAGTACTGATGTACAAGATGGAATTGTAGGTCTTACTGCGATGATATTTTATACGTGCTGTTGTTGTATTCTATTAATTCCATGGTTATATATTTGTTATTGGGTATATGTAGACTCAAAAAAGCTAAATGTAGAAAATAGTATACTTTGGGTACTTTTAACTTTGTTTACAGGAATAGTTGGTTTGTTGATTTATTTACTTGCGATAAGACCTGAGGCAAAAAATAGACTAAGAGACATGTATACTAGACAATCGGGTAGTACCGATAGCCCTACAAATTCATAAGATTGAGCTTGATAAACTTAAAAAGCTGGTCTGTTTGAATATTTGTTAGATTACAAAACTTTTCTTTTTGTTAGTTTAGCTGTTATGTTGTTTTAAGATATATGGCGAAAGTAAAGGTACCTAAAAAAGTATATAAATATATGCCAAATCTATTACACTTGTTAGATGCGTATGTAGACAAAGATAAAGGAATAGTAAACGCAATTGTTGAAATAAATTCACATAGATTAAATAAATATGAACTAATAACTGAGACAGGACATTTAAAACTAGATAGAGTAGGATATTCTTCCCTTGCCTATCCATTTACTTACGGAGCTATACCTAGAACTTTAGACTTAGATGGAGATCCTTTAGATATAATAATTGCGAATGTTACTGAACCAATTGCAGAAGGAACGCTTGTTGAAGCTAGAGTAATTGGAATAATGAAATTTGTTGATGGCGGTGAGGTAGATGATAAGATTATAGCCGTACTAAGCGATGATAAAAGAGTAGATCATATATTAACGTATACAGATTTAGGTGAGTATTGGCAAAAAGAAACAAAATATTATTGGGAACACTACAAAGATCTTAAAAAGCCGGGCACATGCGAAGTAAAAGGTTTTTTTGATAAAACGGAAGCAGTACATGTAATAGATGAAGCAGTGTCGAGGTATCAAAATGATTTTGAAAATAGTATAGACGAAGACGACGAAAAAGATTGTGATTGCGACTGTTGTTCGTGTCACGATTAAATTTAGGTTATTGCATTTTCTTGTATTATTGTAATTTAAATTCGTTTGTATTAAACGTTTTTGCAATCGTTTTTTCAGTGTTTGTTATGCTACAAGTTCTTGTTGAGCATTGATATCCCGCAACTGTTGCAATGCTTTTGATTGACCTATGCTTCTTTTTATTAAAGAACTTTCATCGAATAAAAGTAGAATTAATAGATATATTAGTTTTGGATAAAAATTTTTAGTATGTATTTCTTCTCTTGCACGTATGATTTGTATCATATACCTCTGCATCGCTAATATATATGCAGATTGCTGATAAGACGAGTTTATAAAATAATCATAATTATTATTATCATGTGTATCATGTTTCAATGCTACATATTTAAAATATATTAATACATCAATTATTAATTGTATCAGTCTATCTTGTTTTAATAACTGTTGTAACGCTTGTTTTAACTGTTCTAACTTTTGTTGTTCCTCTCTCTTCAACTTTTGTTGTTTCTCTTTCTCTAACTTTTGTTTTTCTTCTTCCTCTGGCTTTATCTGTTCTTCTTGTAATATATTTCCAATGTCAGATAGCGGTCTTGAGTATGTATTGTTTCCAAGGTTAAGCAAACTTTCTTCTAAATTTTCTTCATCAATATATCTATATTGAATTTCTGGCTTTAATTTTCTTAATATTACAATAAGTATGACAATAACTCGCATTAAAAAATGAGCAAATGGCATTTTTCTTCTCATGTCTTCGTTTGGATATACTTTATCTGTTATGAAAAGAGATGTGAAAATACTTTGGCTTAATGGAACCGTCCCTTCTGTTGGTAGTATGTCTGCAGTAAACAAGGGTTTGGCTGGTAAGGGTTTGGCTGGTTTTGTTTTAGATTGGGGTTGGTCTTTATTTATGTCTAAAAAAGATTTAGCTGAAGTTTGAGTTGCGCCAGTCTCGGATTGGGGTTGGTAGTCATTTTCGTCTGAAAAAGATAGAACATTTAGTAAATGTCTAACAAGTTGCTGTATTGCTGTATGTATTAATTTTATTTTTGTTGATAAAGATGACCTAGATATGTCTATATTTACATCTCCATTTAAAACATAGTTTTCTGGTCTCCAAGAGCATCAAGAGCTTTGGAAGCGCCAAGATCCCTAAGCAAAGCACTGATACTAGTTTTACCAATATTATCTTGTATAAAACGTCTATAATCTTGTTCTTGTTCCTCTCCCGACAGTAGCTTTAACACGTTTAATCCCTCTAGTAATCTATCGATAAGTTCATCTAAACAAGGTCTTCCGTATTCTTGTTCAGTTATGGCATTCGATATACTTTCTATTTTGATAGTGATAAAAAATAATAATTATTTATTGTAGCATATGTTTTGATTGTAGTAAAATACAAATTGTTATAGAAAACTATAAAATTTTATTGTTATTATGCGATAGTTTCAAATTTATATACAATTAGTCTAAATGTACTCTAATCTATGTGTGGGATTGTTGGTTTTTCAGGTCCGCCTGATACGTACATTTTAAAAAAAATGACTAAATCTATTTTTCACAGAGGTCCTGATGATGAAGCATTTTTAGAATTAGAAAACTTTTCTATAGGTTTTAGACGTCTTGCAATTATAGATTTGTCTAAAAATATTTATCCTGTGACAAATGAGACAGATACTTTATTTGTATTTCTTAATGGTGAAATATATAACTATATAGAGTTAAGGGAAGAATTAATTGAGAAAAAACATACTTTTAAAACTAAGTCTGATACTGAAGTTATAGTTCATGGTTATGAAGAATGGGGAGAGAATGTCGTGAAACATTTACGTGGGATGTTTGTTTTTGTAATTTATGATAGTAGAAATGATTCTTTGTTTATTGCAAGAGATAGACTAGGAATTAAACAGTTATACTATACAGAGTATGAAAATAGATTTGTTTTTGCTTCAGAAATAAAAGCCATATTTGCTGGTTTTAACGTAGATAGAAAGCCTAACGACCAAGTAGTTTATAATTTTTTAGCTTATAGATTGCATGATATAGATAAAAATACTTTTTTCAGTAAAATCAAAAGATTATTGCCAGGGCATTTTATGCTTGTAGATAAATTTGGGAATGTAAGAGTAGAAAAATATTGGGAACCGCAAGTAAACACTCAGTTTTCTTCTAATAAGTCTGATTCTTTTTATTCTCAAAAGTTTCGAGAAATATTCATAGATGTAATAAATAGACATTTAATATCTGATGTACCTGTTGGTGTTACGCTGTCTGGTGGTCTTGACTCTTCCGGAGTAGCTTGTGTGTCTAAAAAATTGTGGGAAGAGAAGAATATTACGAACACTTTTTATACTTTTTCTGCTATTCATCCAAATGAAACTATTGATGAAACTATATTTATAGATGAAGTAAATAAGTTTACTGGTGCCACTTCAATTAAAGTGCAACCTAATGTTGATCAATTTTGGAGAGATTTTGACTTATGGTTTTACTTTCAAGAGGAACCTACTATTAGTACAGCGCCCTATGCTTACTATGTAGTTATGCGTGAAGCAAAAAAATATGTAACTGTAATATTGTCTGGTCAAGGTGGAGATGAACTATTAGCTGGCTACATACCATATTTTTTTACATATCTACAATCTACATTAATGGATGGTAGGTATTTTACTGCAATACGAGAGATTTTTATGGGTTTAGATAACTATTCTAAGTTTATTATCAATAAAATTGAGTCTCTTCTAAAACGAAATCAAATAAATCCTAAAGATTTTTTGTCGCTAGATAAAGAATATGCTGTAGACTTATTCTTTGAACATAAGAAGAATTTAAATGAGAGACTAGCACAAGATGTATTGTCTACTAGTTGTCAATGTTTATTGAGATACGAAGATAAGAATTCTATGGCTAATTCTTTAGAGTCTAGAGTTCCGTTTTTTGATCATGAACTTGTAGAGTTCATATTTTCGTTACCAATAGATCAAAAGATAAAGTTTGGATGGACTCGATATGTATATAGACAGGCATTGAAAGGATTAATGCCGGAAAAAAATAGACTTAGAAGATCAAAGATTGGTTTTGTAAATCCTGAATGGGAATGGATAGACAGAAAAAAGGAGATATTTTTTGAAGTTTTTGAGTCATCACTATTCAAGTCAAGAAAGTATTGGAATGCTGAAAAAATACTATGGGGATTTAAAAAAGCTTTAAATGGTCAGCTGAAAGGTGAGCTGCTATTTTTTTGGAGAGTATTCATTGTTGAAATGTGGTTACGTTGTTTCGTGGATGACTTAAAAGTTCGTGATACAAGTGCTGTGGAAATTAATACTTAATACTTTTTACATTATTTATGAAATCTATATAAAAGTTTAAGTTTGGTATATATATTTTTGATTAATTTTTTGTTTACCACTGTTAACAAAAGTTAACAGTTATAATACGAGACTTTGCAATTACTGCATATATATACACATAATATAATTCCCAAATAAGATAAAAAAATATATTCAATTTTATTTTTATACTATTTTTGTATTAATCTATAAAACATACTTTTAAAATGGTTATCTAGTAACCTTTTTATGTAATTTAAATAAAGCTTTAGGTTGTATAAAAAATAAATTGCTCAATATACACACAAAATTATTTATTATTTTGTTTACTTTACTTTTTAGATAAAACTTGTTTAAATGCCCAACATAATTAAAAGATTATTATAGTTAAATTTGTGTGATCTATTTCTAAAAACTACAATGTTAGCAATAGCAAAGTGTAAATTTAAATTTATTTGTATTTTTAAAAAAAATTAAAACACAATGTATCCAATAGATGTGTTTCCATCTTCTGACGGAACTTCCAGACATATAAGTGGTGCACTTAGTAGAATGGAAAGTAGAATTACATATGAAGCAGGCTTTTGGATGCAAGGTAGTGGTAATGACGTTATTAGTAGAGCCATAGATCGTGGAAGCGATGTAGGTAGATTATTACAATTATTTTTAAATTATGGCAGTCTTTGTGATTTTATAAATTCTTGTGAAACTATTTGTAATCATAAAACACCAAAATGGTTAAATGCATTGTCAACGTGGGCATTGGGTATAGTGCCGCTTTATCGGTGTTTACACAATTTGTGTTAGGTGGTTCTCCAGTATTACAAGAAAGAATTAAAAAAATAATAGCTTAAGCTAGCAACAAACCAGTTGTTATGTGTGCTACGAGTAATACAGAAGCAAATTTAAAAGAACTATTCGATTTATTAGGATTATTAAGTTCTTTAGACAGAAATGACTTAGTTGGTGTTTATCTGATCGAAGATCGCAGACATTCCATGTTACGTTTAATACTAGATTTTTTACAATTTATACGTAATAGAATTAGTGATGAAGATTACGAAAATTTGAAAACAGAGCTTGAAAAAATATCCCTATGTATGCTACTGGCGCAAACGCTTATTTAACACCAAGATTGGCTGAATTATTAAAATCTTGTTTTTCAATTGTTTTACGTAGTAATAATACTAGTTTATTGATGGGATTATAGATAGGTTAAGTGAATATTCACAACGAGTACCAGTTCCAGTTGCAGAGTTTATTGTCGCTTTACAAGCACTTTCTTTTTTTGAAATAAGTTATATGCTGGTGATATACATGCAATGCCTTTGGTACTAACAGCTAAGTTTTCTCAAGTCTTAGCATCGGTAATGGATACGTTAGATATTAAAAGTTACTTCGAATTAATGAAAGAAACGTATTTATACGTACCAACGTCAAAAAAAAGCTGAAAGAATAACTATGTTTTATTTTATTGATCAAAATAGTTTTTATGTGCCAGTTTCCGTACAAGATATTGCATTATTTATTTGGCTTATGCGAAGAAAATTGTCAGAATGGTGAAGATAGCGTAATACTTCGTACTGCACAGCAACAAGGGGGACAAAAACAAGAAATTTTAAAATTATTAGAACAGAGACATTTAAGTGAGGATGAAAGACATAGAATTACGACTATTACTGACTTCATTTATGAAGTTCTAAAGTTAACACTACGTGACTTTTTGAAATCCAATATTGGAATGGAATTTGGAACATTTTGGTTTGTCAGGTAAAGGATACTACTTTATTTAAAATAAGCTTGCGAAGAATTGTCTATTGTTTTTTTGTTAGATAATTATGAACGCGAAGAGACTCATGCTGCACTTGTAAGGCTGGCTATGTATGATAAATTAGAATTAATGTTTGCTGTTCTTAGCAAACGTTTATGGGTAGTTTTATTAGATATTGATCCAAGTAATGGTCATTCGGATAAAACTATTGGTATGGCACCTCCAAGTTGGTTGATATGTGATTTGTTGTCTAATGAACATTCTGAACTTTGGTGTCGGTTAAGAAGAATTGTAGAGCATTGTTCGCGTAAAAAAGATTTAGGAAATGGAACTAGTGTATTATTCATTGGACAAGATAGATTTTTATGTATTGAGTTACCTAATCCTGTAGTCGTATTTAAACCAGAAAAGATGGATATACAGGGGTTAGATAGAGCTTTCAATGGTCGTAAAGAAACGCTTGAGCTTGCGCTGATGAAAGAATTAAGAAATGAATTGCTTAAGTTAGTTAAAAGCGAAGATTTTTTTCGTATACAAGATGGAATAAACAATGTAATATGTACACTGATTATTATGTTGCTTCAGAAAGTACTAGAAGAACATATAGATGTTTTACATATATTGCAAGCTATTAAGCCATTAAGACAATTCTTTTTGCTCCTGAATATAGTGGCGAAGATTTAGATAAATTTATATGATACATTTTATGCTTTTTGCCAGATGGATGGTAGTATTATAGATATTGATAATACAAGTGAATTCAAAAAGATTAGAAAGATAGATTGTATGATAAGTTGCGAAAAATATTGACTTATATTGCAGGTTTATTGCAAATTAGACCGGATGATAAGATAGGTACTGAACCAACATACATCGTATTATTGATTGGCTATTTGCAGGTTATTGTTTGTGTGAATATGGGGTTCGTTTAGAAGACCTTTTACTAATATTGAATGTTAAAAGTAATTAAAAAATAATTAGTCTTTTGTATATACCAATGTATAATGTAATGCTAAAATGAAACTAAATTAAGTTTTACTTTTAAAGTATAGATTGCATGAATATGAATTGGTCTTTACTAAGGAAACTTTCAGAAATACATTCAGTGACTGGTGATACAAGAGCGATGACTAATTTTATTGTTGTAGAATTGAATAAATTAGGTGTGTTAAATTTTGTTAATCATTTTGGTACCGTAATAGCTGGAGACTACAGAAATGCTAAACTAATGTTTGCTGCACATATTGATCAAGTTGGATTCCAAATTACGAAAATTAATCCAGACGGAACTTGTAGTATTTTACCAATAGGGTGGGTATTTCCTAATAGATTGGATCATGTGCCAATATACGTTAATACGTTAAATGGTTTTATACTTGGTGCTGCTTTTCATAAAAATCGTTTAAAAGCTGAAAATATTGATAGGTTTTCGGATTTGTTTGCATTTTTTGGCACAACTTCCGCTGAAGATACGAAAAAATTAGGTCTGTCTGAAGGAGACTTTGGTTCATTTAAGAAAGAATATTGGGAAAACGAAACAAGTATTTTTTCTAGCGGAATAGACAACATAGTTTCAATTTTTGTATTGTTAGAAGAAATACGTCAAAATCCGAGTATCTTGGATAATGTTATGATTGCTTTTCACAATGATGAAGAAATGCAAGATCATGGGGCAAATAGTTTAAGTTATGAGTATGCGGTAGAATATTGTTGTATTCTTGATTATTGTCCAGTTAGCAATCAATTTGAAGCAGAAGATATAGTACCAAGCATTCACGAAGGCCCTTTTATAGTTTACAGAGGTGGTAGTCATATTTTACACGAAGATTTGCGACAAAAATTGAGCAAGTTAAGTATCCCACGCGCTTTTATTTCTAATATAACTTTGCCAAGCTTGGAACCGCAAAATTTCCAAAATAATGGTGTTACTAAAGCATTTAATTATTGTATTCCAGCTATGGGATATCATGGTAGTATATATGCTGTATTGAAAAAAAATATTATTGATTTTCAAGCCCATTTACGTGTAATTAAACAGATCTTATTGGATTAATTATTTTTATTTAGTGTTGTTTGTTTTTGGTAGCTCATATCGAGTTGATCTTGTTCTCCTTGTGTAAGTTGTGCTAGAAGTTCGTTTGGATTTGTAGTAATTAACATATGCTCTGTTTCGCTTGCTATTGTCTGAATAGCAACGTGATTAAAACCTGCAAAAAACAGACCTTGTCCTATTCCAGCTGACATTAAAAATCTTTTTTCTCCTTCAGTTAAGTAAAATACTTTCTGTAGCTTGTCTATTGCGGCTGGTGATTGCTTTAAAAGTATTTGCATGGATGAGTTATTAATAATCGCTCTACCAAAATCTGAAGATAGAAAATCATCGACATCTTGTGTAATTGTAGTTAATCCTAAAGCATATTTTCTCGCTCTTTTTGCAATTGCATATACAAATCTTGCAGCATCCGGATATTGCATCATAATCCATGCTTCGTCGATTATTAATAATCTCTTTTTTTTATCTCTTTTTATTCTTGTCCATATGTAATCTAGCATAACATACATAGCCATTGGCCTTATGTCATCCGACAAATCTCTTATGCTGAATACAGTAAATTTGTTTCTTAGATTTACAGTGGATCTTTGGTCAAATATACCAGCTCCAGAACCTTTTAAATACTTTTCTAATCTTCTTGCCATAGAATGTGCTTCTTCTTCTGCCATCGCATTTAATATTTTATATAAATCTTCTAGTAGTGGAGCTTCTTTTGTATGAGTACTTGGATCTGGGGTTATTCCTTTTTCTTTATATGTTAATATTAGTGCTCTGTCTAAAATTGCTGCTTCTTCTGCTGTTAACGTACCTCCAAGCATGATTCTAATTAAACCTGACAATGTTAGAATTTTAAATCTAAGCTCATCTTCATCTTTGCTATATATACCTGATAAGTCAAATGGATTTAGTTTTTGTGCTCCGTCTTGAGAAAAAGAAATATATTCTCCACCTACTGCTGAACAAAGTCTGTCAAATTCTTTTTCTGGATCGATTACTATTATTTCTATACCTAACATTAATGATCTGATTGCTTCTAGTTTTACACAATAAGATTTCCCTGCACCTGAGGTTGCTAAAATAACGGAGTTTGCATTTGGTAATGAAAATCTATCAAATATGACTAAAGAACTGTTGTGTAAATTAATGCCGTATAATACCCCTTTTTCTTGTGTTAGTTCAGATGACACAAAAGGAAAAGTTGTAGCTATAGAAGTGGTATCCATATTTCGTAGCATGTTTATCTTATCTAACCCGTATGGGATACAGCTTTGAAAACATTCTTCTTGTTGTAACGTTGCGACTTTAATGATTATTCCTAGTGTAGCTGTAACTGTTTCTAAACTTTTAGAAATAGTTTCTAGTTCTTCAAGTGTATCTCCGTGTACGGTAATATACAAGCCATATTGAAAAAATTTTTCATTTCCTGCAGCTAGTTGTTGTTGTACTTTTAAAGCAGTTTGTAATTGTTCTTTTAATATGGGATCACCTGGTTTACCTTTTTCCATATCTAAGGATAATGTTGCCTGCATTTCAGCTATTTTTCGTCTCAATATTTTTAACATTTCACCAGTGTCTTCAGGGTAGTAAAACGTACTTATATCAATAGGATATTCAAAGTTAATTAAGGGTTCCATCCAACCTGGGCTTACAACACTAGGAAAACCTACTGCGAAATAAGATCTAAAATATTTTCTACCTATCACAATGTTATTAAAATTTACTTCAATTGCACTTGGTGCAATTATATCTTTTACATCTATAATACCTTTTGAAAACTTTTGAATTATTTCTTGTTGTTTACGTAACAATTCGTCTTCTTTGTTAGGAATGTTATTATTATTCAGTGTATTATTACTTATTTGTTGATTGTTTTTGTCTTTTTTCTTAAATAAGCCAAACATTTTATATATTTTTAACTTAATTTAATTAAATATCGTTTTGATCTTTTTGAATTGTTGCATGAGTTATTAAACCAGTTTGTATATCATCTTTACGTATTGTTAATATATCTATACCACTTTTATCCGGTTCATACACAGTGTAGAACAATTTTACTAATTCGTCACTAGTTAATTGTTTTGCGCTGATTCCCATGTTACCTAAGTTCCGTATTACTTGATCACGTTTCGGCCATAGTTCTTCCTTTGCTTTAGCTAGTATTTCAGATATATTTAATATTCTTTTAGGCTTCCCAAATAATAGTTTTATCCAACTAGTTTCTACTATTGGTAATTTTTGTGATGGTACAACTATAAAAAATCTTTTATCTAATATTTGTGTAGTGGCTGTTAGTCTGCTTATAAAATCCTGATAAATACTTACTTGTTCATATACTTTTTCAGAAGTAACTTGTTGCTTATATTCTTCTAATAATTTTAAATATCTTGCTATGTCGGTTCTTTGTGTACGTATGACTATTTGAATAGGAAATAAAATAGAGTTTAGAAATGCAGCAAAAGCATATATTCTAGAATCTTGTTCCTTTTCATCTAATAGATCAAAGTTTAAAGAACTTGTTTCTATAACAACACATGCTTTCCCATTTTTCAAAATTACAATATCATCCCTAATGTCTTCTATATCTAAGTGATCTTGTGTACTCAATATTTTTGGATCAAAAACTCCCATGTTTCTTTATAGTAGAGTTAAACTTTTAATTATAGTTAAATATACTAACAATACTTTATGTTATTAATGTATAGATGTTTGCTTTTGAAAATGGTATCAACACTAAAATATAATATAACAATCTGAATGCCAAAATCAATAAATTAAAAAAAATGTGTTCTTGATTTCACGAACAGAAGATACAAAATGTATAGCTGTTTTATAAGGTATATAAATGTTTCTGTAATTAAAAACATTATTTAGTGCTAAAATTAACTACATGTTTGTTTGTTGAATTAAACTATTTTAATATGCATTCGTTTGTACATTTGCACGTACATACAGAGTATTCTTTCTTGGACGGAGTTAATAGAATCCCTAAGCTTGTTCAAAAAGCTAAAGAGCTAGAGATGTCGGCTCTGGCAGTAACTGATCATGGCGTAATGATTGGATTATATGAATTTTGGAAAACGTGCAAAGATTTTGGAATCAAACCAATAATTGGTTGTGAAATATATTTAGCTCCAAGTAGTAGACATTTAAAAGAGCCAGTAGACGGTATTAAATATTACCATCTTGTGCTATTAGCAAAGAATTATATTGGCTATAAAAATTTAATTAAAATTGTAAGCATTGGTTTTTTAGAAGGAATGTATTTTAAACCTAGAGTAGATAAGGAAGTTTTACAAAAATATAAAGAAGGTTTGATATGTACTTCTGCATGTCTAGCTGGTCCCCTGTCCAAAAATATCTTGTTGAATAGAATTGATGAAGCAAAAAGATGGTTATACTGGTTGAAAGAAACTTTTGATGAAAATTTTTTCATTGAAATACAGAGACATGGATATAATGGAGCTGAACAACCGGTCCTATCGTCTGAATTCAACAACGATATTGAAACTATCAAAAATACTGACTTTGATATAACCGAAGATATACTTAGCCAGCAAAGAGTAAACTTAAAACTCCTAGAATTCAGTCAAGCATATAACATTCCAATTATATGTACTTCTGACGTACACTATCTTACTAAAGAAGATAGAGATGTCCAAACAATTTTATTTGCTATCAAAGATGGTTGTAAATTAAATGATACTAACTGTAGAAAAGGATACTTAGATACTTACTTATTATCTAATGCTGAGATTTACGAAAAATTTAATGACATACCTAATGCAATAGATAATACTGCAAAAATAGCGAATATGGTAGAAAATTTTGACATAAGATATGATAGGATACAGCCAAGATACTACAATGTTAAGTTAAATATTCCTACTAAAATAGAACTAAAATTGCAAACTTATTTAGGTGCAGTAAAAAGATACGTAAGTAAAGAAACGTATTTAGTTTTACATAAAAATTTAAAAACAGATTTACATTCGTACGAAGAATGTATAAAAGAGTGTAAAAAATATTTAAAAGAGGACCTAATTAAAAGAATAGAAATGGAATTAGCTATAATTGATGAAAAAGGTTTCAATGATTACTTTTTGGTTGTATCTGATATTATGCAGTGGGCTCTACAAAACCGTATTCTTGTCGGCGTACGTGGTTCTGTTGCTGGAAGCGTTGTTGCGTACTGCTTAGATATTGTTGAAGTAGAACCTATTACATGGGAATTATATTTTGAAAGATTTCTCAATCCAGAACGTCAATCACCACCAGATATTGATATGGACATACAAGATAACAAAAGAGATGAAGTAATTAAATATGTAGAAGAAAAGTACGGCAAAGACAATATTGCAGCTATTGCTGCAATTGGTAGACTAAAAACAAAGGCAGCAATTCGTGACGTTGCTAGAGTTATGGGAATAGATTTAAAAGTTGCAGATAAACTATCTAAAATGGTAACTGTTTTATTTGGTAAACCTTTTACTTTTGAACAGATGATGGAAGAAAATCCTGAATTTGCTAACATTGTAAACTCTTCTAATGAAATGCGTATGTTGGGAGAGTATGTAAAAAAAATAGAAAATTTAAGCCGACATATGTCAATACATGCATGTGGTCATTTAATCACTCCTGATCCAGTGATTGAATATATACCATTGCAACTAGAAACTGGAGGTGAAAGAATAATAACTCAACTAGAAGCTCCAAGCTTAGAAGAGATGGGTTTGATGAAATTCGATTTTCTAGGCCTACGAACTCTTACGATAGTAGCAAAAACGATTGAGCTAATTAATAATACAAAAGATCCTAGCCTAACTTATCATAACATTCCTTTAGATGATTCCAAAGCATTTGATATCTTTAAAAAAGGTGAAACTACTGGTGTATTTCAGTTTGAGTCACCACCTATGAGAGAATATCTTAAGAGTCTTCAACCTGAAAATTTAGAAGATATATGTTTTATGGCAGCAGCATATAGGCCAGGTCCTATGAAGTATATTCCAGATTATATAAAACGAAAACATGGAGAACAAAAAGTTGAGTATTTGGTACCTGAAATGGAACCAATTCTAAAGAAAACGTATGGTTTTGCTATATATCAAGAACAAGTTATTAAGATAGCAGTGGATTTAGCGGGGTATACAATGGGTTCTGCTGATGTATTACGTAGAGCAATAGGAAAGAAAAAAAAAGATGTAATGGAAAAAGAAGAAATTAAGTTTAAGGAAGGTATGAGAAATAGAGGATATTCTCAAGAAATTGCTGATCAAGTATGGGAATATTTAAAACCATTTGCTGATTATGGTTTTAATAAAGCTCATGCAGCCGGCTATGCCGTTTTGGCTTATAAATGTGCATTTCTTAAAGCAAACTATCCTCTAGAATTTATGACAGCACTTTTAGAATCTGATTTAGATGATCTAGATAGAATTGCAATAGACTTAGAAGAAGTGAAAAGATTGGGATATAAAGTATTACTACCAAATGTAAATAAGTCTAATGTATTTTTTACTCCAGAAGAACAAAATAGCATTCGTTTCGGCTTAGGTGCTATTAAAAATGTAGGTATTAAAGTTTGTGAAGCTATTGTTTATGAAAGAAATAGAAATGGTACGTATAAGTCGATTTATGATTTCGTAGCTAGGCTAGAAAAAAAAATTGTCAATAAGAAAGTATTGGAGAGCTTAATAAAATCTGGTGCATTAGATGATTTCGGCGATCGTAAGACAATGTTAAGTTATGTTGATAAAATATTATCAGTAATAGATAAGCATAAAACTAGTTTTAATAACACACAGGCAACTTTGTTTGGGGAAGAAGTAAGTGTTAAACGTGATACTTTTTTATCTCACGATATACTACAAACGCAATCAACAACTCAAAAAGAAAAAATTGAATGGGAAAAAGAATATTTAGGAATATTTATTTCGTCACACCCTTTAGATAAGTATGAATATGTATATTTATATAAAAATATTTTACCTTTTGAAGAAATATTGCACTTATCTGATGGTGATATTGTAGAGTCTATAGCTTTTGTATCTTCAATTAAATATACTTATACAAAAGAAAAACGAGAAAAAATGGCTATTCTTGTTTTGGAAGATAAAACTACCAAGTTAGATGCGGTAGTATTCCCAAAAAATTTTGAAACATACAAAAATATTTTAGAACAAGAAAATATTGTACATATTAAGGGAAGAGTAAATGTTAGAGATGAAAAGTATTCCATACAAATAGAATACTTAGCTGCAGTAAATATACAA
>JANWZV010000169.1 GCA_025061805.1 Candidatus Dojkabacteria bacterium | reverse complement strand
AAATATTTACATGATTTTTCTAGAGCTAATCTTCCAGGTACTTTCTTTTCTTTATATCCTGGAAGTTCAAAAAACTTTTCTTCTTTATCATATTCTTTTAATGTTTTTAGAGCTTTTTCTTCAGACATATTAACTTCTATAATTAAACTATCAGTGTCAGTGTATAAAAGTTTCATATTATCGCCAAAAATTTCTTTAAGTCTGTAAAAATGTTCGGCCATAATTTGTTTAGAAATTTCCAAAATACAAAAACCTATGATGATTGGTTTATTTAATTTTATCGTATCTATTTTTTTATCGAACAAAATTATTGGTTCGTTTTCATCAATGTAAATAAAATCTTTGTAATTTGGAGTATCAAAATATTTAATAGCATTTTCGCCAATATGTATTATATAATTTGAGTATTTTTCAGGATTTTCAATATTTTTTCCAAAAACCATATTGTTTGCATTTTTGAAATAAGCAACTTTTGACATTTCTTTTTTCTCTGTCGCAATTTTTCTTTGTTCTGTGTTAAATTCAATATACTCTCTCATAATATCATATTGTCTTATTCTTATTATATGATGAATCCATGTAACTTTGTATCCAAGTTTTATTCCAAATTCTAAATATCTATCTAATACTGCATATTTTTTCTTTGGAAATAAAGTTTGCATAAGTTTTTCATTGATTTTTTCAGGAAATAATGGATATGCTTTGAATTTATCATGTAATTCTAATGGAACATCAATATCTACAACAAAAATGTATCCA
>JANWZV010000168.1 GCA_025061805.1 Candidatus Dojkabacteria bacterium | reverse complement strand
GCTCTGTCTCGCTTTGAGGAAACGACAAGAAAGGGCACAGTAATCAGGAACACACAATCTATCAGACAATCAATCGTGTCAAATGAAGAGCGACAGATTGGCAAAAAAAGCTGCTTTATAAAACACAAAACAAGAATTCTTAAGAATTCGCAAATCTCAAAAAGAAGATATGAAAAACAAAAATGGAAAGTACCAAACAACAAAGAATTCTTTGGCAACTATCTTCCATCTCTGCCACTTCCACTTCCACCTCCATCTCCTCCACCTCCTCCTCCATTTCCCAAAAGTTGGCCCAAGAGACGTGTGGTGTCACGTTGAGAAGTGCGGTGTTTGGCCAAGAGAGAGAGAGAGAGACGTGTGGTGTTGTGTTGAAAAGAACTAGTGAACTGAACTTTTTGAAAGACTCCTGAAGAGGGAGACACAGAATAAGAATTCGCAATTCAAAGAATCTAAAAATAGAAACAAAAAAATTTGCTCAATCAATTCGAATTTGATTGAATAATGGAGAATTTCAAAATACTTTGCTAATCCAGTGTATGAGTTCATTTCTCCGTTTGTTGGACTTCAACAACAACAAAGACATCCTCTCCGAGAATGGACAAGTTCCTTCAAAAGAACTTCAAACTTATTTGTAAAATAAACATAACTTTTCATTTCATGTTGTATTGTATTAGTTTTGGTTCAAATAAAAGGTTTGTGTTTTAAAACAGAACTGAGATTGAAACTTTTTCATATTCCTCCAAAATTTTTTTGATTCAAATTGATAATCAGTATT
>JANWZV010000167.1 GCA_025061805.1 Candidatus Dojkabacteria bacterium | reverse complement strand
GATAATAGAAGTGGTATTCTCAGTACATTAAACCAATTCGATTTATATCAAATATGTCAAAAAAATGGATTAAAACAAAGTTGGGCTAATTTTAATGGAGAACCTGTTTCTGTATTTAATCAAGGAATATATAAAGTATTTGCTGGAGCTTCAGCACCTCTCGCACTTGATTTTGGAACAGATATTCCTTTATTGAATGAAGATTTTCCTGGAAAGAAAGGAACTTGGAATTTTCAATGTACTATCACTGCAATAAATACTAGAGATCTTGATGCTTCATTTCTTCCTCAAATTGATGTAATTGTTATATATACAGGAAGAATAGATATTATCAATGGAACAGTAACACAAACTATCGGGATTGATCCTGGAACTTCAATTACTACATTTAACAAAGTATCATATCCTATTGATATTGATATATATTCAGGAGGAAAAATTGATCTTGGAAGTTTACTTGCTAGTATTCCAGGTAGATTATTAAAAGGAGTTAGCGGATTAGTATCAGGTTTATTAGGAAGCGAAGATTCGTCTCAAACAACAAATGGAAGTGAAAAAAAAGAATTAAGTCTTGAAGATTTAAGTCCTGCATTAATAAGACAATTGAAAAGATTAATTAGAGGCAAAAATGAAGACTAATCCTCGCTGCGCTCGGTAGAGCGCTAGATCAATAATGTTTATGTCTTTCAAAAGGCATAAACATTGTTCTTCGAACGTAGTGAAATAAACATTTGTTTAATTATTTAGTAACTTTTATTATAACAATATTTCCATTTTGTGCATTATCTCCAATG
>JANWZV010000166.1 GCA_025061805.1 Candidatus Dojkabacteria bacterium | reverse complement strand
TATGGTAATATAGTAAGTTTTAAAGTTGATAAAGCATCAAAACACGATTTGAAGCTAGGAAAAGAGTTAGTAAAAAATTTAAAAGGTATGTTGATAGCAGATAGAGGTTTTATAGATAACAAATGGACTAAGAAACTGTTCAAAAAGTTTAAATATGGTAAAATATATTTTATGTTATTTATCTACAAGAAGTAAAATTTAAATATATGTTAAGATATGAGAGCGATATAACAGATGAGCAATGGGAAATAGTGAAGGAATTTCTACCTCTTCTGTCAAATGGATGGGAGACCAAGGAAATATAATTTTAGAGAAATTTTAAATGAAATTTTTTATGTAGAGAAAACAGGATGCCAATGGAGACAATTACCAAAAGATTTACAGCCTTGGCGTTCATTATATAATTATTTTAGAGAATGGTCTAAATCAGGTATATTTGAGAGAATAAATAGAGAACTAACAAAAAGAACAAGACTGTTGAAAGGTAAAAATGAAAATGCAACAGTAGGTATAATAGATAGTCAATCAGTAAAGACAACAAAAAAAGGGGCTTTGTAGGATATGATGGTGGTAAGAAAATAAAAGGTGTAAAACGCCATATATTAGTAGATTCAAATGGTTTAATTTTGAATGTAAAAGTTTTACCTGCAAACATTTCCGATAGTTTAGGTGCTAGAATACTATTATGTGAAATTTCTAGTATTATATCTTTTTTGAAAGTAATTTTTGCTGACAGTAATTATGATAAAACAGGATTAATTTCATATATAAGTTCAATGACAGATATTGCATTGATGATAGTAAAAAATATAAATAATAATGTAAAAAGTTTTATTGTTCA
>JANWZV010000165.1 GCA_025061805.1 Candidatus Dojkabacteria bacterium | reverse complement strand
CACCCAGAAGGGGTGTAAATTCTGCTAGACTTATTGAAAAGTATTTTGAAAATTTGATCACCTTTAAAGATTTAAATTTGGTTTAAAAAACAAAAAAATTTGAAAAAATTTTCTTTTTTATTTTAAAAAAATAAACCCATATATAAAAATGGATAACTTAGTTGATTTTTTATGTGAAATTCTTGCTTATATTATGAAGTTTTTTGAAAAAGATGAAATTTGTAAGAATTTTAGTTTAGAATTTAAATTTTATGATGATATTAATGAAAAATTAATAAAAATTTATAGATATAAAATTTAAACAAAATTGTTAAAGATTTATATGATGAAATTATAAAATATTCAGTAAAATTATTTTCACTTAGAAGAGAAGAAATATTTAAAATTTTTAAAGAATTAGATGATGAAGTAAATAATATGAATGATGAAGAAATAGATTTCGAAAAAATTATTGAAAATAATAATGAAGATAATGATAATAATGAAATAAATAAACCAAAGGAACTCGTAGAAAGAGAAATATTATATAATAAATTTATGAAAAAATTAAAAGAATTAATTAATATATCAAATATAATATTGATAAAACCTACTTGGCTTATTAATGAAATTAATAAATATAAAGATGAAGAACAACAAGAATTTGGATTTTATATTTTTGGAGAAATTATTGATTATAGTTTAACTGATTTAGAAGCTGAAATAGAAGCAAGAATTTATTACTGTCAAAAAATTTTAAATTCTTTTCCTGAAATTTATCTAAAATTAACAAAATTTAAACTTAACTAATGTATATGCTTTTTAATTTCAAGGCATATACACTTATTAAATAGGTTTTAGAA
>JANWZV010000164.1 GCA_025061805.1 Candidatus Dojkabacteria bacterium | reverse complement strand
TCAATGTCAAACACAAACACAAACACAAACGAAGAAGAATTCAAAAAAGAGATTGTTTCTTCTGAACAAACAAAAACTAAACCTAAATCTATAAAAGAACTAATTTCACAAATATATGAAGAATATAAAATACTTTATTCATTAATTACAGAATCACATTATATAAAAATCGAAGATGTAATTAAAACTAGAGAACAATTAAACAAAGTTATTTACGAAATTAGAAAAACACAAAATTTTTTGATAAAAATTAAAATGAAGAGCGATATATCATAAAATTTATATGTCTCATTATTTGAAACATATAAATTACTTCTTTTGTGATTCTTCCACAATTGGTGAACAATTCTCTTTGAAAAATAATTCTTTTTCTTTTTCAATAATTTCATTAACTATATCTTCTCTTATACCTAATTTTAATAAAATTTTTGCTAAATGTGATTTTATTTGTTGAAATTTGAGATAAACCACATAACATTTTTTGCAAATTTTTCCATACATAAATTTATTTTTTTCACGATTATAATGTGCGTTATTTTCTGTAAGAATAACTTTACAAAATTTACAAATATTTTTACATTTTATATCATGATCTAAATTACTATTTAGTCTATAGATTTTTAGTATTTTTTCATTCAGACTTTCATCCCAAGACATTGTAGTTTTTTATTTAATTATAAAAATTTAAAATTAATTCATTTTTTATAAAAATCCAAAATAATATTATATTTTTTAATTAATTCTTGTTCAAGTTTATTTTTATTAATCTTTGTTATTAAATATATGAGATGTAATTCTGCAATAGTAATTAAATATCTTTTAAATCTATCTATATCTCTGATAAATAATT
>JANWZV010000163.1 GCA_025061805.1 Candidatus Dojkabacteria bacterium | reverse complement strand
TTGCCAGAATATTTATACACAAGTGGATGATATCTTAACCATGAATAATATTTATCACCTCGACTAATAATCAAAATTATGTCTGATTTATGTGGATCTTCTTCATATAAATATTTAATTTGATGTTGACTATTACTCAGGATAAAATCGCAAAACCATCTGCCATAATCAGAATTCGACAAATCATCATGCGTTAGATGTATTCTCATTTTTATTATGTTACAGTCACTTATCAGATTAGTAACGTCCATCTCGGGACAAGAAATGTCGAATTAACTATTTATATATTTCCTGATATATACTCATTATCTGGTTAACAGTGTTTTTGGGGCTGCAGTGGGTTTGGAGCAGGGCACGGCCAGCGGTCCGCTGCCGGTTCTGAGCCGGGGGATCCCGTAACAACCGTACCGTTCGCTCAATCAAACCAGCATCGTCGTCACATATCCCTGCGTGCTCCCCATCAACTGCCGGTAGTCCTTCTACTCCTTCGGACGTTGTTACCACCGGTACGCCGTATGCTAATGATTCCAAAACTTTGATTTTCATGCCGCTACCGCGACCGGGTGCATATAGCATCACGGCCGTTCGTTCAAAATAGGGGCGGGTATCGGGAACATTCTCCTCGATAATGACGTCAGGCATGCCCAAGTAGTCTTTCAAGGCCGTCTTGGCCCCCCAACCGACTAATTGCACCTGAGCGTCGGGCACCTGCCTTTTGATCTCAGGCCATAGTCGGGTCAGCAACCGCACCGCTGCCGAGTGGGTAGGGTACCAGCCCATGCTACCAATCACACTGATGATCGGCCGGCCTGTACGCCGCTGATCGGGAATAAATTCGTACAAATCAGGATCGATACCCACGGGGACCGCAACCACATGCGCCTGAGGATTCT
>JANWZV010000162.1 GCA_025061805.1 Candidatus Dojkabacteria bacterium | reverse complement strand
TTACTTCCGAATAAACCTATATATCAAAAACTCTATATTGTAATGAATGGTTTTTTAGGAGATCAAGTAAGTTGTTTACCTGTATTAAGGTGGATTAAAGAAACGAAAAACAAACGGTTATCTGTCTTAATCAACAAAAATTTTTCTTTCATATATGAAGATACTTTTCTTTTCGACAAAAATGAAATACTAGACATGTCGAAAAAGTATGTTTTTGACGAAAATTCTTTTATATTGTATCAGTTTGAAAAATTTTCTCCTGCCATGAAATGTCATCCGACGATTTATTATCCTTATTTTTGGATAGGAGATATAATGCCCAAAAATTATAAAAATATGCCAAAAATAAAAAATCAAGATATGAGCGATAATCTCTATGATATTTTGAAGGAGAAAAAAATAGATAAGGAAGATCTCAAAAATTATATTATACTTTCGCTTGGTTCAAGAACTGAATCAAAAAGATGGAATCAGAACACGTTGCGTGAATTCTTGGTCTATTTGAAAAACAAAAATGAAAAAGTCATATTCATAGGAAATGATGAAACCAAACCAAAAAAATATAACGAATATGAAGTCGAAGAAAAATACAAAAGCAAAATAACTTTCGATTTGAAAGAATTTTCTTATGAAGGATTCTTTGATTTTACAAATAAATTGTCTTTAAAAGACTGTATATTTTTATTTCAGAATTGTAAACTTTTTATTTCCATGGAAGGCGGTCTTGTTCATTTGGCTTCATTGACAGATATAAAAATGATAGTCGTGTACTCTTTGGTGAATCCAAAAGAGAGAATGCCGTATAGAAACAACGTAAAAGGTTATGGTATTATGCCTGTATACGTAGAAAAAAATGATCCGTTATATAGAGGAAATTTCTTAAATTCGGGTTGCAGATTTTGTTTAACTGATTTTTATATCGACAACTGGGAGTT
>JANWZV010000161.1 GCA_025061805.1 Candidatus Dojkabacteria bacterium | reverse complement strand
TTAAATATTTGTTTTATATTATAAAAAAATTGACGCAAACTTAAAAATGAGTGAAGAATTAAAAAAATTCAGAAATCAATTACGTGAAAATTATGAAAAAATAATGAGAAATGAATCTATACCATTACATGAACGTATGACTCATGCAAATAAAATTTTAGATTTAATGAAAAGTTTATCTGATGAAATAGTTTTACTTGAAAAATCAAAAATTCAAGAAAAGCCAAAAATTCAAGAAAAACCAAAAATTCAAGAAAAACCACTTTTATCAGTTGAAAAAGAGAGAGAATTAAAGAAAAAAGAAGAACAACCAAAAGAAATTCCTGAAAATGTTAATATAATCAAAAAAGTTCCAATCATTGATAAAAAACATTCAACATTATCAAAACTTGGCGAATATGTTTGGATTGTTAAAGTAAATTTAAATTATTTCAAAGAATATTTCACTGAAAAAATTAAAAGCGAGATGGGCGAAGATGAAGATATAGAAGAATATGATAGTTTTAGTCTTTTAGATACAGATAGAGATGAAATTTTGAAAATCTTAATAGAACATATTAGAGAAAGCAAAATAAATTTTCCAATACAAATTCAAGTATGTTTTAAATATTCAACAATAAAAACAATCGTTGATCAAAAAACTGGAGAAAAATCAGAGCAATATAGCATTTTTAGCGTAAGAACAGATGATATTTCGAATATAACTTATACTGCAAATAATATTGAAAAAGTTAAAAATATTCTTTATCTTCAATTTGATACTCTTTTGGAAAAAGTAGAATATGAACCTACAATGTATGGTAGTATACCCAATGATCTTCTTTCATTAGTGATTAGATTTTGGGAATATCGCCCACCATTTTTAATTGCAAGAGGTTATATTAAAACTCCTGAATGGCTTGAAAATAGACGAGCAATTATAAATATTAAAAATTACGATAATCAATGTTTTATTAAATGTATTTATCGTGCATTAAATTACGACGACAAAAATCGTAATAATAGTCGTGATGTT
>JANWZV010000160.1 GCA_025061805.1 Candidatus Dojkabacteria bacterium | reverse complement strand
AAACTTAGAATATTTTTTCACAATCTCAAAGGTTATGATTCACATTTTATCATCAAATATGGAATAAAAACTTTTTACAAAAATAAAGAATATATTGATCTAAGTGACGATGAATTTTCAATTAATCAAAATGATGATGATTGTTTACTTGAACAAAATGATAATTTGTCGTTCTACCAAAATGTAAGTAAAGATAAAAAATTAAGAAATTTTATTTCTGTTCTTGGTAAATCAAAAGAAAAAATATTTAGTATTACAATTGGTCATTTTACTTTCCTTGATAGTTATTGTCATCTTCCATTTTCTTTATCTCAATTGGTCAAAGATTATGTTCAAACTAAAAAATTTAATGAATTTTTACCTGATTGGTATACACACAAAGAAGCATATCCTTATGAATGGTTCAATAATTATGAAAAATTTGATGTTCCATTTTTACCTCCTCGAGAATCATTTTATTCAAGACTTACTAACAAAACAATTTCTGAGGAAGAATATTCTGAAGCATTAGAAATTTTTAACAAATATTGTAAAACATTCAAAGATTATCATGAAATATATCTTAAAGGAGATGTTGTGTTACTTGCAGAAGTATTTGAAAAATATCGAGAACTTTCAATTCAAGCTTATAAATTAGATCCTGCTTGGTATGTTACAGGTCCATCTTTCTTCTATGATGCAATGAAATTTAAATCAAATTATAGACTTAAATTGATCACTGATGAAAAAATATATAATATAATAAAAAATGGAATAAGAGGAGGAATTTGCGGAATAGGAGAAAAATCTTGTGGAAAAGCATCTGAAAATTCTTGTGTTCTTTATTTTGATACAGTAAATTTATATGGAAGAGCAATGATGGAAAAATTACCAGCACATATTGAATTATTTTCATCATGGTTAGAAGACAAACGAAAATTTGATCAAGAAGATTTCAAAGAGATAAAAAATAAGGATCCAACTCAAGAAATTTTAAATTTATTGAAAGATAAATATGAATTTTCTGGATACATTTTTGTTGTAGATATTGATGTTCCATTAGAATTACATGATAAATTCAAAGCATATCCATTATTTCCTG
>JANWZV010000015.1:11282-29845 GCA_025061805.1 Candidatus Dojkabacteria bacterium | reverse complement strand
GCATATACGACAATAATAGTGCAACGGCCACACTTTTATGGCGTGAAACTCATAGTAATATAGAAATAGGAGATAACCAGGGTATATTTAGCTTAAGATTAAATAGTATATGTAATAGTTGGACTAATCCAGTTAGTCCATGTAGTGGTAGCGGCATAACATGGGGTACTGATCCAACAATGTACATAGAAATAGAATTTGATTCAGATGGTAATGGTGATTTTACAACAGGTTTGCAAGTATTCCCGAATGTACCAAGTAATAGGCCAATGATTACGAGTGTTCCGTATGCGTATTATGCTGATACTGCTGGGAGCATATCGGGAGGATTAGACACAGTATATGCGAATGATAATGACAAAATATTAAATGTAAATAATACAGCAGGATTGGAGTTTAGAAGCACGACAAGCGGAAATATATCTTTTAACATGCAATCAACTGGTAACATTTTATTCCAAAGATTATCAAGTACGTTCTTAACAATAGGTAACACTGGGAATTTTAACTACATACTAAATAGTACCACTAATCCAAACTTCTCAGTAGTAAACTTGGGAACAGGAGAGTTTAGAATTGAAGATCAGTCGTCAGATACAACGCCATTTATAGTAAATTCAGATGGATTAGTAAGTATTTCGACAACAACCAATACAGCATATCTTACGATATCAGAAGCAAATACGACCAGAGCAAGCTTAAGATTACTAAGTAGCTCTGGAGTAAACCCAACAAATCCAAATAGTGGAGACTTGTGGTGGAATGGTACTAACTTGTATTTTAGAACAAATTCTACTACAATAGATCTCTTAGCTTCTGGATCAAGTGTAGACTTAGATTCTGTATATACAGCAGATGCTGATAAAATAATGAATATAAATAATACGTCAGGTCTTACTTTTTTATTAACAAATACCCATAATCCATCTATTGCAATATCAAATCAAGGAACAAATATTTCTCTAAATGTAACCTATAATACGAATAGTACAGTATCTAATGCACTCAGAATACAAAATACAGGAACAGGTACAATACAAAATGCAATAGACGTATCTGATCCAGAAATAGATAATGCGATAAATATAGGAGCAAACAATATACAAATGGCTACGGGCGGTACAATATCTATTGTAAATAATCTAAATCAACAAGTACTACAAATAACTGATATTCACCAAAATTTTGGCGGATTAGTTGAAAGTGGAGCTATGATTAGTAGAAATAGCTATTTTGGTGAAGAATTTATGAGAGCAAGACCTCAAGTAACTATTTCTAATACAAGACAAGCATTACAATGGGGAGATATACAAGCTTTTGGTATAGAAGCCAACGGTACATGTATCTTCGGAATTGAGGAAGACCAAATAAATGGTATTGGTAGAATACGTAATACAACAGCAAACACTACCTGCACAGCATATCAATCCAGAGTAAGTGGAGAACAAAATTTTGTCTACAAAATCAGTAATTTACCAGTTATAGTAAGCAAAGTAAAACCTTCGCATGTTGGATCTAATGATGATTTAAGGATAGGTATTGGTAGAGTATCCCCCGAATATTCCTATAGTAGATCTTTTGGAGGTCCAAGTATGGATAGAGGTGAGTCAATTACTGTATCTTCTATAGATGGTTCAGTATATATTACTGGTAGATTCCAAGGTACTGTAGATTTCGATCCAGGATCTGGAGTAGATAATAGAACTAGTTTTGGTAGTGACGACGTATTTATAACAAAATATGATAGCAATGGAAACTATCAATGGACTAGGGCGTTTGGTGGAGTTAATGATGATATTGGCCATTCTATATCTGTATCACCATTAGATGGATCGGTATACGTTGCAGGTGAATTTCGAGCTACAGTAGATTTTGATCCAGGTCCTGGAGTAGATAATAGGACTAGTGCTGGGAATTCTGATATTTTTTTTACAAAGTATGATAGTAACGGTAATTATCAATGGACTGTAGCATTGGGTGGTAGCAGTACTAGTACTGGTGACGTTGCTACTGGAATAAAAGTTTCTCCAATAGATGGGGGAATATATGTTTCTGGTTATTTCTTGGGTACGGTAGATTTTGATTCAGGTCCTGGAGTAGATAATAGAACTGCCCCAGGATCAGCACCTGATTTTTTTCTAATTAAATATAATAGTAGCGGAGTTTATCAGTGGGCCGTAACGATTGGTGCAACAACTATTGAGGCTGCTTACGAATTAAGTATATCCCCAATAGATGGTTCGGTATATGTTGTTGGTAATTTTAGTAGCATAGTAGATTTTGATCCAGGTCCTGGTGTAGATAATAGAAGTAGTACTGGCGAAAGTATGTTTTTAACTAAGTATAGTAGTAGTGGTATTTATCAATGGGTTAGAACATCTAATAATACTAGTGGTAGTGCTTCTCATCATCCTTATTCCGTATCTGTTTCGCCAGTAGATGGTGCAATTTATGTTACTGGGATATTACAGGGTACAGTAGATTTTGATCCAGGTCCTGGTGTAGATAATAGAACTAGTGCTGGTATGTTTGATGTGTTTTTAACAAAATATGATAGTAGCGGTAATTATCAGTGGGTTAGAACTTTTGGTGGCACTAATTCCGATAGAGCCAATGAAGTAAGTGTGCAAGGAGATAGCAATATATATGTTATTGGTGAGTTTGTTGGTACAGTAGATTTTGATCCAGGTCCTGGAATAGATAATAGAACTAGTGTTGGTGGTAGCCAAGATATATTTTTAGCAAAATATGATAGTAGTGGAAATTATCAATGGGTTAGAGTAATTGGTAATAATTCAGTCGATGTTGGTATGTCTGTATTTATTTCACAAGACGGTGCTATATATGCTACTGGTTATTTTGTTGGTACAGTAGATTTTGATCATACTGCAGGGGTAGATAATAGAACTAGTTCGGGTTCACTAGATGTTTTTTTGTTAAGAAATAATTTGTTATACAGTATGTATATTGGGAATAGCCAATCTACTACCTGGAGAGGTGTAGTAGATAATGATGGTATAGTTACATCTGTAAGTTGTGGTCAAACAGTGCATACAGACAGATACGCATTATTAAAGGTAGAAACGAGAGGTAGTAGTGAAGTTAGATTTTATGTAGACAATGATGTAACAAATGGAGTACAATGGCATTACTGTGGAGCAATAACATCAGGTATATCTGGGAGTGTTCCACTAACAAGTTTAATTAGATGGCGATCAACAACAGCTAATAGATTTTTGGATGTAGATTATTACAGAGTATGGCAAGATGATTCTCCGTGGGATATAAGAGAAGCTAGAATAAACAATTTGGTACAAAAATATGAAGAAGTCATAGATAATTATGAAAGTAGTCACGTAAAGGATAGTAATAGAAATGGTGATACAGTTTTGTCTAACTTTAATAATATTGATACTAGAAATGTTGAGAATAATATATATGAACATTTTACAGATATAGAAATAGATCCAGATATGTATGTAAAATCAATAATAAGCAATAGAAACGTGCATACAGGTGTAATTTCAATTAATCAATACAACAATGTGTTAGATCCACTAGTACCAGTAAATAATACAGCAACAAGTCATTACGATAACTCTATCCATGTCCAAGAAGATATTATGCAGTCTAAACAGCCTAGTAATGCACCATTAACCGTAGTATACCTAAATATACATAAAGCTGATGATATTCCTAACAAAGCTAATTCAAATTCAGGAACTATTTTGTGGACTATTGATAAAAAAGATATCACCAACATTACTAGTGAGACTAGCACATCTAAAGCAATCACTGAATTAGTAGGAATGGATAAAGTAATCTTAAATACAAGTAGTAATAGTAATAGCAAATTAAATAACTTAGTTAATAATAATTCTATTAATAAAATAGGTTTAATACTAAGATACAAAGATAATAACATTCTTCAGCAAAATATAGAGATTATGTCAAAAGCTTTAGGTATAGAACTAGAAGATAGGAATCTTTTAGGAGGTATATATATAAGCTATACGGAGGCGTTATGGTTAGCATATAGTGCAATTGGAGAACAACAACAAGAAATACAAACAATAAAAGATAAAATAAATAAGCGAGAAGAAATTTTGACATTGCTACAACAAAAATTAGAAGTACTCGAAAACAGCAACATTAACAAAAAAGAAGAGATAGAAATATTAAAGCAACAAATCAAAGAACTAGAAGCTATGTTAGTAGAACTTCGTAGCACTACTCATAATGCACTTTCTTTACAAAGTACGTCTAGTACTCAACCTAGTAAACAAATAGATAGTGGTAATATGTTGGTAGATAACTTAGATAACGATATTACTATTACTTTCAGCAATACATTTAATACAGTACCAAAAGTATTTGTAGAAGTTTTTAAAATATTTCAAGAAGGAGATATTATACAAGTAGAAGAACATACTAATCTAAAAATTAAGATTAAAAAAATATCTAAGGAAGGATTTGTATTTAGTTTAGAACGACTACAGCCAGAAGACGATGAAACTAACGTCCAATTGCATTGGATTGCAGTTGAATAAATCACGATTTATTTGTTCTACTAGTTTTCAAGTATATTTTTGTATCTGGTCATTTGTATTTATAGATACGTAGTTAAAGTATTTGATTAAAATAATTGATTTTAAGTAGCACTAAGCACTAATAAAAAACTAGATTCTTACATAAACTAATACAGACGAAAATTTTTTAGTAGCTGGTATGCTTTAGTATTTATGGTTTTATAGTTATTTGTATATAATTAATAATAAACGTATTCATTTAATGATAATAGTTTTTGTTATGTTATATACATGCCTATGTTATCAGTTAAAAACTTAACAAAAAGTTATGGTACTAATATAGCAGTAAATTCTGTTTCTTTTTCGATTGACAAGGGAAGTATAGTTGGGTTACTAGGACCAAATGGTGCTGGAAAAACTACTACAATGAGAATCATTTCTGGATATATAGTACCAGATAATGGCGAAATATTGATAAACGGTAATGTTGTTGAAGATGACATTAATTTAAAAAGCTATGTTGGTTATATGCCCGAAAACAATCCATTATATAAAGATATGTTGGTATATGAAAGTTTGAACTATGTTCTAGATCTATATTCAATACGAACTAATAGAGAGAAAAGAATTGATTTTGTAGTAAATGCTACTAGTATACAAAGTGTTTTTTATAAAGAAATATCTGAGTTGTCTAAAGGTTATAAACAAAGAGTAGGTTTGGCACAAGCTTTGATAGGAGATCCGCTTATTCTAGTTCTAGATGAGCCAACTGAAGGTTTGGATCCAAACCAAAGACAAGAGCTTCGTAGTTTAATTAAACAAATATCGAAAGATAAGACAATACTAATATCTACACATGTTATGCAAGAAGTAGAAGCTTTATGTGAACGCGTGCTTATAATAAATAAAGGCAAAATACTGTATGATGGATCAGTAAATGATTTAAAAAACATTTCTACTAAACAAAAAAGTTATTCTTTAATTGTAAAAGGAGAAAATGTTATTAAGTTATTAAATGACAGAAAAAATGATTTGTTTATTAAGTCTTATCAAAAAATTACAGAAGACAAAAACGGGAATTTGCATTTGCAAATAATACCAACGCAAACAAATGAATTATTTTTGAATACCTTGTTTAAATTTTTAGTTGAACATAATTTTACGATTTATGAGTTTGTAGAACAAAAGCAGAATTTAGAGGAAATATTTAAGTATTTAACTACTACGTAAAGAGTATAATTATCTTTATTTTATTTCTTATGCAAAAAGATAGTACTAATTCACCACTAGTAGAAACGTACAAATTAGATAATGGTTTAGATGTAATTCTTGTTGATTTAAATAATACTTTTACAATTACTCTTTTAACATTAATTAAGGCTGGATCAAAATATGAAACCTTAGATAATAATGGTATATCACACTTTATTGAGCACATGGTATTTAAAGGTACTAAAAATTTTCCTTCTGAATTAGAAATATCAATCAATCTTGACTTATTGGGTGGAAATTTTAACGGATTCACATCGAAAGAATATACAGGCTTTTATATAAAATCTTCAGTAGATAGGTTTAGTGATGCATTGTTTTTGCTTTCAGATTTAATAAAAAATCCTTTATTCTTAGAAGACAGTATAGAATCAGAAAAATTGGTAATTTTGCAGGAAATAGATATGTACTTAGATGAACCTTTTGATATTGTTAGTAACAATTTAAATCAACTGATATTTGGAAATAATTCGTTGGGTATGGATATTCTTGGTACAAAAGAAAGCATACAAAAAATTACAGCACGTGATATTTTATTAGAATTTTTACGCAAATTTTATTCTCCTATTAATTCTGTTTTTGTTGTAGCAGGTAACATACAAAAATATGGGATAGATAAGTTAAAAAATGATATTCGAAGATATTTTTTGGACTGGCAAAGTTTATCATTTGAGAAAAGTTCTAAAGTAGAATACATCCCTAAGCAACAAAAATCTTTTGAAATAGTGACCAAATGTAAAGATAACAATCAAACTAAGTTATCTTTAGGATTTCGTACTTTTTCATACTTTGATGATAGGATTTATGCTTTAGCCTTATTGGATAATGTCTTAGGTGGTAGTATGTCTTCAAGACTTTTCAATGAATTACGAATAAAAAGAGGATTATGTTATTTAGTTGATACTACTACTGCATTATATTCCGAAGATGGGTGTTTTATTACACTAATGGATATTAAAAATGATTTAGATAGTATCTATTCTGCTGTTAGAATAATTCTAGAACAATTTCTTGACATTTCAAACAATGGAGTAAAAAGTGAAGAATTAAATAAAGTAAAACAAATGATAAAAACCAAACAGCTGATAAATCTGGAAAGCTCAATGTATTTAGCTTCGTTATTTGCTGAGTATAAATTATTAAAAAATGTGATATTAAATATTCCCGATTACATACAAAGATTTCAAGATGTGAGTAATGATGAAATCAAATCGTTGGCTAAAGAAGTGTTTAGAAAGGATAATTTGAATATAAGCGTATTGTCTCCGTTATCAGATTCTGACATAGTTTCTACTATTGATAAAGCAGTAAATTCTGTTTTTTAGTTGAGTCATATAAATAAACACTAAACTAATTCATATATTGTTGTATGCGAAAAGCGTACTAATATACTTAATATTTATTAAACTTATTAATTGAATTAGTTGAATTATTTATATTTTTTATCTTTTTCTCTAATAAATTACATAAGATTTGCATACGAGGATTTGATTTTAAAATATCGTACTTGTTTTTGATAAAGGTCCAAAACAGATCATCCCATTCATTTTGCCAATTGCCTTGATAGAATCCCATTTTTAAAATATACTTTGAACTTGATATGTATGGTTTAGTTACTATACTACCTCCATCGCTATATTGACTCATCCCATACAAGTTAGGTACCATTACCCAATCATATGCATCTATGAACATTTCCATAAACCATTTATATCCTTCATTTGGATCTATTTGGCTCAACAACAAATAATTACCAATTATCATTAGCCTTTCTATATGGTGTAAATATGCTAGTTTTGATACTTTTGTTAAAACGTATTTTAATACTTCATTGTTTGTTTCACAGGTATAAAAAAAGTTTGGCAGTTTATTTATATGCCCAAAAAAATTACTATTACGTAATTCGACTCCTTTTTCTTCATAGACAAAGCGCATAAATTCTCGCCATCCAATTATTTGTCGTACAAAGCCTTCTATAGAATTTAAAATTGTTTCCTTATGCTTGCTATTATCGTAAAAATTCATAACACTATCTAATACTTCGCCTGGAGTTAATAAACCGATATTTATTGAAGAAGATAAAACAGAGTGGAAGACAAAGTCTGAATGTGTAGTAATGGCATCTTGATAACTGCCAAATAGTTCTAATTTGTAGATTAAAAAATCTATTAAAATTTTTTTTGCTTCTTCAAAAGTAGTTGGATAGAAGCTAGTATGTAGTATATCATCTGTATCTAATAATATATACGGTGGGTTAGATTGAAAATGTGTATTTATGTAGATTTCAGCTTCTTTTACAAAATCATTCTTAATAGGTAAATTTGTGTTAGGAATTTCTAAGTTTTTTGGTATTTTTTTTCTGTTTTCGATATCAAAGCTCCATTTGCCACCTATTGGTTTTCCCGTATCATCAATTAATATATTTAGTCTTTTTCTTTGATAAATATAGAAGTTTGTGTGAAAAAATACTTTACCTACGCTGTTTTTGCTGTAGTTTAAATTGTCATTTTTTGTATTTATGAAACACGGATTATGGTGAAATATAATTTCTGTAGATGCAATATTTGCTGCTTTCTTAAGTCTTTTTTCTAATATATAATCTACCGGATCGTAAGTGTGTATGTTTTTTTGAAAAAATATTTCTATATAAAAATTTAATTTTTTTCTAAATAATATACTATATTCGCAATATTCAACATTAAAACTCTGTTTTTTAAGGTAGCTTTCATAAAACTTCATTGATGCTCTATGAAGAATAAGTTTAAATTTATGAAATTTCAATGGATATATATAGTCTCCGAAAAATAAAGTATCTTCTAATAAATATATTTTTTTAACATTTATTTTTCTAAATAATTCGGTATTTTTAAATAGTTGATTTGGAAATACCAAAAATATTATGTCCATAACAAGATAGTTGTAGATAGTTGTATGTATTAAGTATGTAGCAATAACTACATTATGCTACCACATTCAATTGATGTGGCTTCTAATAATTTATAAAGTTTGATGCCGTTACTTGTACTTTATTATTTTTGCGTATTGCAACTAATAACTACTTTGCGAAAAAAGCTAGTAATTGCAATAAGCAACAATTTTTCAACTACTTATAACGACAACAATTCAAATAACATGTAAAATTGTAAATTTTACGTTAAGTATTTATAACCTATAAATATAGACGACAGTAATTTAAGTACAATGATTACACACAAAACAGTTATGCTATTGACAACAGAATGATTCAAACATACATTACTCAAGATACTTTTTTAGCTTATTGTTTAATAAAAGAATTAAATTTATTTTAGTTTTAATATTCTAACCACTATAGTGTCTTCTTCTGATTTATCAAAAATATGAAATATTTTTAATTTCATATCAGTATTACTATTAGGAATAATAAGCGTTTTTGAAAAATCCCCGTATATTCCAAGATCAGGCGAATTTACATACACAAAGTCTTCAAGCAAAACATTATTGTTATTGTCTAATATTGCAAAGTTTAAGTTATTTTCAAAAATATTTCTGGCTCTACCAGATATTGTTATTTTGTATTGATTGCCTTCTTTATAAGCAAATATTGCGTCGGCATAACTACCACAACCTGTCGAAAGTAACACGTTATATGATTTTGATTGTATGTCACATGGCAAAGGTAGAACTGTTGTTAATATTTTTGTAGTTACTAAATCTTTTTTATTCTCACCTGCTCCTGTTCTATGAAATATTTTTAGTGTTAAATGTCTTGTGTTTATATTACCTGGTAATAATACATACTTTGAAAATTCACTATGCACGTTAGGATCAGTAGCATTAACATTTATATTATCTTCTCCCAACAAAATATTATTATTTTCATCAAGAATAACAAAATTTAAGTTATTTTCGTATATGTTTCTAGCTTTTCCATATATATGTAGCAAGTTATTATGAGCTATAGACATCCCATAATTACAATTTATATTAACCATAACGTTACCTGATTCTGATTTACTAAAGCAAGAGAATGGTATAGAAGTTCTTAATACATTAACTTTTACTACTTCTGATAATGTAGAATTAGATTTGTAAAATAACTCTAGTGTTAAGCGACTATCACTAGTTGGCAAATTTAAATAATGCGAAAAAGTACCAAATTCGTCATTACCACTGTTACTACTATTCGGATAATATACATACAATCCTTTCTCAATTAAAACGTGATTATTTGAGTTATAAATTTTAAAGTGTAGTTGACTATTATGTATTTTTTTTGCTACACCAAATATATGTAAAGTATCATTGTATGCAATTATTTGGTTTGGATTTCTACAATTTGTTTGCAATTCTATATAATTAGATTTAGAACGCTTAACACAACTTACATAATAAGGATATTTTATATTTAATGTAATTACATCCTCATTTATTTCTTCCCCGGTAGCAGCGGATTTATGGAATAATTTTAGTAAACTTGCATTGTTTGGTAAGAAAATATATTTTGAAAACGTTCCAAAAATATTAAAATCAGGAGAGTTAACTGTAATAAAACCTGAATCTAAAATATTATTATAGCTATCAAGTACTACAAAATTTAAGTTATTTTCAAAAATGTTTTTAGCCTTTCCACGTATCTGTATAGGTGTACCCATATTGCTATCTACACCAACATATCCCAATATTGGTACTATCGAAGAGTTGTTACTGTTATTACAATCAGTGTATACTACTATGTTCTTAGATTTAGATTCGATCTCGCATGGTGTTGTATCTATAGTACTAGAAATCTCTTTTTTATTTGCGTTTGGTGGAATGTTTTGATTTTGTTGTTGAGTTTGTTTAGTACTAGCAGTAATATCATTTATTGTAGGCTCTACATTATTTTGATTAAAACTAACTCTGCCATTAGCCTTAGTTTCGGTGTTGCTGCCCTGTGTTATATTATCTATGTTATCTTTTGTATTCTGTTGATCTTGTTCTTTTCCTGTAAAAGCAGTATTTTGTTGCTTATTTAAACTATGTGTATGAAATAACACTACTACTAAAGTAAATATATTTAGCACCGCTAATAAAGCTGCTATGAACAATAAAAATTTTTTATTTAATATAAATAACTGTAAATTTTTCATAAAATAAAAATAAAAAATAAGATATATTAACGTTTAAGAGCATGCATAATGCTCAAATAATTTGGATTCTAAGAGCATTAAAAATTAAAAAAGAGTATCACATAGCTCATAAGAATTTAAGAATTTTTTGTTATTTTCAGACATATGATACGTAACAATTAATATTACGTAATGACTACGTCATATTATTATGAACTATACAATTAACACATTATTCTTATTGCAGTCCTAGAAATTCCCCATCTTTGTATATAACTATTTCTTTACCGTTTTCAAGTAAAGCGATAACTTCTCTGTTAGAGGTACTGATTATATCTGTGTGTATTGCTGAGTCATTAAATCCTAGATTTTTGATTTCTTCATTTGAAAAACGTTCTTGATTTATTATTGCGTCTCTATAGCTTTGTCCAAGTGCAATATGAGTGTTACCATATTCTCCACCATAATTTTCATCATACAAAGTATTACCCATTATTTTGTTAATTCTTGAGAAACGTTTGTCAGTCAAACTAAATTCTCCTATTCTTTTTGCACCTTCATCTGTTTCTAGCATACTTTTTAAAGCTTCTAGATTTTCTTCAGCAGAATAATTTATTACTATTCCTTCTTTAAATTCTAATTTAATTCCTTTGATTACTGTACCATTTCTATACAAGGGTTGGTTGAAATATATCCATCCATTGGTTTGTCTCCAATCTGGAGATGTAAATATTTCAAAGCTTGGTATATTTCTACCAGATCCACCTACGAATCTGTGATGTTCTGTTAATCCTATTACTAACTCTACATCGTTCCCTTTGATAAATAGTTTTCTAATATTTAAAGAATTGAGCCAATTTACTATTTTTCTTATATTATCCATCACTTCTTTATGTTTTTTAATAGAGTTTTCATCGTCTAAAAAGCAAGCTTGTATTACTTGTTCCCAATATTCTTCTAAACTCATACTTACTACATTTGCTAGTGCTTGAGTAGGATATTGTGTTAATACCCAAGTTAGCCTACCTTTATATTCTTTTTCATTTCGCATTTCTAAATATGGCTTCCAAGCTCTAGCTCGTTTGGATATTTTATTTTGATCTACATCGCTTAAATAATTTATATCATGTGGTGATAGAATTATGACAAAGTGATCTACAACATTAACTCGTGCTTGTATATACTCGTATGGGAAAAAAGTAAGCTGTTCTTCACTTGCATTATTATAGAAACTTTTTAACATATCTCGATCTCGTTCAAACTCTGCTGGTAGATAATTTAATATCATATGTGCTCCGGATTCTATTATAGAATTTTGTATATGTTCTAATAATGGTTTTGCTAGTTCGTTGATTGAAACATATACAACTTCGCCTTTTTTTACCCCATTTCCAGAGTTTAAAGCAAATTTTATTAGTACATCTGCAAAATTTTTTAATATTTTCTCGTTTGGTACAAACTGATTTTGATGCATATTAAAATACTAAAATATAATAAAATATACTTTAATTTAAACTTACTTACCAGTAAGGCATTAAATTAGTTTTATATATTTCACTTAATAATAGAGTTTGTAGTACCAAAATATATTTGTTTTGCTTGTTAAGCTAAGAAAATAATTTAATTATTCATCTATGTATTTTAACATCATTATTATTTTTGCTGCATAGTTTTGGTTTAATTTTTTAGTATGTTTACTACTATAATATCTATTTCCGAACCATCTTTTGCCGATCTTTGAAATATTTTTAATTTTATGTCATTATTATTTTGATCTTCATTTAAATATATTTCTTTTGAGAAATCTCCATAAGTAATAAAGTCAATAGAATTGACAAATACAACGTCTTCGTATAACGTGTTGCTGTTTGAATCAAGAATGACAAAATTAAGGGTATTTTCAAAAATATTTTTTGCTTTGCCAGAAATTTGTAATATATTATTAATTGAAACTATGGTATCAGGGTAATTGCAACTTACTTTTAATATTACATTTTTAGATTCTGATGATTTTTCACATTCATTAACATTGTTCACTGAGTTATTTGTTTGATTAATTCTGCTATTATTGTTTTTTATGTCTATATTATTATTCAAATTTTTGTTGTGTGGACTAAAAATATTTACGCTTATTGAAGATAAGGATATAACTACTAGCATTACAAAAGACACTATTACTAATCCCAAAGCAAGTAATAAATACCGTCTAGTAGATAGCTTAAAACTTTGCATACTTTTTGTTTAAGATTTATTAATAAATATTTAAATATTAGCAAATACTTGAATTATATGAAAAAATGCTCGGACTTACAAATAAATAAATGATTATGTTGATTATATTAGGCATTAAAAAAATTATATTTAATAACATACTTTTATTTTTATTAAATTACAAGTAAAACGTAACAAAGATACGAAATAGAGATGTTATAAAATTAATTAGCTTATTGATTTAAATTTAGACCGTTTCAATTTATTTTGTTATAAAGTCTAAATGTAACAAATATAATATTTGTTTTATAATCTTAGTGTCTTTCGTATTGTATTGTATTTATTTGTTTACTTTAAAAAAATATGGATAATCAAAATTCTAGTTTTAGTGATTCTAGTAAATCGAATTATAGTATAAAACGGTATACTAATCCTGAATTAGAAAAAATTCTTGGCATACCGGTGCCCGTATTGGATCATGGTTTTATAAGAGTAATAGATTATATGGGAGGCGATGATTCCATTGTGCAAGCAGCAAGAGTTTCATATGGTAAAGGTACCAAAACTATATCTACTGATAGAAATTTGATACGATATTTAATGAGACACAGGCATACAACACCCTTTGAAATGTGTGAAATTAAGTTTCATATCAAACTACCTATATTTGTTGCTAGACAATGGATAAGACACAGAACTGCAAACGTGAATGAATATTCGGCAAGATATTCAATATTGGATAGTGATTTTTATTTACCAGAAACATTAGAGACTCAGAGTAAAAATAACAAGCAAGGTAGAGGAGATAGATTGGAATTTCATGTAGAGCAAAAATTAAAGAGTTTGATCCGAGAACATTCAGAAAATTCGTATCGTAATTATTTATCTTTGCTTGGTCATAGTACAGAATACGTATCTGAAGAAAACACGTCTGATACTGCAAAAACTTCTTCTAATTGTGTTGCTAGAGAAATTGCAAGAATAGTGGTACCACTAAATTTTTATACTCAGTGGTATTGGAAAATAGATTTACATAATTTATTTCATTTTTTATCTTTGAGAACTGATTCTCATGCACAATTTGAGATCAGAGAATATGCAAACAAAATTTTAGATATAGTAAAAATATGGGTGCCTTTAGCTTATGAGGCTTTTGAAGACTATGTTCTTAAAGGAATTAGGCTTTCTAAATATGAGCAAAAAATTGTTCAAAGATTATTAAATGGTGAAAAATTTGATGATGTTATAGGTGAATATAATCTTTCTGTACGTGAAATAGAAGAATTACGAAAAAAATTTAGCTTTTAAATATAAAACATATTATAAAAAATGAGTGTACTAAATTCATTAGATATAGTCAGTAGAGATCCTATTGAAGTTGTTGTGAAGAAAATAAAATCTGGAGAAGTTAAAGTTGTTGATTTAGTAAAAGAACATATAAAACTTGCTAAAGATATAAATAAATATATAAACGCATTTATTAGTTTTACTGAAGACTTAGCTTTGCAAGAAGCTGAAAGAATTGACTATTCAATTCGCAAAAAAGATACTCAAGTTCTATCAAAAAAACTGTTAGGTATACCTTTTACAGTTAAAGATCTTTACTTAGTAGAAAAAACAAAAACAACTTTCGCTTCAAAATATATGCAAGATTTTATTGCACCATACACTGCAACTGTTGTAAAGCGTTGCATGGATGAAGGAGCTATATTAATTGCAAAATGTAATTGTGATCCTTGGGGCTATGGTGCTAGTGGAGAAAACTCTGGTTTTGGTCCTACTAAACATCCTTTAGATTTTACTAGGACTCCAGGTGGTTCTAGTTCTGGTTCTGCTGCTAGTCTTTTAGCTGGTGTTGGTTATTTTTCGTTAGCCACTGATACTGGTGGATCTGTTAGATTACCAGCATCATTTTGTGGATTATATGGTTTTAAACCTACTTATGGAAGAAATTCTAGGTATGGTATAGGTGCTATGGCTTCTTCTTTTGATACACCTGGCTTTTTTGCTAGATATATTCAGGATATACAACTTTTACAAAGTATAATGGAAGGAAAAGATAATAATGATGCTACCACGTTTGATTTAAGTAAGATAAGCTATATAGATAAGAATTTGTCTAGTTTTAAAGTAGCAATACCAAAAGAATTTTTTACAGATGGCATCAATAAGAGCGTACGACAAGCAATTGATAGGTATATAGAATTCTTAAAGCCACAGGTAAAATTAATTCAAGAAGTATCTATTCCTACTGTAGAATACGCATTGGCAGTTTATTATATACTTGTACCCGCGGAAATATCGTCTAATCAAGCAAGATATGACGGAGTAAGATATGGGCCACAATTATTTGATGACTACACTAAAAATTTACTTACAGGTCGTAGTATATTTTTTGAAAAAGAAGTGAAAAGAAGAATTATCATAGGAACATATGTATTAAGTAAAGGATATGCAGATCAGTATTATCATAGAGCTTTACTAGTTCGTGAAAAACTAAAAAAAGAATTTCAAGATATTTTTAAAGAGTTTGATATAGTATTATCTCCTGTATCCCCAGTAACAGCTTTTAAATTGGGGGAAAAAGTTAATGATCCTTTACAAATGTATTTAGTTGACGTTTTTACTGTTGTAGCAAATTTAGTTGGTATCCCCGCTATTTCTATACCAGTGGGTAGTGATTCAAATGGCATGCCTATTGGAATACAAGCTATGGCAGATAACTTTAATGATTATCTTCTTTTTAAATTGCCTACATTGTAATGATGCTATGTATTAAATTAAATTTTATTAATATTAATTTTAATATCATACTGCTGTGGACAGGACTTGAACCTGTACCCCTAAAACGGGACAACGTCCTCAACGTTGCGCGTATACCAGTTCCGCCACCACAGCAAAGATACATTAAACACTATACCGTATTATATCACACTGGCTATATAAAATCGCAATTTATTCAACTAGTTCTTATCTCAACAAAAAGTACTGCGCAATACTATGATCATTAAATTGTTGTACTTTTTTTATGCGTATGTTTGTGTATGTTTTTTGTTATTTTGTTTTTTTACTACGTTTAGCAATGCATTTAGACATTAAACTGGTTTTAAGATAAGAATATATCTTGTTAGCAAAATAGTTGTATAGTGTTGTCATGGTTACGTTTATGTATGAAAACAGTACAAGTAAAATATGTAAAGCAAATTTGTTTGGTAAAATTACTAAAAATAGTAAAAATATTATGCTTAGTAATAAAAAATCATTTTTAAAAGATATTACAGCTATATTTTTTGTCTCGGTGTAGATGATATGTTTAAGTTTGTTATTTACTGTATTATTGTTGATGCGAGTAATTAAGTTAGGAATCATATTAAACATTTTTACGTTCAATATTAAAAATGAGATTGCAAAATAAAATACAATTTCTTCAACATTTATTAAATAAAAATTTGATAAAAAGTTAATAGCTAGAATACCAAAAAATATTATAGATAAATAACTTAATCCAGTTGGAGTTAGTACAGTTAATATGTTGTATAGATTAAGTAATTCTTTTGTCTTGAAAATATTGAATAGTAAAGCTATCGAATTAACAATATATGCGATAACAATAAAATATACTATACCTTGTATTATTCTATCTAAAGATACATTACCAGTGTTTAATTCTATGGATATATAACTTGATAAATTTAAGTTCTGTGAGTTATATGTTTCTATAACAGATGTAATGAAGTTTTTAAATTCATCTTCATTAATATTTTGGTAACCTATAATAATTTCTGTGCTAGATTTTTTCTGAAACGCATAATAGTTGTATTTTTCTAGAACTAATCTTACAAAATTATTTAATTCTAAATTTAACTTGTTTAATTCTGAAGTATTTTCTATATTGTCTTTTACGTCTATACTTTTGAAACGAACTTTTACTATTAAACTGTCTTTAAATGGAGAAAAGTAAAATAGTGTTTGATTGATAAGGTTAAAACAAAATATTAATAAAATTGCCAAATGTATTCCTACAAGAAGTACAAAAAATGTATATAACTTTCTACTAAATATTTTCTTTAGTTTTTTTGTAATTTTGTTAAAAGCAAATATTTTCATGTTAAATATATGATATTTACAACAACAAATTTATCGCGCCTCATTAATTTACTTAATAAATTTTTTAAGTATTGTTGCATTAGTTAGAAATACTATTATTGATCCTATAAACAAAATAATTAATATGTCATTGCTATAGTATGAAAAATTTTGGTTAATTAGTAGTGCCGAAAAAACAAACGTAACTATCCAAAAGGTATTCATTTTTAATTTTAATTTTTTTTCTATTGTATTTTCGTTTTGAATAGTTGACAAACTATTTAACCTATATATATATAGCAAATATACAAAAATAAAAATGGTTAGAGATAATAATGTGTATGTGCTAATTGGAAGTCTAAATACTTTTACTATTGATACCGTTAGTAGTATATTAAACGCTAGAATTAAAAAAGAATTTAAAGTTTTTGTATATCCCACAAGCTTGTATAGTCTTTGGAAAAATATAGAGATAACTATTAGCATGCATAAAATGAATTCCAAAACAAATTCAGCACTTAAAATACCAGCTTCCAGTTTTTCATCTACTAATTTAAAAGAAATGTCATTGGTTGGTAAAGGTGTGTATACAAAACTTTTTAGTATATTTAAAATGATTTGTTTTTCTCTGTCGTTTTCTATGTTGTTGTTAACAAGAATTGCTCTTATTGTGTTATCAGCTGTAGGTATAGTTAGGGTATCTCCCTCTAAATTGCTGATGAAAGGAATTATTCTAAATTGATATCCTTCTATGTCCATAAATATTGAATATCCTTGGTTTATGTACTGCTTAAATTCATTTTTAGCTGCTTCACTGAACTCAAATATCCAATATGTCCCTATCTTTATTTTATCATTTAGCTTTTCGGTAGAATAATCATTTCGTATACTACTACGTATGTCAGCTCTAGATATATTTAAGGGCTTAAAATCTATTTTTGGTTGTGACTTTCCATCTACACTTTCTGGTTTTGAATTTTGATTATTGTTTTCTATTTCTGTTGAAGTGAAACTAGCGATTTTTATTGCATAAAAATCAATATGTCCATTTTTAAGCAGTGTTTGTATATATTCCGTAAACTTTTCACTTTGTGGAAAAGAAAATTCTATTACGTATTTTTGCTGATCCACTAACTTTTTCGTTTCTATACCAACGCTGATATTTGACAACCTAATTCTTTCTTTTAAACGTATGCCTATTTCTCTTAAAATGTCATACTTTTGTATATCATTTATTGTCGTATTATTAAATTGTATCTCATAAGTTGTTATTTTGCTTCCGTTTAATGTTCTATCCATCACATATGAAAATCTACTTTCAGTATTTAATATTTTAAATAATACTGATTCATTTTTTATTACAATTGTCCCGTTATTT
>JANWZV010000015.1:0-11272 GCA_025061805.1 Candidatus Dojkabacteria bacterium | reverse complement strand
CCTGTAAATATTCTGCTTTATTTTTTGTATCATTACGTTGGATGTCATAATAGAAAAAAAACTAGATTCAGGATTAATTTATAATAAATTATACTATTTTTTTTAATTCTAATTTTTTATATTTCCACAATAGTTGATGTAGATTAGATTTTTGAAACAAAATTACTAAAAAATTTAGTAATTAAAATTGGTTGACTAATCAGTAAGATTATTATTATAGATTCAACAAATTGATGTATAATTAGACTTGTTTTGTATACTTTAATTTTTTAAGTTAAATTTTACAAACAACTAAATTTACACATGTCTGATTACGATGTTTTTTTAGATCACAACCATAGGCGTAAAAGTAGACAAAAATATTTAGGATTATTTAGCTTTAGTACAATAAAATATAGACTGTTTCGTATTTCACGCATACTATTGGTTACAAGAAGGAGCTTTTTTTACTTTGGTTTTCTAAAAGAATTTTTCACAAATAAAGTATTTCAGAGAAAAATACTAATCACATTATTTATAGTTATAGTATATAGATTTCTTGCTTCTATTCCTTTGCCTGGTATCAATATGCAAGTTTACCAAGATATTGTATCTAATCGTAATGTTACGGAAATTAATTACTTATTTTCGTTATTTACAGGTGGTCAATTAGACTCCCCAAGCATAGTTGGCTTGGGTTTGGTAGCATATATTAATGTTTCAATAATAATGCAGATATTGCCGTATGTAATAAACAAGTTAAGAGAAATACAAAAAGATGGTGAAAGAGGAAGGCAAATAATTAATCAGATTACAAGATTAGTTACTTTTCCTGTAGCAATTTTATATGGGTTTTTCTACCTACTTTTTATATCTCAACAAAATTTTGGATATGGTAAGCTAATTGATGTTCCTTTAGGTAGTGATACCCCTAGTTTTTCGAAGCTATTTTTCATGTCACTTATTTTAGCGACAGGTACTTTGTTGTTAATGTGGTTATCTGAAATAATTACTGAAAAAGGTTTTGGTAATGGATCTTCTATAATAATTACAATAGGTATTTTATCATCTGTTCCTCAGTTAATAGTACAAGACTTAGCAAAATTGGATTTTAATGATATTATCAATCAAGTACTTGCTGGAAGTCTTGGCTTTTTGTCTAGTTCAGTATTTATTACAATATTCGGTACTTTTATTGGGTTAATTATATTAATAGTTTTAGTTACATTTATTAGTGAAGCTGTTCGTAAAATTTCTATACAGTATTCAAGACGTCCTATTGGTATACAAGGTGCTGGTATGCAAGTTTCCTATTTCCCAATAAAATTAACTCTTACTGGTGTGTTGCCCGTATTGTTTGCATTTGCTGTAATGTATTCTCCACAAGTACTAGTGCCACTTTTCCAAAGAATTGTAGATATTTCTTCCCCTTTGTATAAGTTTCTAGAAAATTTAAAATCTAGTGTATTTTTTGCTAGTATCGACAATCAAATTGATTTCTTAGATACATGGTATGTAATTATTAACTTTGTATTAGTTGTGTTTTTTTCTTTATTTTATTCAGTATTAATTTTGAATCCTGCAGACACTTCTGATAACTTGCGAAGAAATGGTGTGTATATACCAGGAGTTAGACCAGGTAAAGCTACACAAGAATATTTAACCGGTGTTATTTTAAGAGTTTCTTTAATTGGTGGCATTTTTTTAGGTATTATTTCTATTGTACCTATTATTGCACGCAATTATGTGGTTAGTACAACTGGAGTTACGGTTGCTATTTTATCTGGGATAGGAGGTACTAGCTTATTAATAGTAGTAGGAGTCGTAACTGAACTAGTAAGACAGTACAAGTCAATTAAAGCAACGAAAGGTTATGAAAAATTTTTGTAATGACAGAAGAATATTATTTATTTACAAAACAAGATATATATTTTTTAAAAAAAGGTATAGAGATTCATAAAAAAATAAATGATGCTGTTAAAAAATTGTTAGTTCCTGGTAGTTCTCCTTTTGAGGTAAATTTATTTGTTAAATCCGAGTGCAAAAAATACAAAGTTAGGTCATCATTCTTTGGACAGAAAAATGCAAAAGGACAGCCTTTTCCAGCACATTGTTGTGTTTTAGTAAATGAGGAAATAGTGCATAATGTTCCTGTGTCAAAGGTTGCTTTTAAAAATGGCGATGTAGTAAAGTTTGATTTTGGAATTATATACAATGGCTTTTATACTGATTTTGGATTTTCTGTAATTATAGGAGATGATGTATACAACAAAAAATTATTAGTGGATGTTGCAAAAATGAGTGTTGATAGAGCAAAATTATTTGCAATTGATTCGAAAAAAACTGGTGATATTTCTAGTCAATTACAGAATATTCCTTTAATGTATGGCTTTAAACCAGTACATTTTTTTTGTGGTCATGGAATTGGCAAAATGTTACATATGTCTCCTCAAATACCATTTTGGGGTAATCAAAATGAGGGCGAAATTTTAAAAGATGGTATGGTACTGTGTATCGAAAACTGGATTGCGGAAAAATCAAACGAGCTTGACTATATGGATGATGGTTGGACATGTGTTTTAAAAGATAAAAGTTATTCTAGTTTTTATGAAACGATGGTTTTAGTCAAAAAAGATTCTTTTGAAGATTTGTGTGTGTAAAAACATATAGTAATATATAAATTGATACTGGAGTTTGTAACGAAAATATCTAATAAACTAGTTGTGCATCACTTTAATCTTAAAATCTTAATGTTTATGATTATAAATAATCTAATGAGTTAAGATGAAAATTAAAATAGGAAACAAAATATCAAACATAGTTTTGAGTTTTATTCAGATATCATAGTAAATAGCTTGTGTAATGTATATTTATTTATATATCTTGCATACAATCAATGAAAGATTAAATTCATTCATATAATTAAATTTTTTATTTTATACAATATATCTATTGGATAATCTAAAAATTGTAATGTTAAAACTTTTGATATTTTATTGCTTCTTATTAAATCTATTTCATCGCAATTTAGTGTAACATCAACTAAATTGTATAAATATTTTTTGGTTTTATGTATTTTTCGCATTACTACCATAATAATTAAAAACTCTATTGTGTTTAATAAGAGCAGAGTTAATACAATTGCTAATTGAATATTGTTTTCTATTATGATTAAAAATAGAAATATCAAAATAATATTTAAGAAAAAGATAAGGTTTAAGTAATTGGTTAATTTACGTATAAATGTCAGCTTACCAATTGATATTTCTATTTCTATGACTAAGTAATTTAAATGCCACAAATCTATTTTGTCTAAAACATTTGTATTAACATATATTATCTTATTGTATCCAACAAATGGAACTGGTAAAAATCTATCTGCTCTTATTTCTAGTTCTTTGTATTCTGTTGAAAATAACTCTAGAACATCAATTACTTTTTTTTGTGACACGCTATACAAATTAGAATATCTCCTCCTATACTTATGAAACAATATTTTCACGTATCCGGCTATGAAAAATTTGATTAAGATGAGTATTATTGCTACAAAACAGAATAAATGTACGAAATGTTGCATTACTGGAATTGAAGTAATAAATTTTTTATTGTTTTGTTTTTTATTCTATTTATTTCTTTTTTAAACTTAATGTTTATGTCTTTTAATATTTCTTCAGCTTCAACAATTAGTTTTTCATTCGACAATAAAATAAAAAAGTATTCTTTGCCTTTTTCCCAGAACATATCTTCCAAACTTTTTGATTGATTTATTAAATTTGAGTATTGATTTACGTCTATAAATCCTCTTTTCAGTAGATCTAAGTAGATAATATTAAGTTCTTCATATATAGCTAATTCTGAATTATCTATCAAACAATCATATTGTTGTTTTATGTGTTCATGATTAAACCAATCTATGTTGAAAAGGCTTTTATATTTTTCTCTAAGAGTGTTCTCACGTTCTTTTAGTACTAGTGTATCTTTATCTCTTGAATCAATACCTAGTCTTTTTATTCTAGCATCAAAATCACAAAGCAAAAAGTACGAAACTAATTTGCTATTGTTTTTTTTACTTGCTACATGATAGTCAGTTTCCATAACAATGTTATCGTATTTTTCTAATACATGAACGTTGTATTTATCATAAATTCTACCGTAGTGATCTTCTAAGATCTTGTCAGCGTTTATTCTATCTGTCCCTTGGTCTCCATAATTTAATTTTTGCCCGAGCAATCTAAAAGTATTGCTTCCTCTAAATAATCTGATTTTCAGGGAGTATGACAAGAGAATTGCTAAAGTTGTTGATCCTGCTCCAGGCCATCCTGAAATTACTATATTCATAACACATATATTAATATTTATTACTCTTTATGCTTAGATTGTTACACTTAGAAATATTTTTATTTTTTATTTTAAGATAAAAATGTATATATTTTACGTAATTTTAACAAATAAAGAAGTAGTTTTACCAAGCATTACAATATGTGAACTGTATGAATAATTAAAATAATAACTATGATTGCAAACTTAACTATAACTATAAACTTACATATGTAGTTTTGGACGTATTTGTTCTTTATGTAAAGTTTTAACATGGTTTTAGGATTAATTAAACAACGAGTGATCGTTTACTTCTATTGAAAAATGACAATGAGGGTTATAATATATATGAGTAAGTGCTAAATTTTTACCTTAATTAAATATTGTTTTTATATTATTTGTTTTGAATCTAAATTACATAAAGTTGTCGTATTTATTCGTTTTTGTTAATTTTATGTGTCTTCGAATTTTTAAAGTATACTTTTAGATATTAGATATATTTTTTAGCTATTATATATGATATACAAATATACGATAAACAAATTACGATCTTATTTACTAGGTGTATATATAATAAGCTTTGTTTTACTGGCGTCTTTCCTAAGAAGTTTACCTGTACGTGCTTTTGTAGTTACTCCATCTTCTGGTAATTTGCAAATAGGAGTTAGTCAGACTTTTCAAATTATTGCTAGTGGTGTACCTACTGGTGCAAACGCTGTTAGTATAGATATATCAATTATTGGTCCTTGCGTAATCACTAGCTTTGCAAAGTCTACGGCTTTTGATCTTGAAGTAGGTACAAATGTAACTACAACAAGTATTCAAACATCACTAGCTAAGAGTGGAACAGGTACTATAAGTAATGGAGAAATAATTGGTACTTTTACCGTTAATTGTAGTGGACCTGGAACTTTAAGAATAAATAGAGGAGACCAAGCTGCTTACTCAAATGGATCTACGCCTACTACCTTACAGCCAACTACGCTGGCAACATTTTCTGTAACTAACGATACTCCAAGTACTGCCATAAAATATACTGATGTAATTTTATTAATTGGTCTTGTAATAGTTTTATTTGGTATATTAACCTTTGTAAAAGTGAGAAATTTTCAAAAAAGTAAAAAATAACATCATTAGAAGTAAAATTTTGTATATAGTAACATAAAAAATGAAAAGAATAATAACCGTATTTCTTGTATTGTCTTGTTTTGTTGGTATATTTTCAATCATTTTTGTTGTGCAAAATTTTGTACATATTTCACACAATGATCGCGTTGTTGATTTGACCAAAAACGTACAAAACAATACACATAATGTTATTAACTTTGAAATCAAAAGTAACGATACAACTTATGCTAAGTCTGAAGAAGAAAATACTAAAAATGTACCAGAAAACATTTTCCTACAAAGTCATAACTTTGTTAAAGGATATTTTAGTAGAGATGAACAAATACCTAATAAATATCTTTTTTATATAGATTCTTTAAATGAAATAGATTCGTTTCAAATACGTATGTTACATTATGTAAAAGTTACCAGTATTGAAATAAATCCTATCTTTGATGCTGTTTTACTTAAAAAGTATAACGGTAACTTTATTGAAATAGCTGCAGGTAAATTAAATAATATACAAATTTCAAATAATATTAAAAACGATAAAGGTAATCCTTTATTATTTGCTATAATACTAAACCCAGGTTTAAATAACGAGCTAAAATTAGAAAATATATTTTTAGACCCTGATTTTGATAGCATTGTTGTTGATTCAAACTTAGTACCAAAAAGAGTATTACTTGCAAATGTACATATATAACGAATAAACATACATATAACATACATAGTGTGTATTAAATTAACTTAAATCTATATACAATATACTGCTATTGTATATTCGTTTCTTGTAAGCAATGTACATATTTAAAACATTTACAATATTTATTATTTATTCAGCAAATATACGGATTGTGTAAACATGTTATAGCGTGTAGAATATCATAAATGCATTATTGCATCGTAAACTTACCACTAAATTAATTACAGTCTTGTGTGAAAAATGTAATTATTTGTATATGTAAATTTTTAAGTGTTTTTATTGAAGGATGTTAAATCTTAATGTATAATAAATTGAAATTAGGGTATGTTAAGTGTGTACATATATCATATTTAATTTTTAGTTGTTAGATTGGTTTTTATGAGCACAAATGAAAAAAACAATGAACAGAGTGTGTCAGCCAAGTTTAGTATTAAAGAATTCTTTACAAAAAAAAGTTTAATATTTGCAGGTATTTTATCTGTAATATCTATAGTTTTTGCTTTCATAGAAGGTATTCCATTTATAGGCTTTTTGTTTTCTTTGTGCTTTTATCTATTTTTCTTTTTATTCGGTTATATAATTTCGTATTCTCAAGGGTATTTTTCAAATAAAAGTAAAGTAATTGATGCAGTAAAAGCAAATTTAGTAGTTGGAATAGTACCAGGTTTAGTGTATGGATTTGTGTCGGCTTTAATACCAAAAAGCTATGTTTTTATGGGTATGACCTATTGGTATAATACGTTCTTTTTGTTTTCAATATTCTCTGGAATATTTTGGTGCACTTTAGCTATTATGGCAGGTACTATAGTTTCTGTATATTTAGATAAAAGTATGTATCCAACACAATTGATTGGAATAATAGAAAAAATATCTAAAATATTACAAAATCTTGTAAAGTAAATAAAACACTGTATGCCATAATATGGCATCTCGATAAAGCATTGAAGTTCTAAAATTTATCAAAATAAAATTTTAAAAATCAAAGTAAACTAAGCTATATATAAAAATCGTAATTAAAAAAACTAAAAGATAAAGCGTATTTGATTTGATGCTGCTTTCATTACTTATTAGTAATCGTAACGTAGGTTAAACTTAAACAAAAGCTAGTTCGTTTTCGTGTGCTAGTTCTACTATATTGTTTTATTAATTGTGTTTTTTTGAGTTTTTGTTGTTAACATATAAAATACAATTTTATTGCAATATTTTAAAATATTTTTCTCCATTCAATTTAGTAATTTACTCAGTTTTATTTTGAAAAAGTTGTTTAATCATGAAAGATATATATTTTTTGCTATACTGAGCACATATTATGGCATATTATGTGTCTTGGTACGACACTAAAGTTTTTATGATATCATCATTATGTGTGAATACGATATTGTTTTTAATAATAATCTTGTAACTCTTCTAAATACGCAAGATTTGTCAAAGATAATGTTTTTTGATGAAATATATACTATAGAAATTGTGCAAAGCATTTTTGTTTATAAAGATTCATATTATTTCGATGATAAAAAAAAGAATATATTAATATTAATTCAAAACGAAAAATATTTAGAAATATACTTAAGTCAAGTTTTTCGTAAAATTTTAACTAATATCATAAAATTAAAGGTAGATAATATTATTAATGAGACTAGTTTACCTAGATACAATACAGTACGTGTAAAAGATCAAATTAGCATATGGGGTAGTTGTTCTAAAAAAGGTAATATAAATCTTAATTGGAGAATAGGACTATTGCCGATTCCAATATCAAGATATGTAATAATACATGAATTATGCCATCTGATTGAGTTTAATCATTCATCATCTTTTTGGAAGTTAGTAAGTCAGTTTGATAAAAATTACATTTTACATAGAAAATGGATAAAAATTAATGGTATAAAAATTATGCAACTATTTAGATTTTGAATATATTACAAATAAAAAATAAATATGTTTCCGATAAAAAGTACGGGAAATAAAAACAAAAAAGTTGTGGTTGGGTTATCTGGAGGTGTTGATAGTGCAGTTGCTCTAGCACTACTAGTAGAAAGTGGTTTTGATGTAATCGGTGTATTTATGAAGAATTGGTCCGGAGAAAACTATGGTATACAAAAAAATTGCCCTTGGGAACAAGATCAAGAAGATGCTCAAAAAGTTTGTAATATATTTAGTGTACCTTTCTTATCTTGGAATTTTGAAAAAGAATACAGAGAAAAAGTTATACAATATTTTTATTCTGAGTATGGTAAAGGCCGTACGCCTAATCCTGATGTAGTGTGTAACAAAGAAATAAAATTTAAGCTGTTTCTAGAAAAAGCTCTAACAACAGGGGCGAATTATGTTGCTACAGGTCATTATGCTAGAAAAGAAAATACTTCCAATCTAAATTTAACAGATTCTAATTGTCTATATAAAGGTGTAGATAAAAACAAGGATCAATCATATTTTTTACATGCTTTAAATTCAGTACAATTGTCTAAATCTCTTTTCCCAATAGGACATTTAACAAAACAAGAAGTTAGAAAAATTGCTAAATCATATAACTTACCTGTAGCAGATAAAAAAGATAGTCAAGGCATATGTTTTGTTGGCAAAGTAAACTTGTTCAAATTTTTAGAACAGAGAATACCTTGTAAATATGGTGATATTATTGACGAAGACACAAATAAAAAGGTAGGCGAACACAAAGGTGTTTTTTTTTACACAATTGGACAACGTAGTGGTTTAAATATCGGAGGAAGCGATATACCTTATTACGTAAGCAGAAAAGATATACATACGAATACATTGTTTGTTGTTAAAGGACATAATAATATTAAGCTTTTTAAAAAGAGAATAAAATTAGAAAACCTACACGTCATTAATAAACATGCTTTAAATTTGATTCTAAATAATGAAGGTCTTTCGGCTTCAATACGTTATAGACAATCTCCAACCCCAGTCAAAATACATATCAAGTATAAAGAATCATATATGTCTAATGACGATAGCTTTGATTTTAACAACGAAGCAGATATTTTTTTGGACTTTTGTATCGAACAAAGAGGTGTAGCCAGTGGTCAAAGCGTCGTGATATATTTCAATGACTTATGCCTCGGCGGTGGAGTTATTGCATAATAGTTGAAACGTTTATTCGTTCTATTTGTTTCATAAATTGCTTTACTTCAACAAAAAGTATTACAAACTCCCAAAAATGATTAATATATGTCATACAATATTAGTATTTGAATTAAGAAATTAAAAAAATTTTTATTCAAAAAGTATAGTTGGTATAATAGAATTTCCAGCCAAAATATTAAAAGAAAATTAAAATTTTCATTTTAACTATTTACCAGCATATTAAATTTAGTCAAATATTACATTCATTCAGAGTAGCAAACATGTGTAAACAAGATATATTTCAAATATATAACATATATCAAATATAGTACAACAAGAAGAGTTCAATTTCTAACAATTTACTTTGTTTCCGACTTAGCTTCTACCCTAGTAAGCATATAACCAAGCTACAAAATAGATAGTTAAGCTTTTAAATATTGTTATAACAATATAACAATATTTAGTCTACTTGTGACTTTGTATCGTAATTTATTTTACGAAACCATAATACAAAAAACACATTCATTTTCCTGTGTAGCATTACAATCTAAACAATAACCCAACTAACTTCAAGATAACCGTTGAATATCATAACAGTTACATTTAACAACCTAATACAAACAACCGAGTAATAAATTTAGATTACATAATATTTTTTTAAAAAAAATAGATAATATATTACTTATTGCATGTTACTAAAAAAAAATTTAGCAAGCGCAATTTTATTTACTTGTTAAATTTTATATATAAACATTCTAGATTTCTTGAAAGTATATATGAGATAAAATCTTATTGAATATATATGCGAGTAGTACAAATTCGTATAAGTAAATCAATTGTATGTTGTATGTTGATGATAATTTTGTTATAGGTAGTAATTGGTTTAGCCGTTAGTAGATAGTGATAGTATAAAAGTTTCAACAAAAACTCCTATATAAATAAAAGAATAATCTAAAAAATTAGTTACACTTAAGGATAGAATTTTAAGGAAGGGGGAGGTGCACAGCATTAAAGCTGGCACCCCGGGGCCGCTACTGGGTCATTCTTCCAGCCAGTCCAGCGTATCAAGCAGTTCACGCAGATATTGGAGGAGGACGGTTCCCGCATTGGCAAGTTCTCGACCAGACTCAAACATGTCTGGTTGAGTTTTTAGAGCAAATCGGATTTTCTCGATCCATTTTATCAGTTCTATTGCAGCGTTGAAAACCGACCACTCCTTCACAATGTAACGTTGCTTTGCTGGTCGGACAAGTGCGTATAAGCATTCATATAATCGTTCAAATGCCGACCCATTCAGGGCAAACGACAAGTGCGCCTGCCTGGTTGCACCTGTAGTAGTCTCAAGTGTACGCTTTAAGATGCGTCCAGCAAAGCGCAGTTTCCGGAGCAGCAGGGCTCGACGATGGGTTTCGGATACGTCTCTTGTGCGCATTACGACCTCCACTTACGCAAAGATGTACGTTACATGCTAATTTTCTCGCATTTATAATAAAAAGTCAATATTTGTTGAAATCAAAAAATTAAATTTTCATTTTTTATGTCAAAAACATTAAAAATACAGATTAATTATCTCGATACAATAAATATATTCTTGTTATACACATATATTAGAATAAAAAAATTTTTTATCTTTGTTATGACAAGTCACAATGTTTTTAATAAATATCTTTGGAGATATTCACATTTGTTTAACATATATCTATTATTGATCAGTATAGTTGATTGTTTTATATAAAATCAATTTTTAGATTATCCAATTCTGAATAAATATCATTGCAATAAAGTTTGTTAATCTCGGTATATCTAAAAACTATTAGAGTTTGGCAGATAGTTTTGTTTATTTGTAATTTTTTAAAAATCTTAATTGTCATTAGAAAAAGCAAGCAAAAATAAAGTTTTTTGCATTATTGTGTATGTCTCTAACAGATTGTTATTCTTTATGTTCTGATAAGATTGGTGTTTTGTTACTTATGTTAATGTATTATTCTATTTAATGTTTCAATTAAACATAAAATTATTTTTTTCCTCATTTGTTAATAAGTTATATCAGATGAACTTACAAGTTTGCATGATATT
>JANWZV010000159.1 GCA_025061805.1 Candidatus Dojkabacteria bacterium | reverse complement strand
TGCCATGTTTAATATTATGTATGATTTGGCAAAATTTGCTGCCTGACCAATGTTTTTGTTAAAACCGTGACAAGCGATTGAGTGAATGTGAGAGACATTACAATATGAGCCTTTTAGTTTTAAGCAATTACGCTGATCGTCTGAGGCCTGAATAGAAACATTTCAATTACCATCACCAAAAGATGTCAATTTCGCGGTTATGAATGATATATTAAATATGGTTAATATGGCCATGTTGCCAACTGTTTATAATGAAATATCTGGAGTGTCTAGAAGTGCGACAGATGCTGAGTATAGAAAAGAAAGTTTAAGGGACGCAATTATGCCTCTTGTTGAAAGCATGAATGAAGCATTTGTTGAAACCTTAAAAGATTATTTTGTTTTGTGAAAATATAATTTACCAGACAAGTTTAAGATCTCTTTATTATGAAAAGACTGAAAGCAATTTTTTGAATCTCTCAGTATTAATGATTTAAAGTGAAATTACGTCTTTGATGTTGAATTTGAATCTGTAAAAGATATAAACAAAACTGTTGAAAGAGCTCAGCGAAATACACTGTTGTCTCAATTGCCAGCAATTTCTCAAGATCCTGTTCGTCAAAAATTTATATTAAATATTGAAAATATCGCTTCTCACGTTTTTTCTTTGTACAACACTGATCCATCAAAATTTGTATTAACTGACGAACAGTATTATGCAATGTCACATGAGGCACAAAAAAAGTTACTAGAATTGCAGTATAAAATTGAACAATTTAAAAATAATCTTGTTTGACCAGAGCAGCAACCAACACAACAATTACCCACCGAAAGTAATGCAGGCGATAATCAGACAACAGAACAGTCGCTAGAAGGTAATTTGCAAGATTCATGACAAGTTGACATTTCTTCAATATTAAAAGAAATTAGAGCATAGTTTTTTATATTATAAATATATATTACAATGGTAAGCGCAATTGAATTATTAGCAGAAGCTAAGCCAATACAAGATGGCAGACCGGTTCCAAATGAGGTGCAAAATAATGAAGCACAAAATGAAGAATTAAATAAAGAAGAAAATACAGTTCAGGCAAATGAGAAAAATTTAAATGGTGCTTTAACTGAAAATGTGGTCGATGAAGAGC
>JANWZV010000158.1 GCA_025061805.1 Candidatus Dojkabacteria bacterium | reverse complement strand
ACTTAGGAACTTTTAATTACAATAAATACAATATTCAAGGTGAATTTATTAACTTGTCAAAAAATAAAACTGTAGCAGAAAATGAATGCGGAGAACTTGTTGTTTATAGAATTATGAATAAAAATTTATCAGATTTAGAGTTTTATGAAAAATGCATGAAAGTTGGTCCTGAAAAAATCTTTAAGACTGTGAAAATGTTAGAAAAAATCTAATGGATAATTCTAATCCAAAATGGTATGATCATTATTCATATTTGTTAAATTATGATGAAGTTTTTGAAACATTTTTTCCTGGTAGACATGCAACAAATAATGATCAAGGATTACATAATGATTTAATAGTTATAACAGGTAAAAAAGGTTCAGGTAAAACAGAATTAGCAAAAATGTTAGCTTTTATATTTTCTTCTGTAGAAAAAGATAGATTTGTAATATTTTGTGGTATACCTGATTTATATTCAGATCTTGAAGAAATATTAGGAGAAAATAGAGTTCTTCAAATTGATTTAGAAGAAGTAGAAGAAGAAGGAGATTATACTCCACCACCAGTTGAAATGTTCAAAAATATATTTATAATTTTTGATGATACTGAAAAACATGAATCAAAAGATATTGAAAAAATGCTTTGGAGATTAATGAATGCAATAGCTCAAAAAGGTAGAAATTATAAAACAACATTAATTGTAATTTTACATCAACTTAATAAAGGTTTGTCGAGTAGTACAATTCTTCGTGAAATGGATGCTTTGATTATATTTCCAAAATTTTTTGACATGAATACTTTTAATTCGATTGTACATCATGTAGGAATTCCAAAACATATTGTCGAAGCATTATATAAAATTGATGAAAAATTTATATTAATTCGAAATTCGGCACCTCAATATTTTTTCTTAGGCACAAGTATGAAAAAAACCAATAATTTTAATGAAATTCTCAAATTGGCATACTCTAATAATGAAAATAATGAAGAGAACGAAGGTAATGAAGACAACGAAATAAATTTTTTGGAAAATTTTTTAAATAAATACAATATTAATGAAAAACCTGAAGAAATTAAAGAAAATGGAGAAATTAGTGGAATGCCGACCTAAAACAACAAAAGAGCTTGCACTAGAAATACTTGAAGAA
>JANWZV010000157.1 GCA_025061805.1 Candidatus Dojkabacteria bacterium | reverse complement strand
ATCAAATTCTTTCAAAAAAACTACAAAATTTATTGCTATTGAATTACCAGATTCTTCTGAATCTACAGAAAAAATAATTTGTTTTCGATGTGTAAATTTAAAATCTGAGACAAATTTTTACGAACTTATGAAAAAAAATTTAGATGAAGAAAAATCTAAATTAATTTCTGAAATTCAAGAAAAAATAAACAAATTAGAAGATTTATTAATTAAAAAATTAGAAAAATTTATTGAATACAAACAAAATCAAATCAAAAATAGAAAAGATAAAAGAAAAATTATTGAAGAATTTAAAAATTTGATTAAAGATTATATTTTTGATTATGACAATTTAGAAATTAAAATAAATATTTTTAAAGATTTGGCAAAATTTGCAATTATAAAAATTCATAAATTGTTAAGATGTAGAATTCCTAAAGATTATTTTATAAATAAAGATGAAAAAATTTATAAAAAATTTCCATTCAATCATATAAAAATTTTAAATAAAATTATTGAACAAAGATGCAGAATAATTAACAAAGGAAAACAAAAAACCGAATAAATGTTTATGTTTTTAAGAAGACATAAACATTATTTTTGAACTTTTGGAATTTTTGAAATTTTTGAAATTTTTGAACTTTTGAAAAATTTTTGGATTTTGCACAATTTTAAAAATTTTTTGAAATTTAAAATTGATTTAAAAAATTAAAGTCTTAAAGAAATAAAAAAGTTAATAAAAAATGGATGCTAAAACTAAGTTATTGAACGAAATCGAAGGAATTGTAAAAAAAGATAATAATAAATTAAAAGAAAAATTAGATAAAAAATTAAATTTATATCTTGAAAAATTTATTTTTAATAATACTTTTGAAACTATTATAACAAATATAAACCAATTAAAAAATTTAGTTAAAAAATATGAAAATGATTTGTCAAAATTTGTTATTGAGCAAGTTGAATTTTTCTTTAAACAAGTGCTTGATTGTTTTTATGAAGAACGTTTAGATTATTGTTAAATGTTTATGTTTTTTAAAGACATAAACATTATTTTTGTTAGCATTCTATCGAACACAGTGAGAATTAATCTTTTTAATTTATTATTGTTTTTCACACAACTTTTCAATGTTTTGCGCGAATTTTTTAATCTTTTGTGATAAT
>JANWZV010000156.1 GCA_025061805.1 Candidatus Dojkabacteria bacterium | reverse complement strand
GATGTATAAGGGCGCGATCGATGTCAAAAATTTTTCAGCCACATCATCGCTGTATCTCTTAAAAATTTAAAAAATTGACGCAAAAAATTTTCAATTTAAAAATTTGTTTTTTTAATTAAAAAATGAGTTATCAACAATTAAGTAATTTAGAAGCTAGAAGAGAGAAGTTATACAAAGATTATGATAAAATAATTAGTGAATCATTAGAAAAAGAAGATCGATCAAAACTTGTAAATAATATTTTAGAGTTATTAAAAATTTTATCTCAAGAAATTTTGTTAGAAAAACAAAAATTATCAGGACATGAAGAAGAATTAAAGAAAGTTGAAGAAAAACAAGTTGAAAAAGAAAGAGAATTAAAGAAAAAAGAAGAACAACCAGAAAAAATTCCTGAAAATGTTTCCAAAATGATTGAAAAAACTCAAATTATTAATAGAGAACATTCAACATTATCAAAACTTGGTGATTATGTTTGGATTGTTAAAATAAAATTAGAATCATTTGATAATTTTCTTATGGAAATGATGGAAAAAACAATGCCAAAAGAACATATTCATGCATATATTAATTATTTTGATCTAATGGATACTCATAAAGATCAAATTTTTAAAATTTTAAAAAATCACATTATTAATGATATTAAAATAAAGTTTCCAATTCAAATTCAAGTATGTTTTAAATATTTATTAACAAAAATAATTGTTGATCCAAAAACTAATAAAGAAATTAGACAAGAAAATATTGTTAGTGTAAGAACAGATGATATATCAAATTTAACTTATACTGCAAATGATATTGCAAAAGTTAAAGATGTTTTTTATCTCGAACTTGAGACACTTTTAGAAAAAGTTGGATCAGAACCTATGATGTATGATAATGAACCTGATGAACTTCTTTCATTGGTAATAAGATTTTGGGAATATCGTCCTCCATTTTTAATCGCGAGAGGATATGTCGAAACTCCTGAATTTCTTGAAAAAAGAAAAGTAATAATTAACATTCAAAACAAAGATAATCAATGTTTTCTCAAATGTATTTATCGAGCAATAAATTATGACAAAAAGAATAGAAATAATACTCGAGATGTTTCTAAAAAAGATTTAGAAGAATTTAAGAAAAAAATTAATTGTTCAGCAATTAATGAAGATGCTG
>JANWZV010000155.1 GCA_025061805.1 Candidatus Dojkabacteria bacterium | reverse complement strand
TAAAAAAATCTGAATTCTCATACAAAAAAAATAACCTCTTTTCTAGAAAAGATTGTTGTTTTCAAATTTTTTCTTATGAAATGACAATTTTTAATGGTGAAGTTAAAATTTTGTTGGACAAATCAGTGAAAAGAATATTTTTATATGTCTCGGATCACAACTCAGACAATAATCCAATCTGCATAGAAGACAGATATTAAATTTCAAAGAATTTTCTAACTGCCTCTTTTATTTCTTTTTCTTTAATCTTTATAGCAAGCATAATTTTTTTATGTGCTTCTTTTATGCTGCCTAAAAAATATCCGCCTGCCGCACCTTTATGTCCGCCTCCATTAAACATTTTCGCAATTTCACTTACGTCAAAATCCGTTATAGTTGTTATAGATATATTAACCTTTTCTTCGTCCACGTCTTCGTCCAAGCAAAAAACAAATAAAGTTCCTTCTAATCCATATAGCTCATTTATAACCTCTTTTATAGAAAACCTGCTTGGATCAAATTTGAATTTAGTACCATAATCGTAAAACAAAAAAGTTATAGGAAGAGCTCTATGATACTTGGTTTTGTTCTTAAGCATATAGTATTTGAAATCAATATCTTGTATTGACTTTCTGTGAAACAAATAATAATTTATCAAATTTTTTTGTATTCCTGTATCTATAAGTTAGCTTGATATTATATGCGTAAATTTGCTTGTCTTATTATAACTAAATTTTCCTGTGTCTGTGACAATTCCAACATAAAAACATAATGCAGCATCTTTATTGATTTCGCAATCACCAAATATGTTTTTTATAAAATACCCAGCAACAAGTTCTGAAGTAGAAGAAACAGTCTTGTAATTTAAATAAAACATGCAAAATACTTTTTCAGAAGTGTCATGATGATCTAAATAAATAGTTTTATCCAGATTTCTCATGACAAGGTTTATAATATTTTCATCTTTTATTCTACTTATCTTACCTAAATCTAAACAAAATATAACATCGTAAGACTTGTTTAAAATATTCTCATAACATTCTGAGTTTCTATATATAACATCATTATAACCAGGCATAAATGCAAACCTGTTTTTGTTTTCTTTAGAGTTGATGAAGACATCTATTTCTTTTTCTGGAAAATAATAAGAAAGAAAGTTTTTTAATCCAAGTGCTGAACCGTATGCATCTCCATCTGGATGATCATGCGTTATAATAAGAATACTGCATGCTTCTACTATTTTGTCT
>JANWZV010000154.1 GCA_025061805.1 Candidatus Dojkabacteria bacterium | reverse complement strand
GCAACGCCAATGGATTTGCTGTGTAAATTATAACGTTGATTTTTTAATAAAATTTTACAAAGCATATTTTTATACACAATGTCTTGCAACAAGTCAAGTTAATATTGACAATATTTTAAAAATGCGTTATTATATTATTAAACGAGTTAAAAATTATATACACAAATATCAGCATCTACTAAAATATATAGCGGAAGCAAAAAGAAACGGCTTCCTTGTGTTTGTACATTAATAATGACTATGAGAGTACGTACTTTATTAACAACTCAAAAAAAACACAAAAGAATTTGTTCCAGCCGTATTAAAAATTTAAGTATTAATGAATAATATAATTGTGATAAAAAATTCAAGATATAATTGTGAGCAGATTAATGCTGAATAAAACTATTGTTCGTTGGCAAAACGATTTTTTACATAATGACATTAAATCGTTGGTAGTTGTTCACGATAACAAAGACAACATTACTATTACGCTTGATGGTGGCGTTGTCTTCAAAGGTAGTGAAAAAGAATTAGTTAAAATTTTAGATAATATAATCAATCTGCCAATCGATGAAACAATAAAATCACAAAATAGTCAAATCCGCGTTTTTGCGCTAATGGATAAACGTTGTGGCAAGAAAAAAATTGCTGCTCATAAAGCAGTAGATAAATATGAATCTGATGTTTTATGCGTTCGTAAGTATGTTACTGTCAGAAGCAATTAAATTATTAGATATTGATAAAATTGATCTGTATTGTGACCTAGATGGTGTTCTTTTTGATTTTGATAAAAAAGTTAAAGAATTGCTAGGTAAATATCCGAACGAAATGGATAAAAAACAGCTTTGGCAAGAGCTAACGCCACACATAAAAAATGGGTTTTTTAAAAGTTTAGATTTAAAGCCAGATGCGGAATTTCTGTGGTCTTTTATTAAAAAATATAAACCAACAATTTTAACGGCAACTGGACATATAGCTGCTCCAATTGTCGCCCAAGATAAAATAATGGCTGTACATGAAAAATTCGGCAGTCATGTAAAAGTATTGACAGTACATAGTTCAAATGAAAAAGCTAAATATGCAAAACCGAATGCTATTTTAATTGATGATAAAGAAAAATCAATCAGACCGTGGATTGATGCTGGCGGTATAGGAATTTTACATAAATCGGCAGCAAAAACTATTGCTAAATTAAAAGAATATGGATTATAGAACAATGTTAACTTTATTTAATAATTATTAAACA
>JANWZV010000153.1 GCA_025061805.1 Candidatus Dojkabacteria bacterium | reverse complement strand
TAATTTTATCTATTGCTTGTTTTATGTTCTTTTTAGTTTGTTTTAATAAATTAAAATCTAGCAAACATTGTATCATTTGCGTTTCTACTTCTTCTTCTTTAAAAAGAGAAACGAATAATTCTTGATTATATGTTTTTGTTTTACCTATAGCTATTCCATACAAAAAGTTCATATATAAATTGATATTACACAAATCTACAAAATCATCTATTTCCCTTTTTTCTAAATTAGATACTCTCATACACATATTATAAAAAAGTTTGTTTATTTCATTAATGAAATTCATATACTTTTGATAAACATCTACTTTAACATTATCTAAGATAATATTCATGATGCTATCTATATATACACTGTCTATGATTAAAAGATTTTCATAATCATTTGTATTGTCTAGTAGTTCATCTCTATTTTTCATTTTTTGATGAAATATATTAATATATTCTTTATCTTTTTCTTCTATTGGTAGTAAATCAATTACGTTTTTTAATATATCCTTAACAAACATTAATTGTCGAGCTTGTGTTTTATTTTTTGCATATTGCGGATCAAAATATTTCAAAAATGAATGAGCAGTGATATAAAAACCAAGAGAATTTAGATTTTCCTGACATTTTAATATATAATATGTTAATTCAATTGCTGTTTGTTCATCAAAGCTATCATTTAAAATCAAGTCAAAAAAACGAGAAAGAAAATATAAATTTTTTGATTCAAGTGAGTGATAAAACACCAGAGCAAAAAATATATCTTTCCACATAGTTTTAATTTTATTTTTCTCATGTAAATAGTCAAATAAAATGTTTGACAATTATTGATATTTTTAAAAAAGTAATAGATATGAAAAAAGAAAAAGGTTTTTCGCTTTTGGAATTAGTGCTGGTGGTAGCAATATTGATGATTATTAGTTTAATTGCTATTTTAGGTTACAATAAAGCACATGAATATATTTCAGAAAAAACAGAAATTTCTAGACTCAAAGCAGTGCATATAGCACAAAAAAGGTATTATTTGTATAACGATCAGTATGCTAACTTAGACACTTTAATTAGAGAATCGTATTTAGAAAATGCAATTAAATACGGAAAATTAACATTAAGAGTTAATGTAGATAATGAAAATTATAATGCATTTTTACTAAAAGATAATATAGTTTTATATTGCATAAACGGAACAGATGGTTTGATTAGAAAGATTGAACGTAATATTAATTCATGCATGGGCGGAACAGTCGTTGAATTTTA
>JANWZV010000152.1 GCA_025061805.1 Candidatus Dojkabacteria bacterium | reverse complement strand
TCCAACTTCACCAATTGATAGAAGTCCATCATTTATTCAATTTCAAGAATTTCAAACAACATATAAATTTAATGATCGCCGAACAGCCGAACAGCCGAGGAAGGGTCCCAAAAATTTTTTGGCGATTGAAAGTGCGTTTGAACACACCTCTCATACAACAATATAGGATTTAATTTAATGAAATAATAATTCCGGACTGATATTTGTTTCCTTCATTTAATATATAATGCCTCAACATCGTTCAACTCGTACTATAAAAAAACGTCGTCGTAAAGTCCAACAAAGACGTACACGTAGAAAAGTCCAACAACGTCGTACACGTAAACGAACTAGTAAAATCCAAAGTATTCTTTTCAAAAAAGATTATTATACTAAAAAAGATGCAATAAGTTGGTTAAAAAGTCATGGTTTTAAATATAATAAAATTGATGTAACTGAAGATTTTTATAGAGCTAGACAATTCCAACCTAGAAAAAATAAAAAATACAGAACATTAATCCCAACACCTGGAATTAGATTGATTATTCAAATATAATTATCTCATAAATAATATATATATATAAATGTCTTCAAATTACAGTATAGAAGGTGATGTCGATAATCTTTACATTAACCTATCATTGTATAATAACTCAACTGATCATATCCCTGCAAAGATAGATGTTGCACTTGAAAAACCAATTATTGAACATGCAAATAATTATAAATTGTCAATTATTAGATTTTCTTGTCCTCTTGATGAAATTCCAAGTTATGATCTATCTAGAATAAACCCAGCAAATATTAGAGGCGGATTCTTTTATGCAACTTCATTTGTTCCAGGTTTTGGATTTGTTGGTAATTATTATGTTTATACTTCTACTGCTCCAGCTAAACCAACATATATTAATGATTTTATAGCGCTTCTTAATGACATTTTCCTAAATGCTTATAATTTATTGCCTTCAGGAATATTTCCTGCAAATTGTGCTCCATATTTTTTCTATGAACCACGTGATAAATTAGTCAGATTTGTTACATCTCAATCAGTTGCAAATGTTAGTTATGTATTTTTCATATTACATAGAGATTTGTTTGATTTTATTGATGGATTTCCTTCATATTCTATTAATCCTTCTCCAATATCAGATGAATATGTTGTATTCAATATTATCCAACAAGACAATAACTTATATACAAGTCCTAAATATCCAACTTCACCAATTGATAGAAGTCCATCATTTATTCAATTTCAAGAATTTCAAACAACATATAAATTTAATGATC
>JANWZV010000151.1 GCA_025061805.1 Candidatus Dojkabacteria bacterium | reverse complement strand
CTTGATTTCGGACACCTTATAACTATATTTAAACCTATTTTAGATATTTGTTGTAATACTTCTTTATTTAGAAATCCTGCATCTAATAAAATATTTTCTGCCTTAAGCCCTTTCTCTATTATATATTTTATTGCTTTAATAAATATATCTGTTTTCGATAAATATTTATCTTTATCTTCATAATATATCTCACTAATCCAATAATCAAATAAAATTGGATATATTTTGTCCTCACTCTCAAATGCTATAAAAAGTAATACCAAACAATTTGTATATTTATTATTGTTATAATCATATATCGGATTATATGGAAATACAAAACTATTTCCGTACGAAGGTATTAACACAAAATCTGCTATTAAATTCCCTTTTTTACTATTAACTAAAGATTTTATTTGATAAAAGTTTAATCCCAATAATTTTATTTTATCTTTAAATTCTTTTTGTGATAATCTTAGCTCTTTTTTTATATCAAAATTGCTTAATTTATTTTTAGTTTTTTTAAAAAGCCTAACAATAATTCTGATTTCATCATAACTATAATATACCTATAATACTTGATATTATTTCGTTTCAATATTATAAAACAATTCAATTTATTTATTCAAGTATTTTTTAAATATTTTTTCAAGCTAAGATTAATATACCTTTGTATATATAACCTAAACAGGAATTGAAATCAATAAAATTTTCTGAAGCATTAAATGAATATTTATCTTTTGCATATACAGACCTAAACTGGGATTGAAACAAAAAAGTATTTATTCTATAGTTCTGTTAATTTGAACCTTTGCATATATATAACCTAAACAAGGATTAAAATCCTACAAAAACTATTATTGTATTTTTTCCAGCTTTTTCTTTTGCATATATAAATGTATAAAAAAATCATAAAGAGCAGATTATAACTAGATTATAGTTTATAATATCTTTTCTTTTGGTTTTATTTCAGAAAAAATCATTACTCTTTTAGCTGATTCTATTTTATTCCTTTTGATTTCTATTTTTTTATTTTTTTTGTTAAGTAACTCTAATTTTTCATTATCAAAAGAAAAAAGTTTTCCTTCAACTACTTCTTTCTTATTTAAATCATTTATAAATTTAACTTTTATAGTTTTATCTTTTGCCCATAAGAAGTCTTCATCTGTTTTTAATAATCTATCAAGACCAGGAGAAGAAACTTCTAATGTTGAAATATTAATACCAAAATAATTATTTTTTTCCAATAAATTGTCAATTTCTCTACTAAAATGTGCACATTCATCTA
>JANWZV010000150.1 GCA_025061805.1 Candidatus Dojkabacteria bacterium | reverse complement strand
TTAATGAATACTCATAAGTTGTAATAACATCTGCATCATGTAACCATTTGTGTTCAGAAGAACAAATAGTAGTGCTTAAATCATCCCAAACTATTCTGTATAATCGCTCATTTGGTTTGCGTTTTCTTTTAGAGATTGCAATAATTTCTACAAAATTACCGCAATCATCTTTTATGTAATCTCCAACGTTTAATTCAGAAATTTTGACTATTGTTTCATCATTTGAAAAAGCAGTTTTAGCAAAGACAAGTGTTTCACCATCTAAGCAATCAATATCACAAATATCGCCATCGCCCTCATAGTAATGTTCTAATTTTGCTGGTTTTTCATGAGTTCCAATTAAATAATAAAGCAAAATATTATTTGGGTTGGGCAAAACATTATCATTAGGTTTAATTTCAATCTTATCCCAGCCGTTTGACAAATCAAGCTCTTTAAATTCTTCATTAAGGTATTTTTTTAATTGTTCAAGATTGCCAAGATGGGCAAGTTCTTCTTGTTTATCTAGCAAAAGCTGGTTTATCTGGTCCTTTTTTGTCATCATCGTTATCTATTCCATAAACCGCTGTTTTATACACTAAACACATATATACTGCAACAATTAACCACCAGTAACTGGCATTTTTCCAATACACAATATAACACGCGCCGCTCAACACAAAAATGTGATACAGCAATACCAGCAGATGTTTATATATCATACATAAATATAGACATTGAAACAACGTTTTGCATCGCAACTTTAATATCAATTTAATAATAACTAAAATATAATATATTGATAGAATAATTTAAAATTCAAAGTTAATGATATGAAGAGCATAACGACAGCTCTTGTTTGCATTCTAATTTGTGCAAAATTTGTTCATGCTTCTCAAGAAGAAAACCTTTTTTCAACTTCATACAGTTTGCTAATGAGTCCAGACAGAAACGCAATCGGCGAAGGCGTCATAATAACTTATAATATGTTAAACAAAAAAACTCACATTATTACTGGTTTATACTCAACAAAATTTAAAAAAAGTGTAACTGACGTTGACCCACGTGAAATAGCAATGGAGCTGAATGGCACATTTGCTGGGCTCGATCTTGATGCCTCAATTTCTGTTGGTGATATTTCATATTATGGTACCAAAAAACACAATAGATATGATATTTTGCTTTTAGGAGAATACAATTATTATAGAAAACAATGGCGAGAAAATAATGACTTTAAACGTAATTGGGAATTCATGTTTTGGACTGGTGGCGGGATCAAATATGACATAGACTTT
>JANWZV010000014.1:26080-30992 GCA_025061805.1 Candidatus Dojkabacteria bacterium | reverse complement strand
AAGCTTTTCTTATAAAAGATAAATAAATAAATAAAATTTTACAAAGAATCAAAAGTATGCTGAATGAAGTAGAAAAAAATGATATTTTTTATTGTTGCTATATTAAATTGTTATTGTATCTTAATATATCTTTAAATTATATTCTTTATAAATAAATCTATAATTTTCCACTCGAAATGCAACACTTATCAATTTTAGAATAAAGGTTATATAAGGTTTTCAGGTTACGAGTGAAACATTTACATTACTTTACAAATAAGTATTTCACTAAAATGCAACAGTTTAATAGGATTAAATAGGATTAGTTAGGATTAAGTAGGACAAAAATATTAGGATATATAAGAGATTCTAAAACCTACAGTAGCAAAGGTGTTAGTTCTTATGTATAATAAGGAGTTAGCAAATAAACCAGCATTATTACCATCTTGATAACTACCGCCTTTCATAAGCATTCTTTCACTGGAGTTACGCATAAAAACATGTCCTTTAGCATTTTCAAATAATTGTCCTGAAGATGTTAATGAAGGAGCAATAAGTAATTGTCTAATTAATTGTAAATCAGAATTAGTAGCAGTAACAGACATGCTTTTCCATGCTATGCTAGTGCTATCTTCATTAACAGAATTAGATACAGAATTAGCAATAATAGGTTGCCCTACATTTTCAAGAGTAGAGTTAGGATTATCAGGAGCAGAGGAATTAAAATAAATATTTCTAGCTGTCCAATTTACTTCAGATAAAGTAAAATGATTGTCAGAAGGACAAAAAATTTGTCCATTATTAGTTTTAAGTAAATCAGTCCATTCCCATACATTACCTACTAAGTCAGCTAAACCAAAAGGAGTATTATTATGATACCAGCTCATAGGTCCTGATCCAGATAAAATTCTAGGAGTGCCAGAGGAATCACCAGGAGGTTTATTATCAATTCTTCTACCGGTTTCATATTGAGCTTCATTACTTCTACCGTTTTGAGTATTACCTCTAGGTTGAAAATTATTTTTCATACACCACATAGTAATAGCTGACCATTCGAAAACATTAGTAAGGTGCCAACCAGTACCTTTATCAGTAGCTCTAGATTTAGCATTGTCAAAATTAATACTAACAGTAGGGGATTGATTAGGTAAAGATAAAGCTAAATTATCATGAACAATAGATTGAAATTTACCTACAAAGATTTCAGGTTTTTCAACACCATTAACTAGGAAAGCTGGATGAACACCAGTACCTAAAGAGGTATCTATATCTTGTAGATTAAATTTAGGGATAACACACATAACAGAGGGATAACCTTTGATATCATACAAGACAGTGTTTCTTCCACCGCTTGCAGCTTCTACAGATTGTCTTAGTGTATCAGGAATAGAGATAGTAATTGGCATATAAATACCTCTTTAAATAGCCCATAATAGTAAAGTTAAAGAGTTAATATCAAAATCAAATTCTTGAATTTGATAGTTTTCATCAAGAAAAAATCTTTTAGGTGGAATAATAATATTAGCGATATATTGTCCATTAGGTATTTCAGAGATAATATTTTCATTTATGAAAAGATTAACAATTTTTTGAGTATCAGATTGTCTTTCTTGACAATTAACAGAATAGATTTGATTAAAAGTAATAGTATTACCATTGATTTGAAAAGGTATTTTATTACCATAATTAATATGTAAGATATTCATAAAGTTCTCCTTTAAGAATTATTAATAACAGTCCATTTAACTTGAACATTGTCAGCAGTTCCGAGCATTTCAATATTAAAGCCATTAGTAGCTTTGTTTTTAACATATAATCTACTAATAGCAGCGATATTAGTAGCACTTTCAATTTCCAATAAAACAGTGTAAGTATTGTTTAAAAGGGTAAAAGGTAAAGCTACATAGGAAGAAGGAGTAAAGTTAGTAATCCAGGAATTATCAGCTTGTATAATTCTATTATCAGTTAAAGTAACAGAATTTAGATTTGAAGCAGTATCATTAGCAGGGATATTAAGAGTATAAAGTAATAAAGCATCATTAGGAACAGATTGAGCTAAATCAACTCTATAAGAATTATCATTTTGTTTTTTAAGGTAAGCATAATATACTTTAGGTTGAGAGGTTTCATTAGTTGGGACAGAAACATGGTAGTCATCATCATCTAAAGAAATAATTTCACCATTAATTCTAGCAGTAGAGAAATTACCAGATGTGACTGTAGCAGTTCTTGAAAGATGTAATGCTCTAATATCAGCTTTAGTAAGAGTAAAACCAGAAGTAACATATTTATTTTTTATGAAAGTGGAACCTTGAATAATAAGTCTTTTTTCTATGTTATCAATTTCATGTGCTAAAGTATTGATAATTTCTAAAGCATACATAGAGAAAGAGATAATATTATTTTGATTTTCAGGAGTATAAGCATCATATTGGTCTAATCGTTCATCTAAATTATTATAGTTTCCTCTTGCATTAACAACTTCATCAGCAATTTGCTTAAGCCATTTAGTTCTATTAGCTAATTGTTTAGCCTGTATATTAGCAATGCCATTAGCACCTCCTAAAACAGGATCAGTAGTTTCAATTTGATAAATACCATTTTCCCAAGTAGTAGTTTCAGTTAAATTAGCCATAAATTCCTCCTAAAAAATAATAGTCCAAGTTCCCTGAAGGGAAATATCATCAGCTTTTTCAATAACACCTCTTGTTTTCCTTGCAAAAAGAGTATTATCAGAGCATATAAGCCCAAATTCTCGTATTTGTTTTCCATTAGCTTCGTTATCTAATAATGTCCAATTAAATCTAACTTGATTAATAGCTGGAAAATTATATGAGGATATATTTTTTACAAAAGAAGAAGTTAAAGATGTATCATCTGGAGTAGGTCCTAAACCATTTGTACCAAAACCTATTTTAGTAATAATTTTACCACTTCCAGAACCAGCAATTAATTTAGAAAGAGCTTCTTTAGCAGTATTAACAATAAGATTTTTATCTTTGTAATTTTCAATTAATATTCCTTTCTTGAAGATTTTTAGTTCAAAAACACCTTGCAATAAGATATTATCTCTTAAATTCATTAAACATACTCCATAGATTGAATATTACCTATATAGCTGATGGATTCTTTGTAGTAATGTTGTCCATTATAGTAAATAGAAGAATTATAAAGATTTATTTCATCTTGTTTTAAACCAAAGTAATTATATATTCCATTGTACTTAAATGATTTATTAATAGTTAAGTTCATTTGAGTATCAATAGCACAGAAATTATTATTGCCATAAAAGAAATTATGATAATAAAAATTACCGTCATATCTTGGTAATATTTGACAATTGTCAGAATATTCTAAATTACTATTAATAAAATAAGCATCTTGATTATTATTATATACAAAGCCATCAGAGATAAATTGAGAAAAATCATATTGCGAATTATAATAAATACTTCCATCAAATAATTTTTCTCTCCCTTGATTATATGTTATTGTGCCATCATAAGATAGATTAGGTTTATGTAAATCGTTTAAAGTTAAATCTAAATTATTATAAAGATTTTCAGTCATTTCAAATGAATAATTTTCATTTGTATTGAGATTTAAATCAAAGTTTTGAATCTCAATAGCAGGTAATTGATTATTACCATAAGATAAAATATTGTCATATCTAAATTGTCCATCAAATAAAATATTAGCTTTTACTTCATCAGAGGATATTAAATCAAAATTAATAAAGCAATTATCTTGATTATTATTATATATAAAGCCATAGGAGATAAATTGAGAAAAATCATATTGCGAATTATAATAAATACTTCCATCAAATAATTTTTCTCTCCCTTGATTATATGTTATTGTGCCATTATATCTAGTACCCCAAGGTAATAAATCATCATAGATTATGGTTAATAATGTATATAAACTATCAACAAAATTATCAAAATTATCAAATAAAGTAGACTTAAAAGATAAATCATTTAAATGACTTCTTTCATTTTTGTATTGATTTATTAAATTAATAAGTTTATTAATAGTTGTAGAAGTTAATGATTTAGTTTCTCCAATATCAACAATTACATCAAATAAAGCCCATCTAGTAGTGTCTGAATAAATAAAACTGTTATCATAGTAATATTGCCCATTATATAATATTGGTTGTTTATCTTGAAATATTTGACAATCATAATAACCTAGAGCTTTAATGCTTTCTTTTATTGAAAATGGAGTTCCTTTATGTTTATGTAATAAAATAGATTTTTTAATAATGTTTCTTTTTTCTTCAATGTTAGTAGCTAAATCATAACCATCAACATTAAATTGAATGGCTAAAATATCAAGTAAATTTTCATTAATATTTTCAATATTGGAATAGATAATATTACTTGAAATTTTGTTTATTAAATCTTGCAAAGGTTGTTCAAAAGTATCAAGTAAATTTTCTAAAGTTTCACATTTTAAATAAAGTAAATCCTTAAGCATATATAATTTAGTGTATTGATGATAAAAATATTATTCAAGCAATATTTTAAAAAGCAGTTCTAATAGATTTATTTTGTATTTTAGATAGTACAGAAGAAATTTGCTTTTCAATATCAGTAGTCATTTGGTTTATTTGGTTTTTATCAGGATTACCATTAATTGTAATACCACCTAGATTAACAGTAATAATGTTTTGTTTAGGTTTATCTGTTAAGTTAGTGTTTTTTAATTGAAAGCTTTGTTGTTTTAAAGTAAGATTATTAGAACTTGGAGGTTCAATAATTTGTTTTATTGGTTGAATTAAAGATGATATATTATTTTCATAAGGAACAATAACTTGTTTTATAGTCTGTATCAATGGACTTAAAGTAGTTTTCATTGGTTCAATAACTTGCTTTATAGTCTGGAATAAAGGGTTAACAGAAGTTTTAGCTGGAATGACTACTTGTTT
>JANWZV010000014.1:0-25982 GCA_025061805.1 Candidatus Dojkabacteria bacterium | reverse complement strand
CAGAAGTTTTAGCTGGAATGACTACTTGTTTTATAGTCTGTATCAATGGACTTAAAGTAGTTTTCATTGGTTCTAAAACTTGTGTATAGTTACTTATTGGTTTTGTGACATTTAAATTTCTTACTTTAGTTAAAATAGACTGAAATTTTTCAATTAATGGATTACTTGTTATACTTTCTGTTATAGTTTCAACTAATCTGATTTTATGAATATCTTTTAAAGGACCTTCTTTAGCTGGAGAGAAAGGTAACAAGTTTCTAACTTTAGATACGACATTTTTCATTGTTTCAAAAGGTTTATTAATTACAGATTTGATACCTTGAGTTAAGGAATTAATGATATTAGCACCAGCATTAAAGAAAGAAGAAGCAATATTGATAATAAAATTTAAAGTTTTACCTATAGATTGTCCTACAATCTTTCCCCAATTTTGAGCTGTTTTACCTGTATAATCAAGAGGTTTGAAAAAAGACATAATAGAAGAAGTAACAGTATTAAAAATAGGTATAATAATAGGAAATAAAGTTTTAACAGAATTAAATATTGATTTTGTAAAATTTAGAAAAGAATCTAATAAAGGTTTTAAAGTTGGTGCTATAGATTGTTTTATACCTAGAAAAACACCTTTGAAGAAAGAGGATATAGGTTTCCAGAACTTTATTATCAAAATAGCGGCTCCAGCTATTGCCAAAGCTGCCAAGCCTATTGGAGTAGTCAATAATGCAACAGCGAAGGACTTAATAGAGGCTATAATAATTGGTAAATTTGATACAAAAGCGATAGACAGACTTTTAATGGTAGCAATAACAACAGGGATATATGTGAAAATAGTTCTAAAAACAGTAAATAAAGGAGAGAATACAGTTTTAAGAAGTCCGAAAGTATGAGTAAAGATAGGTATAGCTAAACTAATAGCAGAGATGGAGGTTACTAAAGTAGCAAATCCAGTAATAGTCCAAGCAATAATAGAATTAACTTGTTTATTAGAGGATAGGAAGTTAGATATTTTAGTTATAATATTATTAAGAGAATTAGCAAAAGAATTTAGAACAGGAGCAATAGCAGAGCCAATAGTAGCAAGTAAATTACTAAAAGTACCGCTTAATGATTCTAAAGTATTTTTAAGTGATGAAGAAATAACTTCAATTCTTTTCTGTAAAGAAGCTTGTTTTAATATTTGATTTGTGAATTGGTTATAACCTTCAATGCCACTTTTAGCTAAAACAAGAAAAGCATCAGCACCAGCACCTTGTCCGAAGAATTTAGAAGATAGGGATATTAATTGAGATTCTGAGATAACACCTTTTTTTAGAGCTTGTGATATTTTATCAATTTGTCCTATCATTAAAGCTGGATCTTTAATAAATTGTCCTTTATTATCAAGTAAATCTAAGGATATACCAAATTTAGATAGTTCTTGGTTAATTTCTTGTAGTTGTTTAGAATTAGCTAAAGTGCCAATAAGATTACTTATACCAGTTCCAGCAGTAGAACCTCCTCCTAGTAGTTTAGATAACATAGCAATCATAGGAGCTAATTCTTTGGAAGCTTTAAGTCCTTGCCATCCAATAGCTTTTAAAGAACCAGTAGCATTTTCAAAAGCTAAAGACATATCTTTGATTTCAACACCAGTATGACCTATTCTTTGCATTACATCAGTAAATTCAACAGCATCTTGTTTTGCAATACCTAATTGATCAATAAACTTAGCTGTAGAGACAGCTGCTTGTTGGTATGAAATATTTAAAACAACAGCTAAATTAGCTGCTGCTTCAAGACCTCCTTTAGCAATAGTTTCACTTTCTAATCCTAGTTGTTTCATAGCAGAAGCCATTTGATAAAAATCAGCAGTGTTACCTGGTAATTTATTACCTAATTCAATAGCTTTATCAGAAATAGCTTGTATTCTATTATCAAGTTCTAAAGCAGAGTCTCCAGCTTCCATAAAAGAAGATTTTAATTTTATTTGAGCATCTTCTAAGCTCATATATGAGTCAGTAATTCCTTTAAAGGCAGTGGTAAAAGCTGTAATATTTGCTATGTTTGCTAGAGTATTAGATAAATTACCTAAGGAATTATTTGTATTAGATATATTATTTTGTAATCCATTAAGATTATTTTGTAATCTTGATAATTCATTAGAGAAATTATTAACAACCCGTATATTAATAAGAAAATCAAAAGAGTTACTCATCTAAATCAGCCTTAATATTTTCAAAATAATTAGAGAGAGCTTTTAGCCAAAATATTATCTCTTGATAATCCATTTGGGATAAATCTGTATATGAAAATTTACCTTCTTTTATCAAGATAATTATTTCTTTTTCTGTGATAAAAAAGGGTATAAAGAATTAAGTTTTTCAATTAATAATAATACATCTTCAAGAGGTAAATCATCAATATCAAATTCAGTGATATTTTTTTCTTCAATGGTTATTATTCTAGCAAGAAGTAATTTAGTAATATCAGAAGGTTCTCCATTAGCTAATCTAAGAACTTCGAATAAATCTTTTCCTTTAGCTTGTCTGAAGTTTGCAATTTTGCCATTTGACAAAATTACATGCTGTAATTGATTATCCATATTATCCTCCTGTTACAGTTTTGTAATCTTTTAATTTATCTTCACCATTTACTTTATAAATATTATTTAATACATCAATTTCAATAATTTCTTTGTTATCTACTTCTAACTTGTAATAGAGAACAGAAATGGTAGCTTCAGATTCAGAGCTATCTCTACCTTTTAATTTACCAGTATCATATTCTTTAAAAAAACCTTTTATTTCAGCTTTTAATGGAGCTGTTTTAGATACTCCTTCAGAAGTCCATACTTGATATGGTGCTTTTATTATAATTGTTCTTGATTTAAAAGGGTCAGCAGCTAAACCTACAAAATCTGGATAGACTGAATTAAATTTAATTTTTGATTCTAATTTATCAAGCCCAGTTGGTAATTCACTTTCAGCATATATACCTAATGCTTTTGTATCAGAAAATTTAAATTTTACTTTTGGTAAATCTACTTCTTCAGCTTTAGCTATAAAATCAATATTATCTATATATACTCTTGCATTGAAAACTTTTGATATTTCAATTGATGCCATAATCTACACTCCTTTTACAAAAAATATTTTCTAAATTTAGAGCTTTTTTTAATCTTTCTTTTTCTGAAATAAGGTAATTTAGCTTTAAAGTTAATTTATGAAGTTTATTTGCTAAATCTGATAATTTTTCAACATTTATCAATTCATTGAGATAAGAATTATCTAAACTTATTGATATACTAATCACACTTTCAATAATATATTTTCTTTCTAAAACAATAGTATTTATTTCTTCTGAAATATCATAAAGTTTAGCTTTAATTTTTTCATTCATTATGCACCTACCAATTTATTAAGTAAATCAGTATTAATAACTTGTTCAAAAGTCATTCTTTCAGCTGGAGTTGGTGGCATAATTTCATAAGAAAATGTTAAATGTCCATTTGCTAGATTTGTTGAAGGATTTTTATCTTTTGGAAATATACATTTCCCATCAATTAAAGCTCCTCTTCCTATTAGTGTTCTAATAAAAGAATTTACTGTTGATAATACAGCATCAATTACAACTGGTATAGGTTTATCAAGATACTGCATTGTAGAAAATTCTATGCTTTCAGCTATAATATCAGCAGTTCTTCTTACAGAAATAAAGTTCTTGGGATCTGTATATGAAGGAAAAGATGCACTTCTATTTCCCCAAGCCCTAAAGCCTGTACCAAAGCTATTAAATACTGTTAATACTCCATTTTCATTTAAAATATTTGTCTGTGATAAAGGATTATTCAATGATGCTGTTAAATGTCTTTCTATTCCTACAATACCTAATATTTCTTTATTTGAAGGTGAAAACCAATATCCTTCTTCATGATCAGTTCTTGCTATTAATCCAGCTATTCTTGAAGAAAGTGGGTCTAATCTTTCTTGTGTATCATACACTTTCACTCTTGGATAACAAATTATTGCTCTATATGATGATGTATTTAAAGAACCTCCTGTACCTCTTGCTGTTAATACTTGTTGAACTGTTAAACCAGCTTGAGCATCTATTAATGCCATTGCCTTAATATTTGTTGCTACTTGTAACATTTCTGCTTGAACTCCTGCTGTCTCACAATAAAGTGGACATAATAATAATTTTGCTGTAAATCCAAACCTCGAATACAGTTCATCTACTAGTTTAAATCCTGTTCTTACTCCTGTTGTTGAATTTATAGTGCCTATTATATCTGTCGCTGTTACTGCTGATGGATTCGGTGTTCCTGAAACTAGATGTGTTACTGGATTAAATACATTTACTACTATTACAGTAGCTCCTCCATGGTCAAATATTGCATCTAAAGCATAAGGTATTGTATAACCTACTGTTAAATTTCCAAAATATTTTACCGCATCTTCTCTATTCAATATTAATATTGGTTGGTTTACTACTTGATTATACCAATCTGCTGATGATACTCCTGAAGGTATTGTATTTTGAACTGGTGCTGTACCTACTAAAAATATTACTGCACTTTTTACTTCTCTTACTGGAACAGGTCCTTTTAAAACTTCAATAGTTTCAATACCGTGTAAATAATTTGGCATAATATCCTCCTTAATTTTTAACTTCTATTTTTTTCTTTTTTTCTTCAATTTCTTGAAGGTAACCTAATTGTAAATATGTTTGTATAATTTCATTATCAGGTAATTCAATTTCTTTATTTGTGAAAAGATAATATGTATTGTTATCAAATTCTAAAGCTGTAGGAAAAGTAATTTTAACAATAAACTTTTTCATTTATCCTCCTATAGAGAAAACATCGGAAATAATATCATCACCTTGGTAAGTAGTAATTCTTCTAACTAATTCTTCTTCAGGTATAGAAATAATATATTTACCATTAGCATTGAACTTTATTTGATAACAAAATTCAGAACTTTGGTGGTAAAGTAAATCAATACTTAATAAAGATAAACTAAAACCAAAAGGCAATGTAGTACATAAGTTATTAATAATAGTTTCTATTAAAGAATAAGCACCTTGAGCTTTTTCTTTTAAACTTCTAAAAAATACAAGTAAAGAAAACTTTGCATTTACAGTATAGTGATTTAAACTTAATTGCTCTTTAAAATCAACATTTTCTAATATATATCTTACAGCTGGTAATTTTTTTGGAATTAAAAATAATTCTTCAGCTTTACCTGACCAAGCTAAAGTGTCAATATTATTATTTTGTAATATTTCTAATATACTATCTTCTAACTGTTGAAACATAATTTACTCCTGTATATTTTCCAAAGCCTCTTTTAAAAACTTAGAAAAAATATTTTCATTAACAAAGTAATCTAAAATTGGTTTAAAAAATGGTCTTGATACAACTTTGTTTGTTCCAAACTCATGATATTTTGCATATTTTACTGGAGTTCCAACTTTTGCTTTGTATCCATCTAAAATATGAGAAAAAGATTGAGCTAATGAAGTAGTTTTATGTAATTTTTTCTCTGAAAAACCACTTAAAACTTTATTTCTAAAATATTTATCATTTTTGTAATCAGCCCAGCTAATGTCTAAACTTCTACCTTCAGTTTGAAAAACTCTTGAAAGTTCACTTTCAAATTGAAAAGCTGTTTTTGATACAGCTTCTTTTACTGCATTATTTAGATTTTCATTTAAATTAATATTCATTTTAAACCTCAATATTAATAAATCCAATAGGCATACTTGAAGATACTTTTAAAAGTCTTTCTACTTCAGCTATTACATCTTTTGTTTTTATAATATTTGTCTTATCTTGTCCTTTCCAATACAGATTTACAGAATTTGCAAGTTCTGATACTGCTAGTAATACAAGTATCTTTTTATCAATAGGATTATTTTCTGGAGAAACTTTTTTTATAGCCTGAAATCTTAAAAGAGCAATATCTATACAATTTTGAATTTGATTATCATTAAAATCACTAGCGGCTGTTTCTATAAAATCTTTTACATCATTTATTGTTATCATTTTTTACTCTTTTTTTCTTCTATTTCTTTGGCATACCCAGCATTTATTAATATTTGAGCAATATTTTCCTCTAATTCTAAAGAACCACTTTCAATTAATAAATCTTTACCATTTATACATACTTTAGTATCTTTATCTACAAGGACTTTCATAAAACTCTCCTCAATTTGATTCTATTCTTACAAGTGCAGGTTCATAAAGTCTTTTTGCTGTAAAGTATGCTTTCCAACCAACTGTTTTTATTCTTCCTAATTTGTCTAAATTTGTAAATGACATTTGTATTGAATTTCCATCTAAATCTACTACTCCATAAGAATTCTTACCTATTACCATTGTTAAATATACATCTTTGGGAGGTGTTCCTCCATTTGTAACTATTGGCATTGCTGTTGTTATTACAAATTTTACTCCAAATGCTTGAGCTACTACTCCTTTCTCAAATGTATCCAATTTTGCATTCGCAAGTGTTATTAAATTATTTTCTGTAAATAACTCTAATAATTTATCAGGATGAATAAAACATACATAATATCCATCTTCATAAGGCTGTATATTCTGCCTTTGTAGTAAGTTAACGGCATTTCTAATATTTGATTGACTTATTAATTTTGTTCCATCTAATGAACTTCTTGATGTTACTCCTCCAGCATATATTACATTTGTACCATTTGTTATTTCATTCATCCCAACTTTATCTAATACTTGTTGTGAATTGTAACTAAGTAAATCTGTTGAAATATCTAAAAGTGGAGTAAATGCTGTTATGTCTGAAAATTCATCTAAATCTATATAATTCCCATACTCATTTATACTAGCTTCTACATATTGAGAACTTATTGATGCTCCACTAGTTGGGGTCGGTAAATCTGTTATCGGTGTCGTTGATACACTTAGAGGAACAAAACGAGTAAATCTTGCTGTCCTTCCACTTTGAGTTTGAAAACTATATTTCTGTCCATATCTTAATACAACTAAATTCTCTTTTACATATTCTAATAATTTCTTTTCATAATACAATGGAAATAACTGAGGATTTGTTACACTTGTTATTGTTGGCATTTATTTCTCCTTTTCATTATCCTATATCCAAAGTAGCAAACTTTTTATCTTTTATTCAAGCAATATTTTAGAACTTACTTTTTAATGCTAATAATTCTTTGTAAGACATTTTTGATAGTTTTTCTTGTGTTAATGGCTCATCCTCATTTGTTTTTACAGAAGAAGGAGTATATTCTTTTTGAGCTTTCAGTTTATAGCTTTCTACAATATCTTTTAATGTACTAATATCTGCTTTCTCTAATAAATTTAGTAATGGACTTTGCTCACCTTCTACCAATTTGACAAATTTTATTGCTTCTTTTTCTAAATGCTCTTTGTATTTTTTTCCTATATTAGCAAGTTCTTTAAATTCTTCTAGCTCTTTTTTAGTTACTTCTAGTTGTAATTTCACATTTTCTAATTCTTTTGATAATCTTACGTTCTCTTTTGTTAAATTCTCAATATCCATTTTATCCTCCTTTAAAATAATCTTTGCATTTTTATCAGCACCTTCAAAAACTATTGAAATCTCTTTAAATTCTATTTTATTTATTTGATAAATATTTTCTTGTATCTTCTCTTTTGTAATTAATGCTCCTATTGAAACATCTGTTATTGGTCTTGGATCTAATTGTAATAAGTTTACTATTTTCTCATTACCTATTTTGCTTATTCTTAACTGTGCTATTATTCCTTTTAATTCTCTATCATAATAGCTATCTTTTACTACTCCTATAACATTTGATACATCTTGTATATGATCTAATAATACTGGTTTACCTTTTAAATCTTTTGCATATTTATCTAATACCTCTTCTGAAAAATATATCTTATATGAACCTCTATCAATGTATCCTTCTGTTATTGCTATTACACTAAAGTCCAAATATTTATCACTTTCTTGTAAATTTGATAATTTAATTCTAAATATTTCCATATTTATACAATATTTTTCTATTATTTTTTATTCAAGCAATATTTAAAATATTCATTCTTTGGTATATACTTTAGTATGATTACTTTAGAAAAATTTTTATTTGAGCTTAATCCTGAAAAATCTGCTATTAATTTTATTGAACATTACAACTTAAGAACACTCTCCTTTAATTCTCTTAGACAAATTCAAATTTTACTCTATAAGCTAAATATTGATTTAAAAATTTTACCTATTAAAAATTATTATTCCACATCAAAAAACTATACTATAATACTAAATTCTAATACTCCTATTGATACTTGGGCTTTGTCTATTCTATTAGAATTATCCAAAATTATTATTCCCAAAGAACTTCAATCTAAAGATTACATCTATACCTTCTCCAATTCTATTTTAATACCACCTTCTTTTAGAATTGTTCTCTGGAAAAAACTTTATACCTTTATATCTAATCGAAATTACAAATTATTCTTTTACAATATTAAAAAAATTGATAATTTTGTATCACCTGAATCTGTTTTCTTTACTCTTACTAAATACTATGAAAAAGATTTTGGCAAATTTTATCAGTTTAAACTATTCTGTCAGAAAATTAGAAATACTTAGAAACTTATTACTATTTTCTTATTTATTTATTGAAAAAATTTTTGAAAACTGTATCACTTATATCACTTATATTTATATTTGGAAAAATCCCAAATTTAGTATTTACTTCTGTTTTTATATTAAAAAAATCAAAGTTAACCATGTTAATTTTCTTTAGCTCTTCAAAGATTTTTTCACAATCTATATCATTACTAATAAAAATATCAACCTTAAGTCTTTTTGCTTGACCAATCAGCTTTATATCATTTTGTATTATTTTTCTATTTTTTTATGTTAATTATTTTATCATCTCTTACAATATCTCTCTAGCTTAAAAATTACTTTATATCCAATTCTTACAACTATTTAAAATATATATCTTTAAAACTCTAAAACTTATCCAGTCTTCATCCTCTTTAACTCCTCTAACTCCCTTTTCATCTCAAAAAACTGTTTCTCTTTTTTAACCCATTCACAAAAATCTTTTTTCTCCTCCTCTGACATCTCTTGCATCATTTTTAAAACTGCTACTGTATAATTGTCAAAAGTATTTAATAATTTATCAATATTTTCTTTATCATACATCTCACCAAAACCTGTTTTCAACCAGTTTAGGTTTATGTTAAAAACATTAGATATAGCAATCAAAACACTATCATTAGGATTTTCACCTTTTTCTATTTCCGACAATCTATTTCTTGATATACCTATTCTTTGAGAAAACTCTTCTTGAGTAAGATTATATTGTTTTCTTACTAATTTTATTCTATTTCCTAAAACTTCCATAAAAAAATTCTCCAAAAATGTAAATTTTTCCGACTAAAATATATTGACATTGTCGGAAATCCACAATAAAATAATAACAGTTATAAAAATAATAATTACAAAAGTAACTGTTACAAAAGTAACTGTTACATTTTTAATAATATTTTAGCAAAAAGGAGGTAGAAAATTGTGGATAATGTAGCAATAAAATCAAAATTATTATCTTTAGGATTATCACAAAGAAAACTAGCTAAAAGATTAGGAGTTCATTATTCTTTTTTGAATGCTTTTTTAAATGGTAGATACAAATATAAAGCAGAAGAATATAATCATTTAAAAAACAGAATAATAAACTTCATAGAAATAATGGAAAAATATTTCCCTGAAAAAATAGAAATAAAAGAAAGAATAAAAATAAAAAGTAATTTTTAGTCAAATAAGGAGGAAAAATGAGTTTAGTAATGCCAAGAATTTTTAGAGCTAGTGAGTTAGGTACATCGTCAAGACCATTAAGATGTTTAGTGTATGGAGACTCAGGAATAGGTAAAACTACAATGTTAGCGACATTACCAAAACCTTTATTAGTAATAGATTTTGAAGGAGGTAGTGATATAAGGTTAATAAATCAAGATAATGTATTTATAGCTCCTGTTTATTCCAGACAAGAATTATCAAGTTTATTAGAATATATAAAAGGTATAATAGAAGACAATAGTATTGATTTTAAATCAATAGCTTTTGATGGCTTTTCTGTATTTATACAGCAATGTTTAAGAGAAATATTATCAGAAAACAATAAAAATACTCCTACATTCAAAGAGTGGCAAATATTAACATCATACATAAAGTCAGTAATATTAGGATTAATAAACTATACAACACATACAGTATTTACAGCATTGTCAAAAAAGAAAATAACTCAAGATAAAGAAGAAAGAATGAACTGGATAGGACCTGATTTACCAAAATCAATACGAGAATATTTAAGAGCAATATGTGATTTAGAGGGATATATATACAGAAGTGATAAAGGAAATACATTAATAGCATTTAATTCACAACAGCAAATAGTAGAATTAAAAGATAGAAGTGGTAAGTTAGGTAAATTAGAAGAACCTGACTTTGAAAAAATATTTTCAAAAATATTTGTGTAAGAAAGCGTAATTATTAAAAGAAAGGAGGTATAAATTGAAATTTAAAGAGAGACAAAAAGGGCATTTCAGAGTACTATATTCGTACTCTGAACTTGAACACCTAATATGTCATTATAACAATAGAGATAATTTTGTAGATATATATGAAAGAAATATTTACCTTATTGATGATATAGAAACAATAACAAATAAAATAATAAAAAATGGAAATATAGCTTTATGCTTATCAGAAGAAGGATTAATATTAGAGCTTGAAATTCTTTTAACTGATATTGATTTAGTAGTTACACATGGAAATTTGACTTGTGATAATAAAGAATTATTTTATGAATATCATTTTTCTTCTGGTATAAAAGTTTTAAGTTCATTTTCAAGACTAATGAATAAATCTTTTAGTGATACTTTCAAAAAAATAATTGAATGTAAAAAATCTATTATCAAAAATTTAATGAAAAAGAAAGGAGATGTTTATGGGTGTTAATAAAAAAGATTTAATAAATAACCATTCTTCTTTAAGAGAAGAGTTAATTAAACTTGATAAAGAGAAAAGTAAAAATATTCAGGACTTAATTAGATTTTTGAAAAAAGGAATAGGTTCTAATTTACAGACTTTTAAGATTTTATCAAATAGTACATTAGAAAGAAAATGTGAGAAATTATTTACTTTAATGTCAGAGATAGAATATACATTTTTAAAATTAATAGATTTAGAGAAAAAACTAGATATTGAAGATACTTTTAATACAACATTAGATATTGTGAAAGGAGTGTAAAAATGATAGTAGAAATTGAAATATCAAATATTACATTACCACAAGGATTATTACCAAGAGTATTAACTGGAACAATACAAGAAAAAGTAGAAGAATACAAAGAAGCGTATCAACAAGGAGAAGATATGCCACCTATTGCAGTATGGAAAAAAGATAATCAATATTGGATTGTAGATGGAGTTCATAGATTTGAAGCACAGAAATTATTAGGAAAAAATACAGTAAAAGCTAAGATTTTAGATTTAAAAAATGAATTAGAATACAGAAAAGAAGCAATAAGACTTAATAAACATGGTATTCCTCTAAAAAAAGAAGAAAAAGAATTATTAGCTAAAACTCTTTTCAAATCTGGTTTAAATATCACTGAACTTTGTAAATTATTCTCTGTATCAGAAAGAACTATTTATAGATGGATTGATGAACTTATTAACGAAAAAGAAATTAAAAGATTAGAACTTATTAATAAAGCTAAAGAATTAAAAGAACAGGGGTTTACTCAAGATGAAATTGCTGAAGAGTTGAATATTTCTCAGCAAGCTGTTAGTAACTGGTTAAATTTACCAACTTTTGACAAAATGTCAAACTTTGGTAAAAGTAACAATTTTAACTCAATATATGCTCCTCAACCATTTACAAATACAGAATCAGAAGAAGAATTAATATCAGATGATATAGGTAAAGATTTATCAAGATATGTAATAGAAGATGAACTAGAAGAGACAGAGGAATTATTACAAGCAAAAGAGAAAAAGAGTAAAGGGGGACGTCCAATATCAAGGATAGAGAAATTAGCACCATTTGATGCGGAGAAACAATTGGAGATATTGTATGGTAGAGTTCAAGCGGAGATGTATAGGATAGCTGGGATATGGGGTCATAAAAAAGCGATTGAAGTATTGTATAGATTAATAGATGATGTAAACGAGGATTGGGAAGGTCATCCTGGAACAGGACATCCAAAAGCAGTATTACCTGAACACAGAAGAAGATAGAAAGGAGTTGTAAATGAATTTACAAGCTGAAATATTTAGATATAGATATAAATTAGGTATGTCATTGTCAGAAATAGAGAAAATGACAAATATAGATAAATCTACATTATGTCGTTGGTTAGGTGAGAAAAATGATATAGATTATTATGGTAAATATACAAGTGTTGTAAATTCACTTTGCAAAGAAGGTATAAAAGATAAAATATTACAGCTATTATTGTTTACAACAAAAGAAAAAGGAATATCTAAAACAATATCATATTACAAAATATGGCAAGTATATAAAGAATATCTTTGTAATGCTGGTATAAGTAGTATTACATCTTTTTATAGATTCATGGATTTTCTAATAAAAAAAGAATTTGGTTCTATTGAAAAATTAGAAATGAAAAGAAGACCTAAAGAAGAAAAAAATAAATATAGAAGTATAAAAGGTAATATAAAAAGAGAAATAGCTACCTTTGAAATTGATGCAACAGGTTATACATTTCAAGAAAATACCTACTTTATACTTTTGGTAAAAGAAATATACTCAGGATACATATTTGAACCATTTGTATTACAAGCAAAAGAAGAAACTGGAGCTAAATTTTACAATAAAGCTATAAATTCCTATGATGTAGCAAAATTACTTATGACAATATTTTCAAATTATGGAATTCCTAAAATTGTAAAAACTGATAATGATTTGACAATGAATAATAATTTACTTTTATCAGCTTTTAATGAACTAGGCATAAAAGTAGAAAAAACAAAAGCATATAGCCCTCAATCAAAATTAATAGAAAGAACTATAAGAGATATAAAAGCATGGATTAGAATAAAAGAATCTATTGATTTTAGCACAACTTTAATTTCTGCTATTAATTCATATAATAATACAGAGCATAACTTTATACATATCTCTGGTAAAGTAAAACCTATTGATTTAATTGATACTATTGAATTTGAAAAAGTAAGTGTAGAAAAAATAAAAAGAGCTTTTTGTATAAAGCTCACAAGAAAAGTCATTAATAATATTATCACTATTGATAATGATAAATATTACTTTATTTACAAAGATTTTGATATTAATCTTGAACTTGGTAGAAATAAAGAATATCCAACTGTTCTTGTTAGAAAATACCTAGATGATAATTCTCTTATTGAAATCTATGATGAAAATAGTAAATACTTAGGTAATGCTTCTTTAATATCTGGTAGTATTTTAAGCCCTCTTGAAATAAAACAAGAAAAAAATAAAGAAAAAAGAATTATCAGAAGAAAAGAAAAACTATATGATGAATTAGAAAAAATTGAAAAAGCTCAAAATGAAAATAATAATTTAACTATTGATAGAGAAAGCGAATTCAATATTAAAGACACTCAAAAAATTGATGACGATGATAATGAATTTGACCCATTAAAATTATTTGCATTTAATTAAGGAGATATATATGCATGTAGAAAATATTTTAAAACAATCAATTACAAGTATAAAAAATTTATCTAATGTAGTAAATTCACCTGTCCATTGTGCTCTGTGGAGTAAATGGGGAACTGGTAAAACTTTCTCATCCTTAAAAATATCTAAAGAAAGTGATGATATCTATTATATAAAAATACCTGATGGCGATATAAAAGTAGGTAGATTATATAAATTGATAGCTTCTTCTTTAGGCTGTGGTATTAGATTTACTTATGAAGGAACTTTAGAATTAATAAAATATCATATTCTTTCAAAAAGAGTAAAAGCAATCTTTATACTTGATGAAGCTCAAAGAATCCTTAAAAAAGAACATGTACTAAATGAATTAAAAGATTTATCTGAAATACCAGAACTATCTTTTCAATATATCTTCTTAGGTGATTTAACTTTACCAAAAATGCTTAAAATATTCCCTCACTCTATATACGAAAGGATTTTAATAAAAAAAGAAATTAATCCCATTGAAAAATCTTCACTTCAAGAACTGACAAAAGATATTCAAGTAGATATTGAAGAACTTAATCATATAGCTAAAATAAAAGGATGGACTACTTTACATTGTAGTTATATATCTTCAGCAGCTAAAGTATCTAAATCTTCTTTAGTAGGTAAAAATATTGAAAAAATAGCTAAAGGAGTAGGATTATGATTAAAGTAGGTAAAATTGTTGAAAAAGGCTTTAAAAGATATATTTACATTGAAATATTTGGAAATATTACAGTATTCATTTTAGAAGGTAACTATATATATTTCAAAAAAGATAATTATTCTAAATTTCTTAAAGATATAAAAAACAAGTAAATTACCTGTAATAATCACTTAAATTACTTGTATAATAATATTATGGACTTCCAAAAAGAAAAATTTCTTAAAGTAAAAGAAGTAGCAAAAATATTAAACCTAGCACCTAGAACTATTTACACATATATTGAAATGGGAAAACTTAAAGCTCTCAAAGGTAAATCTTTTTGTGATAATTCTAAATCTTTTATTAGAATTAAATTATCTGATTTAAAAGACTTTATTAAAAATAATAATAAATCATAAAACTATTGCTTGAAAATTCATATTAAATTAGACATAATTTTTATGTGCTTAATCAAGAAGACAAACTTTTATCAATAAAAGAAGTCTCAAAGCAATTGAGACTATCTACAAGCACTATTTATTCATATATTGAAGTAGGTTATCTTAAGGCTTTTAAAGTAAAATATAATAATAATCCTAAAACATTTATTGTAATAAAAGAATCTGATTTAAAACAGTTTATAGAAGAAAATACCCTATGAAATATGCAAGTTTTGGTAATATATATTTTAAATTACAATCTTATCAAAATCATCAAGAAGATATTGAGTATATATATTCAAAACATGAGACAATTTTTGCTCCTTCTTCTTTACAATTTATGGGAACAGAACTTGAAAATTTAAAATTATCTATAAGATTTCATAGAGAATTCTGTAATCCTACAGAAGAATACAAGAAATTAAAAGATATTTCAAATAAAGGTATGGCTCAAAAATTAATTATAGCTACAAGATTAATTGGTAATTTTGTAATAAAAAAAATATCCTCTATTACTAAACAATTAGATATTTGGGGTAAGCCAGTTATTATTGACTGTGATATTGAATTTCAACAGTTTATTGAAAAAAAATTACAAACTAGAAAAATTAAAATTAAATATAATGCTCCAGCTAAAAAAGTTCTCAATAATAGTAAAAAAACAAAAAAAAACAACTAATTATGCAAAACCTACAAAACAAGATGATTATGTATTAAAAAAAACAAAAAACAAAGATGGCTTTGAAATGTATGTTGTAGAAAAGAAAAAATGAAATATATTACAAAAGATAATGATAGATGGGATTCAATAGCATATAACTTTTATGGAAATCCATATCTATATGAACCTATAATATTGGAAAATCCATTATATAAAAATTATTTCATTTTACCTTCTGGAATTACTCTAAATATACCAGATTTATACATTCCAGATGATATTCAAGAGGTAAATGTTCCATGGCAGACGGATTAATTGATAAACCATATATATATGTAGAACTTAATAATAAAGATGTTTCTACATATATAACACCATACTTAACAAGATTTACCTATACTGATAATGATGGTTTAAACAAAGATGAAGTAGATGATATTGAAATTGAATTTGAAGATAGTCAAGATATTTTCAAAAATAACCCTCCTTCAAGAGGCTCTTCTATAAAAGTTAAATTTGGTTATCAAGACTTGATACAAAGCAGTGGAATATTTTTTATTGATTCATATTCTTACAAAAATAGTAGAAAAGGTTTTCTTTTTACTATAAAAGCACTTGCTACTGATGTAAAAGCATCATATAGAACTATTAAAACTACAGCTTTTGAAAATACTTCAATTAAATCTATTGCTGAAAAAATAGCAAAAGATAATAATTACAAATTAGACTTTATAGGACAAAATATTTCTTTCAATAGAATTACACAACAAGAAAAAAGAGATTTACAATTCCTTCACTTTTTATGTTCTAATTATGGTTATACTTGTAAAGTTTCAAATAAGAAGATTATTATTAGAAATATACAAGAAGTATTAAAACAATCAAATGTATATATCCTAAAAAGAAATAATATTATTGACTTTGAATTTGAAGCCTCTTCATTATTTGATAGCAATATTGAAGTTAGCTATTTAGATCCTGACAAAAAAGAATTGACAAAAGATAAAATTAATACTAATGTTAAACATTCTGGTAATACAAAGAAAAAAAATATTAGAGTAGAAAATCAAAATCAGGCAAATATGCTTGCTAAAGCTCAAAAAACTATATCAGAATTAAAAGAAGTAAAAGCTAAAATTCTTATTGAAGGTAATCCCAATGTATATTCCACTTGTAATATTGGTATTTCTGGTTTTGGTGCTTTTGATAGGGTTTATTATATAGCTTGTGCTAAGCATATTATTTCAAGAGAAGGCTACACCACTGAATTAGATATTTATAGAAATCCTTATGATACTGTTAAAGAAAATCAAAAATGATTAAACTAGGTCTAGTTACTGCTATTGATGAAGCTAAATGTAAAGTCAGAATTGAAATTTTAGATAATGATAAACTTCAATCTTATTGGTTACCTGTTTTACAAAATAATTCTAAAGATAATAAATTCTACTGTTTACCTGATATACAAGAGTTAGTTCTAGCTGTTTTCCTAGATAATGCTTTAGAACAAGGCTTTGTAATTGGCTCTATTTATAACAACAAAGATACTGTACCTATATCTAATAAAGATAAATATCATATTAAATTTAAAGATGGAACTACTATTGAATATGACAGAAATTCTCATAAATTACTTTTAGATGTAAAAGGTGATATACAAATAAAAGCTCAAAAGATTGATATTAAATCAAATGATATTGATATTGATACTAATAATTTTAATATTAAATCTCAAAACCTTAATATTGATTCTTCTTTACTAATAAATCTTAAATCCACTAATATTAAGGCTTATGCTTCTTTCTATGCTAAACTTAAATCACTTGTTAATACTGATATTGAAGGACTAAATATTAATGTTAATCATATCAATTTTAATATGAATAAAATCACTCCTATACCAGAATAAAAAATATTGCTTGAATAACTCTTTAAATTAAACTAATTTCTAATTATGGAAGTGTTTTTATTAAGTGTATTAAAAGAATCATCTTGGGTTATTTCATTTGTAATACTAGGATATTTTTATTTCAATTTAGAAAAAAAAGTTAAAACTTTAGAAGAAAAAATTGATGATATCAAAGAATATATCAATGAGAATATTAATGTAATCAATACTTATTACATTGACAGAGAAACATATTTTAGAGATGTCTCAGGCTGGAGACAAGAATTAAGAGAGTTAAGAGAAGAACTTAATTTCTTTAAATCCAAGTTCATAGATAGAGGTATTAATAGATGAGATTATTTGTTCTTAGAGGTGAAATATTAGATTATTTAAGACTTATTGGTAATAGAACTGTAGATGAATTAGAAATAATTCATGTATTTTATCAAGAATATAGAGACTCTCATATAAAGGATGCTTTGTTTTATCTATCTGATAAAGGTTACATTGATAAAAAAGAAATTACTCTAAATAATCATAGATACAAGAACAAAATTACTTATAGAATTACCGCCAAAGGTATAGATTTACTTGATGGAATTATTAATGATACTGGAGTAGCAATACCTGATGAGAAGAACTAATAAAGTAAATCTCTATGGACTTATTGAAGATATTATTAATCTTTATGAAAAAGAAAATCTTTCTTTTTACCAAATAGAAGATTTATTAAAAAAACAAGGTTATGATATCTCTAAATCTTCTATTCATAAAGCATATAAAACTTACAAAGATGCTGCTAAAGCATACTCACAAAAATTTGATGAAATACAACTTTTACTTACTTCATTAAAAGATAAACCTACAACTGAAATGATGGAAGCTATATCAGCTATTATTGCAAGACATCTTTTAGAATTCGTAAAAGATATTGACTCTATTTCTTTTGATAGTCCAGAAGAATTAGCAAAAGTAGCTAAAACTGTATCTGATATGTCTGATAAATTACAAAAAATTAGAGAAGAAAAATTAAAAAAAGCTGTTGAAAATATTGAAAAACAAGCCAAAGATAAAGGCATTGATTTAGAGTTTATTAACTATGTTAAAAAAGAAATATACGGCTAATTTCTTGCTACCTTATCAAACTAGTACTCTAAAACAAATTGAAAAGCACAGATTCTGTATAATAATGTGGTCAAGACAGACCGGAAAATCTTTCTTAGTCTCTTTATTTGCTTTACTTAGAGCTATTGAAAAATCTAATCATTTAGTAGCTATTATTTCTCCTACTGAAAGACAAAGTAAAGAATTTATGGAAAAAGTAAAAAAGCATGTAGAATTTTTTAAAATAATTGGATTACAATATGGACAGACATTCTTTTCCGATGCAAATGTAAATATACTTGAAATTAAATTACCTAATGGCTCAAGAATATTAGGACTTCCAGCTAATCCTGATGGTGTAAGAGGATTAAGTGGTGATGTTATTATGGAAGAAGCCGCTTTCTTTAAAGATGGACTAAAACTTTATCAAGCTATTTTCCCATCTATTACAAGAAATGATAATTACAAACTTATAGTTATTTCTACTCCTAAATCAAAAAATGACTTGTTTTATCACTTATGGCTTATGTCTGAAAATAATGACAACTGGTATAGAGAAAAATTAACGATTTATGATGCTGTAAATAATGGTTTAAACATTGATATACAACAGTTAAAAAAAGCTGTTCCTTCTGATGATATTTTTAATCAAGAATATCTTTGTCAATTTTTAGATGATTCTTTTACTTTATTACCTTATGAAGTAATTGAACAATGCACTATTGATAATATTTATATTGATAACTTAAATCAAATTGAAAATGAAATTTATTTAGGAATTGATATAGGTAGAAAAAAAGATTTGACAGTTATTTCTATTTTAGAGAAAATCAATAATATTCTCTATTTAAGAAAATTACAAGAAATACAAAATCTTTCTTTCTCTGAACAATTTAAAATAATTGACCATTTTTGTCATTTTGCAAAAAAAGTATGTATTGATGAAACTGGTATTGGTATGCAACTAGCTGAAGAACTTGTTAAAAAATGGGGTAATAAAATTGAACCTGTATATTTTACTTCTAAATCAAAAGAAGAATTAGCTACAAAATTACAGTCTAAATTTTTTGATAAAACTATTTTTATTCCTCCAAAAAAAGAATTAATTGAAGATTTACATTCTGTATCTAAATCTTTTACTCAAGCTGGTAATATTAAAATTGAAGGTAATTATCAAGAAAGTCATGCTGATAGATTTTGGTCTTTAGCTTTAGCTGTTAAAGCATCTTCTCAAACAAAAAGTAAGATATTTTTTCAACCTATTTTTATTAATCAATCATTATCGGAGATAAACTATGGCATGGCTAAAATTTTTTAGAAAAGATAAAAGACAATTCTCTGATATACCTAATAACAGATTATCTGTTGAGATTTTACCTTCAATATCTAAATCTTTAGAAAACAGATACAAATATATTAATCCTAAATTTCCTTTTGAATGGTTTTCTATTTTAGAAAAAGCTATTATAGCTAACCCTATATTGTCTCAAATGCACCAACTTATTATTGATTTAGCTAATTCTGGTCATACTATTGAAGTAGTATCTAATAACTCCGAATTAATTAAGTCTGAACTTGATAAATTAGCCCAAAAATTAAATATTGATAATTTTATAAATCAATTATTATCTCAATTAGCTATTTATGGAGCTATTTCTATTGAAATTATTCCTAATAAAGATTTAGAAGGTATATACAAAATTATTCGTGTACCTGTTAAAACAATTAGATTTAAATACAATGATACTTTAGATATTTACGAACCTTATCAAGATACTTTTTCTAAAAAAGATTTTATTAAATTAAATAGCAAAACATATTTATATATCCCAATATTTACTCTAGATGATTCTCCTTATGGTATACCACCTTTCTTATCTGCTTTATCTTCTGTTGAAACTTCTGAGGAACTTTTAAGTCAAATTAAATCATTATCTAAAAAAATAGGGCTTATTGGATTTTTAGATCTACAATTACCTTTACCTCCTAAAGCTCCTTCTGAAACTGAATTTGAATATCGTAATAGATTACAAAATGATATTGAATCTATTTCTAAAACTGTTTATGATAATATCTCTAAAGGTATTGTTATTCATTACGAAGGTACTGAGCTAAATTTCAAAGAGTTATCTAATTCTTTATCTGGTATATCTGAATTATCTAATATGATTGATAAACTTATTATATCTGGTGCTAAAGGACAACCTTCTTTGCTTGGTAGAACTGAAGGCTCTACTGAAACTTGGGCTACTGTATCTTATGAACAATTTGTTAAAACTTTACAAAATTTCCAAAGAACTATCAAAAGAGCTTTAGAATATTGCTACAAATTACATATATCTTTATTAGGTTATGATTTTGATGATATTAATATTATCTTTAATCCTTTACCTTCTTTAAATCCTGATAAAGATGCTCAAAATTCTAAAATTAAAGTTGATAATACTCTTAATTTACTTAATTCTGGACTTATTGATAATCAAAAAGCTAAAACTATTTTGGATATAAAGGAGTAATACATGGCTAATTTTAATTTTGCTATTGAAAAAACTTTAAAATGGGAAGGTGGTTATGTTAATGACCCAAAAGACCCTGGAGGAGAAACTAAATATGGTATTTCTAAAGCATCTTATCCATCTTTAGACATTGCAAATCTCTCTTTAACTCAAGCTAAAGATATTTACAAAAAAAATTATTGGGATAAAATTCAAGGTGATAAAATTAATTCACAAAAAATCGCTGAATCTATTTTTGATTTTGCTGTTAATGCTGGTGTTTCCACTTCTGTAAAACTTACACAACAAATATTAAATGTAAATATTGATGGTGTTTTAGGTAATCAAACCTTGAATGCCCTTAATTCTTTTAATCAGGAGCTCTTCTTATTAAAATTTACATTAGCCAAAATTCAAAGATATATCCAAATCTGTAATAATAGACCTTCTTCTATTAAATTCCTATTTGGCTGGATTAGGAGAACTTTAGAACATTTATGATTGAATACTTAAATAAATATATCTCTTCTATTATTGCTTTATTTACTATTTTACTTACTTTTTCATTATTTACTGTTTTATTCTTTGTTGAAATTAAAGACTCTCACAAAGATATCATAATATATATTTTAGGCTCATTATCTACTGTTTTATCTCAAATTTTCTCTTTCTATTTTGGCTCCTCTAAAGGTAGTGAAGAGAAAAATTCTTTAATTAAGGATTTGACAAATGACAGATGATATTAATAATATTCTTAATGATTTAAATACTTTTCTTAATGATGCTCAAAAAAACGCTATCAAAGAAATTCTTGATAAATTCAAGTATTTTCTATCCTTTAATGATTTATCCAGATTTATTCTTCTTACCTTAGAAAAATACTTCAATTTTGATAATGATATATTACAAAAATTAGGAAAACATTTCTCTAATATATCTAAAAATACTATATCCTCTTTACCTTTAAATATCCCTAAAGACTTAACAATGCCCAATTACAGAGCTATTAACTATACTAATAACTTAACATCTTTCTATTTCGGTAAATTCTTTAACCAAGACAAAAATATTCATAAGCAAGTTCTTAATTGGCTTAATAATTACTATCTTAAAGAAGGTAATCCTATTGGTAAAAAACAAAAAGGTATTAATGATTTCCTAAATAACTTCAGTAATTTCTTAACACAAAAAACTCAATCTAAAGCAAGACAAATTATTGATACCTCTATATCTCACATTAAAGCATCTTCTACAATAAGACAAATGCACAATTCTAAAATACAATTCTACCGATGGGATGGAACTAATGATAGATTAACTTGTAATATTTGTCGCTCTATGGATGGTAGAATTTTTAAAACTTCTGATGCTATTAAACTTTTAGAACAAATTGAAACTTCTGAACCTGATAAATTACCTCTTATTAAACCTTTTATCTCTACTTCTCAAAATGGTAAATCACAAAATATCAAATCTATTCTAGCTCCAGCTCATCCTAATTGTAGGTGTAGAATGCAAGCTCACTTTGACGATAATTCTATTGTTACTTCTGTACAAAGACCTACTGGTGTTAAATATACTGATTTACAAAAAGAACTTGAAGATCAATTTAATAATCTATCTAATCAAGAACGCATTAACAAAATCAAAGCTCATTTAAGTGCTACTTGGGTCGCTAAAAATCAAAAAGGACAATTTGATTTCGAAAAAAAGCATCTTAAAATTGATCATTACAAAAAACATTCTGAAATAGGTTTATTAAATGTATCTTCATTAGAAGATTATGTAAATCAAAGTTATGATATTATTAAAAATCCTGACAATATTTATATACAAAAGCATAGAGAAAAATTAAATAATGGAAAAATTCTTAAAACTACAAAATATGTCTTTGAAAAAAATAGAAAAATTGTTGTTGTAAATGATGATAATTTGGTAATTTCAAGTTATCATAAATTATATGATGAATACAATAATTATTTAGATAGATTTATTAATGAAAAAAATGGAAAGGTCGGAATTATTAAAATCTTATGAAGAAGAACTAGATCCATATATGGTTGGTATTGTTACAGAGTATTTTTTTGAAACTTTTTGTTCATATGTATATTGCATATATAGAAATGATTTAGAAAAACAAAAGTATAAAGATGATAGACTTAGAAAACTAGATATATTACTCTTTATACAATGTACTCAAAGAGAACCTGATATTCCACCATTAATAGACAACAAAACTTGGTATTTTTGTCTTTATGATATTCATACTAAAGAATTTCCTATTGATTTATTACCTGATTATTTACAACCTTTATACCAAAAATATTTAGATAACACTCTTGTTATTCCTGATGATATACCTAAAGATGTTTTACCTTTGTATAATAATTTTCAGAAAGGTATTTCTCTTAGACCTTTGCTAAATCTAAAAGAAAGAGAATAATATGACCTGCTCTTTAGTTGAAAATGACGTTATTAAAAGTATTATTCAAAATATCAAAATTATTTTAAATACTCCTAAAGGTTCTGATATTCATAGACCAGATTTTGGCTCTGATTTATGGTTACTTTTAGATCAGCCTATTACTTCTATTATTGAAGGACAAATTTATTCTGAAATTTATCAATCATTACAAGATTTTGAACCAAGAGCTAATATTTTATCTATTTCTCTTATTAAAAATTCTATCAATACCAAAATTTCTATTCAATTACAAATCAAAGACACTAGTGAGGTTATTAATATATGGATCTAGTTAAATTTGTTGATACTGACCCTTTACTTTATGAATCTCAATTAATATTAGCTTATGAAAATATTACTCAAAGAACTTTAAATCCTGCTGACCCTGAAAGATTAATGATTAATTTACTTACATATGTCTTGACTGTTATATCTATTAATATTGATTATGCTGGTAGAATGAATTTAATCTCTACTGCTCAAAATGATTACCTTGATAAATTAGGTGAATTATTTGGCTGTATTAGATTACCAACTCAAAAATCTAAAACTACTATTAGATTTTTTGTATCTTCTACTTTATCTTTTGATGTAACTATTCCACAAAATACAAGAGTAGCTACAGATAATGATAATTATTTTTATACTCTTTATGAGGCTAAGATATTAGCAGGTAATTTATATACAGATGTTCAAGCTGAGTTTTTTCAAGCTGGTTCCTTAGGTAATAATTTTGCTATTGGGCAAGTTAATAAACTTATAGATGTTATTCCTTATATTTCTTCTGTTCATAACATTACTATGTCTATGTATGGAACTGATATTGAAGACGATCAAAGATATAGAGAGAGGATTAAGATGTCTTTGAATTCTTTTTCTACTGCAGGTCCTAAATCCTCTTATATTTATCATACTAAATCCGCTCATCAAGATATCTCTGATGTATCTGTATGGTCTAATATACCAGGACAAGTTAATATCTCTTTCTTACTTAAAAATGGACAAATACCTGATAATACTATGCTTACTCTTGTCTCTTCTTATCTTAATGATGATAAAATTAGACCTTTAACTGATACTGTTATTATTCAAGCTCCTAATGTTATAAACTATAATATCAATCTAACTTACTATATTGAAAAAGATTTCTTACCAACTCAATCTAATATTCATTCTCAAGTAAATCACAAGATTAATGATTTTGTTTCTTGGACCAAAAAATTAGGCAGAGATATTTTACCTGAAAAACTAACTGATTTTATTATGAGTATTTATGGTATTCATTCTTTAGATATTTTATCTCCTTCTAAAACTTCTGTTGAAAATTATCAAGTCGCTTTCCCTCAAAATATTTCTTATTCTTATGGTGGTGTTAAAGAATAAATTTATTCCACTAAAATGCAACACTTTTCATTAACTATTTCACTCAAAATGCAACAATTTATTCCACTCAAAATGCAACACCTCTATTAAATTAATATATCTTAATAATTAACTTTTATTTACAATCAAATTTATTATATAATGGTTTTGGAGTTTATTATCTTTTTTATCATGATGTTGCATTATTACTGGTAAATAATAATAAAAATGAATAAAAATAAAATAAAAAAATCTTTTTATATATTTTCTATAATTTCTTTAATTTTGTATATAAAAAATAGAATAGATATAAAAAAAGCTGAAAAAGAATTTCCTAATTTAGGTAACTTTTGTTATATACAAGGCTCAAGAGTTCATTATTTAGAAGAAGGAAAAGGTGAAACTATTGTTTTTTTACATGATGATGGTGGAGATATTTATGATTTTTATTTATCTTCTATATGGAATAATCTGAAAAATAAATTCAAATTAATAGCGATAGATAGACCAGGTTTTGGTTATAGTGGTAGATTAGAATGGAAAGAATATGGATATAAAAACCAAGCTAGAATAATAAATGAAACATTGGAATATTTGAATATAGATAAATGTACTCTTGTTTGCTTAGGAAAAAGTTCTGGTATAGGTTATACTCTTTTATCAGAAAATAACAAAATTTTTAAATCTCTTATTATTGTAGATGACAAGTTTAATGTAGAAAAAACTTTTATTGATAAACTATTAAGTTTAAAATATATAAATAAATTTATATCTTGGACATTGCTTCCTATTATATATAAAGGTAATTTAAAATTATCATACTCAATTTCTGATGAGTTAATAGACAAGTATAAATTTCTTGATACACATCCAAATAAAATAATTTATGCTTATCAGAATAAATTATTTTATAGACAAAAAGAAATAATCAATGTTTTAGAAAAAAATATTGAAAATAAAATAAAAACTCCAATTAAAATTATTAACTTTGAAAATAATTCTTTGTTTGAAAATTTAAATTTAAATAAATATTTTGAAAATTATGAATATGTGAAAATAAAATCCTTAACAAGTTTAGATATACTAAATTCTGATGATTTTCTTAATGGCATGGATTTGTAACAAAGTTTCCAAAAACTTGTTGTATTACATTAAATGCTCATTATAATAACCTCTCAAAATTTATTAGAAACTTTATAG
>JANWZV010000149.1 GCA_025061805.1 Candidatus Dojkabacteria bacterium | reverse complement strand
TTATCATAAACAAATCAAAATTTTTAACTGATTCAGTGTATTTATTTTGAATATAATAAACATCATAATTTCGTTGAGTCATTTTTTCATAAAAATCAGAATTATATTCTCCCATTAAAACAAATTTTCCATATTTTGAATAATTATATGCAATTTTTAATGTTATTTTGGCCAAATCTTCAATTTTTTTATCTCTTTTTAAACGATCAAATTTTACCGTAAGGAATAAAGGTCCATAATTAAAATCAAAGACATAATCTTTAATAATATTAAATATTTTTTCAATTAAAATTTCAACATCCAAATTTATTTTCATCCCAATTTTCATATATAATTTTGTTTTTTTGATTATTTGTTCTTTAAGATTTTTATATTCATCAAATTTTTTATTTTCAATACATTTAGAAAAAGTTTCCAAAATATTTTTTATTTCATCCAAAATTTTATTCAAAAAAATTTTATCTTCTGAAATTATTTTAAATCTTTGACGTGTCATTGAAAAATTAAGAAAATCTTTAAAATTTAAATTTTCTGCAATTTGAAAAATTAATTCGTTTGGAAAGTTTTGCATTGTTTACTTGTTTGTTGTTTTTATTTTAAATCAAAAATTTTAAATTTTAAATCATTTTTTTTATTTTTTTTTTTTAATTTTTTGTTTAATTTTTAAAATTTTAACAATGATCCAAACATTCACTAGAATAAATTTCAAGCAGTTGTTCAATAAAAAAATCAGCTTCTTCAATAACAAATTTTGCAAAATCATTTTTATATTTTTTGATTAAATTTTTTAATTTATCTATATTAGCTTTAATTTCAAATATATTCTTACCAAGTTCAAAATATAATCTTAATTTTTCGTTTAATTTTTCGTTTAATTTATTACTATTAATACTATTACCTTTTATTACAATATTTTCGATTTCTTTTAATAACTTAGTTTTATTATCCATTGTTTGTTTGTTGTTCATTGTTTTTTAATCAACTAATCCAAAATTTAAAATCACTTTTGATGTTGATTGTTGTTTATTTTTTGATTGTTTTTTATTTCTTTAAGACTTTAATTTTTTTGAATCAATTAAAAAATTTTTTAACAATCAATAAATGATTGAAAGTTATAGAAATCTCACTATGTTCGAAAACAATTTCACTATGTTCAAAAACAATCGTGAAATTTGGGAGGCGCCCCCTTGAAAGTTTTCGATTGATCGTGAAGATGTTCGTTCGTTCGAGATCATCGAGACAATTGTAAAAGAAGTATGTTACCTCGATAACTTTCG
>JANWZV010000148.1 GCA_025061805.1 Candidatus Dojkabacteria bacterium | reverse complement strand
CATACCAACAGTCATTCTCTGTCTCCTGTATGCAGCATCTATAATTGCTTCATTACCTGCCAATTGTCTATTGTCCTTATATGGTCAAGGCAAACCAGGACCATCAATAGCGACATTAAACCTTTCTTCAATCTTTAAAATGTCGCCAGGACCGTCTTTCTGTTGAGTAGGAACGTCAAAGACAATACCAGGGAAATTCATAAAAAATGACATTTCCTTAGCAGCGTCTAGCGTATATCTACCCAACGCTTCAGGGTTGTCAAGTAAATTAATAAAATTTTTTAAGTCACCTTCAAAATTTTTAGATGACTGTATTACATTAACTTTTTCTATAGCCATGCTTGACTAAATAAAATGTAAAAATTAAACCTTACGTCAAGCACTGAATTTATCAAAAAGTTGGTCAGCTATTTTTTTAGCCCTTTGCCTAATAACAGGGTCTTCGCTAAGGAGTGCGTCTTGAAGAGAAAGTCATCATAAATCTTCTTCTGCCGAAGTCGTCTTATTAACAACCGCCTCTTTTAATGAAGCTGTCTGATTAGAAGTAGCCTGTGGCTTACTTACAGCACCAGCAGCATCTAGAATTTTTTTGGTGAATTCAACAACGACTTCTGCTTCTTCTTTGTCAGAAATGTTTGGCAAAACTTCATTAATAAGAATATTCCTTACATTATCGTTAGGAATATCTTCTATCATTTTCTTTAACTCAGTATTAACCCTCTCTTCCATTAATGGCATAATTTCATCTAAAGCTTTGTTTATGCCATCCCTTGCTTGATATAATTGAATAATCTGCTCCTTCGTTAGTCACTCTAATTGACTAGGGTCTGATAATAGCTGGTCAACTCTTTCCTTCTCAGCTATTAACTGAGACACAAAATTTTCTCAGTACTTTGACATAAGTTCCCCGTACGCAGATGTACTCTGCCCCGAAAATTTTTGAACATTGCTCTGCTCATTCTGACTAACATCAGTACTAACATTTTTGCTAACATTGGTGTCCTCTGCAGATGAAGACGAATTTTCTACGCCAGAAGCTTGGTCTGCATCTCAAGCGGCGTTTTGTAAAACTAGTTCTTCTGCCATTGTTTTTATATGATATAAACACTGTCCTTAGACAGGAATTATTGGCTATATATACATACAATATAAAAAATCAAGAGATTTTATAGCATTTTTATTTCTAAATCTTTATTGCTAACCTCTGTGTATATATAATCACAATTTAGACTAGATAATAACTGATTTTTTTGTCTTTCGTCAAACATCTCGCAGTCATCAATA
>JANWZV010000147.1 GCA_025061805.1 Candidatus Dojkabacteria bacterium | reverse complement strand
AATTTAATAACAATAGCTAAGTTTAATTAATAACAACGGTTTAATGGTTTGAAGATATACAGCGCAAAAAATAAATAAAACAAACAAGTAAATTTGTAAAATTTTAATTCTTAAAATTATGCAAAAAATCTATATTACATCAATGGGAAAACTGCTCTGTGTTTTACGAATGACAAGTTATATCAGAATTCAGAATGTAGTGAAAGAAAAAGTTAAGCGCTATCTGCTTTTTCGTTTCCTGCCCGGATACGCCTTCGCGCATCCGTAGCACAGATTGACGTGCTTCCACGATGTCAATCTGCGCCCGCACTCAGCGCAAAAAGCGATCCATGATAGCCGAGCGAGTCTTGAGCGCTTCATGTTTTTCACCTCCTTTCTAAGTCTAAGTTAATCTTGTCATCGTACTACTCACAGAGCAGTAAATGTATATTTAACAAAAAATAAACTTTTAAGTCAAGATGTAACATTATTATTTTTTACGTAACACATTAAAACATAATCATAATTTTATGAATTCCATGTAAATTTAACGTTTAATATTTTTTATTTTTTATTTTAACTTGAACAAAGTTAATAAAATTAAATAATGAATGTAAGTTAAAGTTTCTAATTAGTTAAAATCATATTGTTTGTTAATATAGAAAACATATGTATAAATTTTTTTCATTATTTTTTATCAGTTACTATAAATCCTACCGAAATAAAAAAATAACAATATGTAATATATAACAAGTATTGACTAAACGCGATATTTTTTAAAATTGAAGAATAGCGTAAAAAATTTAGCATGACTAGGCAATTGTAAAAAACTATTAACTATTTATTATTTCACGAAGAGGTTATAAAAGTAAAAATATCATAAACGCTAATATGTCTAGGACTCATCATACACTCTTAGCTTATGATAATCCAAATGTAATAAAAACAATGACAATTTTATATAACAAAAATTAAAGAAATAGAATGGAAAAGTTTCCAAGATACTGAAGACTATAGTATATTTACAAATATTATATAACATACATGCAACAAGTATAAGATTTTTTAGACTAGAGTAAAAATAATAATAGATAGACACAATCGATACTAACTACCATAAGGTTTTTTGAAAAATCGTTTAATAAAATATACCTAACCACAAAAGCAAAGATTAATCCAACAATCATACGTTGTTATCGAACTTATAGACTGAGTACTAGAAATTAAATAACTTTTTAGCACATGCTACATAGTTTTTTAGAATGATATAAAAGCAAAATATACAATAATATTTAGATATGCTAATTAAAGTATATCCAATATAATCTATTGGATTATTAAACA
>JANWZV010000146.1 GCA_025061805.1 Candidatus Dojkabacteria bacterium | reverse complement strand
TTTATTTTTTTTATTTCTTCTATTGTTATTGTTATTGTTATTGTTATTGTTATTGTTATTGTTATTGTTATTGTTGTTATTGTTGTTGTTATTGTTATTGTTGTTGTTGTTATTCATATTAATATTAATATTAATATCTCTAAGATCGATTACTATAATTTCATCATAAGGGAATTCTTCAAAATTTTTAGTTTGAAATTTAATTTCTTTTTCATATTCTAAAAATTCATGAATTTTTTGCATTGCAATTTTTGATAAATCTTTTAATCCTCTTTTTTTCAATTTTTCTATAAAAAATAAATATATTGGATTAGCTTTATCAAAATCAAAAAGATATTTTTGAGCTATATCTACTACTTTGTCTGCAATTTCTTCTTTTTCCTTTGATGTTGTTGGCATTTTTAATTTACACGAAATTTTTGCAAATAATTTGATTTTTTTGATTAATATTTTTTCGAGTTTTTTAATATTTTTCACAATTTTTTTATCAAATTTATCAATTGGTTTTTCATTATGGAATTTTTCAGCATATTTATCAAGAGATATACACATATCTTCTACATTTTTAAATGATTTTTCCAAAATATCAGAAATTTCAGATAATAATTTATTTTGTTCATAAATAATTGCATCCGACAAAATTTTTTCGTCGTTGGAAATTTCTTTAAATTTTTTGCAAGTTTTTGAAAAATTAATAAGATCTTTTAATTCAAGTTTGTTTGCAATTTGAAAGATAATTTCGGTTGGAAGTTTATTCATCTTTTACTTTGTTGATTGTTGTTTGTTGTTATTTTTTAATTATTAAACTCAAACATTTAAAATCATTTTTGCGTCAACAAAAAAATTTGACGCAAGAGTGGAAAAACAAAAAAATTGCACGAAATTATGGGGCGCGAAAATAAAAAAAATACAAAATTATTGAAAGACGTGACAAACATCGAAAAAAACAAATTGCGTCAAATTTTATAAAAAGTTTGACGCAAACATGGAAAACATGATTGAGAGGGATAAGATCGAGGAAAAAACAAGAAAATGCATTGTGACGCTAGACCGACAACTACCATTAACTATTAATGTCTTTCGATAGCCTGAAAGTGACACACTGGGACCAGTACAACGAGCATTCAATATTGAACGAGAAGCGAGTTTGATCATTAGTGTCAAGAATCCAAACATTGGCTCTACAAAGAAGACAGGACCTGCCAAGAATATCACTCCTCAACTTCCTCCACAACTGCTTCAGGTTTCATTTGCTCTTACTTTTCAATCAGAAATGATATTCTGTATCTTTGGACAATATTGATAAACAGTTTTGTGCTATTTGGATAAGGTGTTTG
>JANWZV010000145.1 GCA_025061805.1 Candidatus Dojkabacteria bacterium | reverse complement strand
GGATATTTGTGTAATAAACTTGATGCTTTGGAAAAAATTTCTTTCAAATCGTTACACATAGGAATATGGCGGTTTGAACCCAAAAAATCGAATAAAAAGTTTAGAAAATGAACCCATTTGACCACGATTATCGAGCCAACTAACATCAAAAAATGAACCCAAAAAATCATTTAAAATTTTAGAAAATGAACCCATTTGAGTACAACTATCGAGAAAAACTATTGTTGTCCTTTGTTTCTCGAAAAATTTTTTTAATTGTGGTCGACTTAGGACAAAGTAGTATAATTTCCGAGTCAATTTAAAATGTCGTCAAATGAAAATTCTCTCGAAAATTTTTTTAATTGTGGTCGACTTAGGACAAAGTAGTATAATTTCCGAGTCAATTTAATATGTCGTCAAATGAAAATTTTCAGGCATTCGAGGATTTAAAATTGGGTTTAAAAAATTAAAAAATTTTGAAAAAAAATTTTTTTTCTATTTTAAAAAACAAAGCCATATTAAAAAATTGAACAACAGCATAATGGAGAGTTTACCATGTGAAATTCTTGTCAATATTGCAGGGTTTTTAGATGAATATAAAAATTTTAGTTTAGTATGTAAAAAATTTAATTATATTGCAAAAAATCTTGAATATAATATTTAAATGAAATTATTAAAAATTTATATAATGAGACTATAAAAAAATCAGTAGAATTATTTAAAATTGCAAGAGAACAAGCTTTAGTAAAAGATTTAGATAATGATGAAAATGATGAAGATGATGATGATGACAATTATTTTGATAATTATATAGATAATTTAGAATATTTATCTGATTCTAATGAATTAGAAGATGCTAAAAATCTTAGATTTGAAAGAGAAATGTTATTTGATGATTTTATAGAAAATTTAAAAAAATTAATTAAAATTTCAAATGAAATAGGAAGAAAACCTATTTGGCTTATTGATGAAATTAAAAAATATGAAAATATAGAACCAAAAGATGGTGGTTTTTATCATGAAGATGGAATTGATTATATGCTTTTTATTGATACAAATTTAACTGATTTAGATGTTGAAATAGAAGCAAGAATTTATTATTGTCAAAAAATTAAGGATTTTTACACAGAAATTTATGATTTTTTACTTTCTTAATTAATGTATGTGTTTAATACAAGCATATACATTTTAAATACATTTAATTGGTTTAAAAATTTAAAAATTTTTGAAAAAATTTTTTTTATATTTTAAAAAAACAAAACCATATTAGAAATTGAATAACAGCATAAACAGCGAAAATGAGTAAATTTGCTAGTCTTGTTTTTAATCACTTTTTAATAGAAAAAAATAAAAATAAT
>JANWZV010000144.1 GCA_025061805.1 Candidatus Dojkabacteria bacterium | reverse complement strand
AATAACTTTTCTAACATTATCTACAAATAAAAAATTACCAGCGACATCAGTGAAAAATACTGGTTGACCTTGAACAAAGCCATGTGGAGAACTAAAAACGACCAATTTGCGTTTGCCAATGCCTGAAACTGATGCCACTGGTATCGTTGTATAATTAATCAAGTGACGCCTATCCGGGTCAATAAGTGGAATTAACATGCCATCAATAGAAGTCGAACCATCTGTATCTAAAAAAGCCGGATTAGTTTTAGGATATCCAACCCCAGCAGAACTAGCCAAATCGCCAGTTATTTTTATTGTGTGAATTTTGCTATATGTAGTAATTGGCATTATATATCCTTTAGATTATCTTAAATAAGCACCACAGAGCAACAATTAAATTATCTCTATTTATATATAATGCACTTGTTAAAAATAACATTTTCATATAGCTGATTTATGCCATTATTTAGTTTTATTGTTTTCTATTGTTTTTAATTCATTGTTTAAATGCTCAAAATTAACAATTTTTTCATCTAATTCTTCTAATCGTTTTATAAGTAATTCAGTATTTGTAATTACTCGACGTTTGCAAGAATCTATATTGTCAGAATACTCTCTATAAAACGATGACTGTTTTTTAACTTCCATGGTGTTTTCTACCAAAAATGTTTAACAATGTACCCATAATGTCGTCTATTTTACATTCTAATCTGGTTGTTTGACGATCAATGGCTACATCTAAATCTTTAATTTTTTCTTTTAATTCTTTAATATCTTCAACATCAGATTTAACATTATTTAATTGATTTTCTATTTCAAATATTTTTCTATGCATTTCATCTTTCCAGATTAAAAGATCATTCTTTATTTCATTGAGCGGAACTTCCCATTTTCTTTCACGCAAAACATTTATTAAACCAACAATAGCTCCACTAGCTGTAGCTACCCCAGCAATTACACCTAATACTATCGTCCAATCCATTACATCACCATTCATTTAAAATTTGATAATTTGCATATAAAATTACTCTATTGTTTAATGCTTAATAATTAGTTGGTATCTTCTCATTGGTTTTGGGTTTTCTAGAAAAAAGTGAATCAGAACAATAACCACACATAAAAGCCGTGTAAAAACTAATATCATCTGTGTGTACCAATGCAGAAAATGATGCAATATAAAAAATCACGGATAAAATCGTATCTTTAATATTATTTATAAACCAATCGCGTATTGCATGGGCAGTTTGTCCGCGAATTTTTTGCTTTAAGAAATGAGCACCAAGCCCAAGCAGACCAGCAACAAAATATATACTATATTGAATATAAATATTATTTAATTCCACAACAATACTCTTTTATATTAACTTGAAAGAGAGTATTGTTGTGGCTATTGCGTATGTAATTCTTCTTTTTTAAT
>JANWZV010000143.1 GCA_025061805.1 Candidatus Dojkabacteria bacterium | reverse complement strand
AATTTTGATATTGATTGTAATTTGTATATTATGTTCAAATATTTAAGTAATTTAATATAAATATATTATAACTAGAATTACAAACAAACAATTAATTTGAAATAACACTGTAAATATAATTTAAAGCTTACTGTGAATTTGTAATTTTAATTCGTACAAAAAATAATTAACTTTATCTAAAAAACATAAGTATGAAAAATATTAAATAAATTTAAAATCTAAACAAAATACGGAGAAATTGTTATGACAACAAAAAGTATAAATTTATTTTAGTTATTACTTTGTATCTTGTTCTAATTTTAATTACTAATTTAGTGTAAATCTTTTTAAATTCTCTTTTAATTTTTTATATACTTTAAAACATTTTTAAATTCATATATTAAGTTTTAAATTTTAGTTTTTTTTTATATTTTAAGCGTTCATTGTATAATATGGAAATTCCTAAGCTAGAAATGCCATGTACAGAAACAGAAAAAAGGCCAAACTATCTAGAAATGACAATTGAAAATATTGTCCAGCATCCTAGTTTATTTATAAGAATATTGCATTTGTTAGGTTGTATTGGTAAGCTAGGAGAAATAAGAATAAGAGGAAACGACGATGATACAACTACAACCCAAACAACAGAAAAAATAGACGTTTATCCTGTTACAAAAATATCAGATAGTGATCATATGTTTGAAAATAGAGAAATTGGAATAAGATTTATACAAGAATTATATAAAAAATTATTTCCAACAGAGTCAGAATATCCATCGGTACGTGACATGATATATAGAATTCTAAAGTGCGTAAAATGCTTTACTGCAAACAGTGGTTTCTGGACTGAGCGAATGCTACATTATATTTGTACAAATTACATACTTGAAAACAAAATTAAATGTCAGATATATTCGATGCAAATTATAAGTTTAGCTGATTTATTTTCAATGTTCCCATTTGATAAATTAATAGGAATACTAAGAGTCATAAGCTCGTATAGACAAAGATTATTTGGAGAAGCATTTAAAATGTTAAAAGAAATAATTAAAAACAATAAAACAGAGGAAACGATTGATAACAGTACAGTAGAATGTCTAGCACGTGAAATAATAGATATGCTTAGCAGACAAGGCATGAATATGGCTAATGTAGACTTAAGCCCTTTAATTATACAAGAACTTAAATCAGGTATATCTTTACTAAGGGAAATCTATCCTAATTCCAATCCTAATTGTATAAGTCCAAGTCCATATATGTTAGAAACTAGAATAATACTTGGGCCTTGGATTCAAGCAGGAATTGCAACAAAATGTACTTTTATTGGTGAAGAAGCAAGTATAAAAAGTTTAGGTAGCAATAACGCAATAGTTATAGAAATACCAGAAGGTGAAATTAAAATTGTAGTTGCAATATCGATAGTTGGAAAGAGAGAGCCT
>JANWZV010000142.1 GCA_025061805.1 Candidatus Dojkabacteria bacterium | reverse complement strand
AAGTTTAACTTCAGAAGACAGCGATATATACTATAATTTTTTACATTTCTGTTCTTTAACTTCTGAAACTTTTTTAGAAAATTTTAGCGAATATGTAAAGCCAAAAAACAAGAAGTCTGAATTTGTTTTTATTCCGCTAGGCAAAGAGAATCACAGAAAAAGCAGAGAATTTGTGTCGCTGTCTGTTGCTTTTAAAAAGTGAAATTATTGGTATAATTTGATTTGTATGAAATTAATAAATTATTTGTTCTCAAAAAAATATCATAAAGGTATGGACGATGTAAACAAAACTGACCACACTAAAATGTATAGTAAATTTATGTCAGTTGTTGCTTTTTTGGTAACTATGTTTATGGAAATTTATCATCTGGTAACTGGCAAAACAACTCCTTTTTTTATTGAGATAGTTGTTACTAATTTTGTATTCATTCTTAGTGTCTTAGGTATAAAGGGATGGATATCTAGTAGAGTATTGTCTATTCAACATGCCAACGGCAACGGAGGCGACGTAGATAAGAAAGAAAATCATAAATGTTGCAGCCATGAGCATACCAAATTCCAACAATCTGAATTCAAATCAGATGAAGAAATCTCTTCGCAAAGACAGCACCATTTTAAAGAAGTTGGAGGCAATATTCAACAGGAAGAATCTGGGAAAACAGAAACTAGATTCTATTAGTAATAAGTTCAAGAAATAGTTAAGTAGATATTTATGTACAACACTGTTCCAAGTGTTACTTTTGACGAAATAATAGAAGATGTTAAAAGGGTTTTAGCACTTATTGGCGTTTATAGATTTTATGAAATACTAGCAGTTGATCCAGACACAACACCAGAAGCAACAATGCGAATTATAATTGAGAGAGCTAATGCAGAATTTAGTAAATATATGCCTCTTGTTTATGTTCAAAAATTTTATTTTAATAACGAAAGAGTAGTTGAGTTTATAGATAATTTTGATCTTTATTTAGCTGGAAGTCTAAGCTCAGACAACATTCTTTTGGTGCCTGATGCGGTTGTTGGTTTGTCAAATATGCCTCATTTTCATGCCAAATATAACGTTTATAAATTTTCTTACCAGCCGCCTTATTTAATTTTAAATTATCCTTTATCTGGATTAATTTATATAAAAACTCTTTGTAAATACAGAATAAATTTTGATGCTAATACACCTAGCAACAATGCTATTTATTTTATGCACAAGCAAACTCCAGTGTATGACGTATTTTTAAAGCAAGTTGTGTATAATACTGCACTTCATATTGTTATGCTTAAAAAGAATTATTCTATAACAGAGCTTCCAATAGAAGTTTTCAATGGATTGGAAGAATATATGTCTGAATTAAAATCAGAACTAGAAACACTATACAACGAATCTTATAGAAACTACTTAATCATGTACTGATGTGTTGCTGAGCGCAGA
>JANWZV010000141.1 GCA_025061805.1 Candidatus Dojkabacteria bacterium | reverse complement strand
ATTAAACACATACATTAATCAATTATTTTTTTACATAATGATTTTTACTTAAATTCAAAATTCTTCTAATTTCATCTATAACAAATCTTGCTAAATCAATTTTACCAGCTTCAATTAATATTTTTCTGAAATAATAATCATATTTATATTTCTTTTTATTAATTTCATCATAATCAAAAATATAATAAGAAAATTTATTATAAATTTTATTTGCAATTTTATTTCTTTTGTTTTCATCAAGTTTTTCATATCTAAATTTTATTACTTTAAATAAAAAATCAAATTTTTCTTTTATAAGATTATCTCTTTCTGTTATTCTTTCTTTTAATTTACTTGTTTTTTCTAAAACTTTTATTCCTAATCTAATTATGTTATTATATGAATGAAAATATTCTCTTAAAATATTTTTATCATTACTAAGCACTACAAATTTTTTAGTTTTTTCAATTAATTTATCTTCATCACATAATTCTATTAACATATTTTGAAATCTTTTACATGTTCTACAAAATTTTACAACATCACTTAAATTTAAATTTTTTGCAATTTCAAAAATTATTTCATTTGGTAATTTTTCAAAATAATTTTCATCTACATTAATATTTGTATTATTTGTATTATTTGTAATATTTGTAATATCATTATTGAGTATAAATTCATTAATTTCTAAAATATTTCTGGGTTTTAATTCATCAATAGTCCATCTATCAAAAATTAATTTTATTTTATTGATTTTTTCATTTTCTTTATAAATTAATAAATCAAAACTATCATTCATAAGATTAAAAACTTTCTTAATAATTTCTTTGAGTTGATTATATGTTAAATTTTTTGAATTAATAATATCATATAAATTTTCATCAATTAAATCTTCATCAGTACTATAATCACTATCATCACTTCCATATTCTAATAATCTTATTTCAATTTCTTTATATCTTTTTTTCAAATCTTTAGTATCAATTATCATTTGAGGAGTATATAAATATTTATTTTTAATTTTTAAATAATTTTTTGTTTTTTCTATTGCCCATCTTGCTAAATCTTCTGCATTATTTTTTGATTTAAATTCTTTATATTCTAGACGAAATTTTTCTGCAAGTCGTAATTGACCACATTTTCCCCAACAAAAATTAAATATATAAGATTTTAATTTTTTTACAATTTTTCTAAATATTTCAAAATCTTCAATTTTTAATTTTTTACTTAATTCAATATATTGTTTAATATTTTTATCTAATTCTTCTTTCAAATCTTTAAAAGATTTTTCAATTTTTTTATTATTAATTAAATCATTATATAAATCAAAGGAATCTTTCGCAATTTTCGAAATTTTTTCCAAAATATTGTCTAATTCACTCATTTTTCGCTGTTTATGCTGTTGTTCAATTTTTTAATATGTCTTTGTTTTTTTAAAATAGAAAAAAA
>JANWZV010000140.1 GCA_025061805.1 Candidatus Dojkabacteria bacterium | reverse complement strand
TAACTCTAGCCCTAACCCTAACTCTAGCCCTAACCCTAACTCTAACCCTAACCCTAACCCTAACCCTGACCTTAACTCTAACCCTAAATTTTTGGATTATCACAAACATTACTTAATGTCTGATGTTATTTTACTTGCTGATGTTTTTGAATCTTATAGAGAAATGTCAAACGAAATTTACAAATTAGATCCAGTTTTATTTCCTTCTGCTCCAGCACTTAGTTGGAATGCATTTTTGAATATGACAAAATCAGAAATTTTTCCAATTATTAAAGGTCAAGAACAAATTTTGAAATTAATTGTTAATAATATGAGAGGAGGAATTTGTTCAAGAGGAGAATTAACTTACATGAATGTTTTTGGAAAAAAAGATGAATTTATTGTTTATCTTGATATGAATAATCTTTATGGAAAAGCAATGATGTTTCCACTTCCTATTGGAAATTATGATTATCAAGAATTAAACATCGAAGGAAAAGAATTAGAAAAATATGTCAAAAATATTCTTGAATATGACATAAACAAAAGTGAAAAAGGTTATATTTTAGAAGTTGACATTGAACCTCCTTTTGGTTTTGTCAAAGAATTTGGCGTTGATGCTCATGATTGGTTTAATGGTTATCCATTATTTCCTGAAAAAATTAACAAAAAATTAGAATGTACTTTATATCCAAAGGAAAAATATGTTGTTCACATTGCTTATCTTCAATTAGGATTAAAACTTGGATACAAAATCACAAAAATTCACAGTATTATTCGATTTTTACAAAAACCAATTATGAAAAAATATATTGAATTTAATACAGAACGAAGAAAAAATGCGCCAAACAAATTTTACGAAGATTTTTACAAATTAATGAATAATTCGATTTATGGAAAAACTTGTGAAAATCCATTAAAATACAAAAATAGAAAAATTATTACGAGAAAAGACGAAATAGTAAAGTTTCTTAATTCAACAAAAGCATTAGATTTTCACAAAATCGATGATGGAATAATTCTTGGCGAATATAAAAACAAAGTAATGTATCGAAAACCAGTTGCAATTGGTTTTACTGTTCTTGAAATTTCAAAAATGTTAATGGCAGATTTTTATTACAATGTGATGAAAAAATTTTATGGAATGAATTGCAAATTATTATATACAGACACTGATAGTTTAGTTTGTCATATTAAATCAGAAAATCATCCAATCAATGATTTTAAAACAAAATTAAAAAATTATTTTGAACAACCTGAAACAATGAAAGTTCCTGGTCTTATGAAACTTGAATGTTGTTGTGTATTTTTTGGCGCTTATTCTCCAAAAAATTATATTTATGTGAAAGACAATTTAGAAATTGCATTTAGAAAAAAAGGAATTCCATCAAATGTTGTAAATTTGGAAAAATGGGAAGGAATAAAATCAAAAGGCGTAAAATATGTCGC
>JANWZV010000013.1 GCA_025061805.1 Candidatus Dojkabacteria bacterium | reverse complement strand
AAAATATCAGTCAGGCTAGAGGACATTTTTGCTCATTTCCTTTGTAAAAGTTAGTGTCCCGAGTTTTAAAACATTAATTAAGTTTGTCAATCACAAGAGGTATGCGTTCCGCGCAAGGCTGATATGCAAAAGAACACACCAAAAAAATTGACTGAAACCAATAAGGTGTTAGACAGATGGCAAGGCGTTGATGCCGGATAGCATGAAGGGAGATAGAGATGGCCGTTAAGGTGAACGTTGTTGATGGTCTTTATCGGGGACAGAAGGTTTCCGGTGTTTTTGATCTTCTTGCTGGTCCCAAGCTTGGCAAGGCCGGCCGGCGGGCATGTGGTGATTTCTGGTACATCACCGTTAAGCTTGATCCTTCGCAACCCGAGTTTAGCGGTTGGGGCCTTAAGAGGGACAAGGTTCGTGTTATTGTTCCCAGCGACACCAGTGGTTTTAATATCCTGAATGAGGTTGATACTGCTGCTACTGATGTTTCTCAGAATGTTGATGTGGAGAGTGTTTCCCAGATGGTTAATGCTCTTCCCGATGTTGCTGCTCAGCAAACTATTGATGACTAACATATTAGTATAAAAATTTATAAAATAGAGCCCGGGAATTTCCCGGGCTCTAGTCATATCTGATCAAAAAACAGTGATGATCTCCTTAAAAAATTCCCCTACAAGGGGCACTATCCATGGGCGCTACCCGGAGTGCCCCTTTCCCACAGAAACCCTGCTAGGGGATTCTAGACGTCTTGGCGGGGATTCTGCTTAGTGATGCCCACTCTCCTATCTTGCTACTGATCAAAAAAGTAGATTTCATCAGTTGACAAAATACCTGTCTACCCTATACTCCCTCATGAGAACAGACTTTTGGTAACAGAAACAAAACTCATGGTTTGTCTATGAAAAGTATTAATAAAAATAAAATACATTTTTTATATTTAAAATACGACAAATTATCTTCTTTCATAGAAGCTGTATTAATTTATGACAAGAAAACTGGAAATTATAAAATAAGATCAAAATTTCCTGGAAAACCAAAATATAATCCAGTTGCTTTCTCAATATGGAGAAAAGTAGTTAACAAAACTTCATATTATAAATCTCACAGGTGTTATCCAATTTCAGCTGATGCATATCTTTTTAATTTTGATAGTAATAAAATATATTCTAGAAACGATTATAAAGAAAATTTGAATTGTCTAAAAAATGATATTAATAAAATTGTTGATTTTATTGTTAAAAATGCTTATTAAATTTTTTGTTAATTATTAATCGAAAAAAAGCAATTCAGGTGAAAAAAATTTTGACAAACTTCGAAAAGGGGTTATATGAGGGATAAGAAGGAGGAGATGAGCATGCCGATGCCATGCGTGTCTAACGAAACTATGGAACATATCGCAATTAAGTTTCCTAAGTTGTTTTCAGAGGTGAAAAAGATTTTTGTTACTAAAAACAATAGAATTAGGTCCTCGTTTCCAAACCAAAAGGATAATCCTGTTGCATATTATATTTGGAGAATGTGTGTTTTTAACGTTTCAACTAATTATCAGCATCACAGCATTCCAGTATGCGCAGATCTGTATATTACCGAAAAACATTATGGATTGTATTCAGGTAATACACCCTATGAGAAAAAAATGTCTCTTTTGAAAGAACTCAATGAAGTGGTTGATATTATCGTCAATTCTATTCCGAAAGAGAAGTGGTATGGTGTTATGAGATGGGGTAAAGCATTGGGATATTAAAAAAACTTTCTTTTTTCATTTTGATTTTTCAAAAAAATATGAAATTCTAGAATGACAAATATGATTTTCACGTTTAATATATAATTATAAACAAAAGCCCCCGTAGCTCAATGGATAGAGCGACGGCCTTCTAAGCCGAAGGTTAGAGGTTCGAATCCTCTCGGGGGCGCCAAAATAAAAAAAGTCAAATGCCAAGAACAATAGAAGAAAAAATAAGTTTAATAAAAAATTATTTAAAAGATGAATTTAGTGATATATTCCTAATAGATATAAATAACAACAATTTTAAAACTTTTTGTAGAACTCACTCAAATGAGGATGTTCACAATACGTTCACCTTTCCAAAAAATTATATTACCAGAAAAGCATCTCCTTGTAAAATTTGTAGAAACAATTTTAGAATTAAAAAAATAAGAAATACTCTTCAGAAAATTCATAATTCACATGAAAAAGAAAAAATCAAATCAATTAACATAAAAAACAAGCAAGATGAAAAAAACAATAAAGATTATGTTGATCAAATAGATAAAGCTAAAAAAATACACGAAAATTATTACAAATATGACAAGGTAACTTTGGAAAATTTTAGAAGTAAATATTGGACAATAATTTGTCCAGAACATGGTGAATTTAAACAATTAAAAAAAGAACATTTACGTGGCCACAAATGTTATAAATGTTACGTTAAATCAATATCATATGATTATGATTTTTTTGTAAAAAATTTTGTAAAAAAAGATTCTCCAATATCAATATCAAGGGACGATTATGTTGATTACAATTCAATTTCAAAATTCAAATGCAAAAAACATGGTTATTTTTACATAACTCCATCCAAACTTGTTAATCGTGGTATTAATTATGGTTGTAAAAAATGTTTTGCAAATAAAAGTTTATGGGAAGAAGAAGTAAAATTGTTTTTAGATGAATTAAATGTTTCTTTAATAGAAAGAAATAAAATTATAAAAAATGGGAAATCAAAATTTGAGTTGGATATATTCTGCCCAAATGAAAATATTGGAATAGAATGCAATGGTATATATTGGCATTCATCAAAATTTTGTGACAAAAATTATCACATAAACAAAACAAATCAATGTGAAAAATTAGGAATAAGATTGATTCAAATATTTGAAGATGAATGGAAATACAAAAAAGACATAGTAAAAAACATATTAAGAACAATATTTAACAAAAACAACAATGTTGAATATGCTAGAAATTTAATAATAGATGAAATATCTGAAAAAACAGCAAAACAATTTTATGACAAATATCACATTCAAGGATGGTGTAGATCAACAACAAGTTTAGGTGCTTTTAATAGATTTTATCAATTGGTTGGATGCATGAGTTTTTCAAATAAAAGACCAGGAATTGGATCAAAAACAAATAATATGATAATTGAATTAACTAGATTTGCTACAGATGGAGGGAGATATCCTGGTTTAGCATCAAAATTTTTTAAATATTATTTAAAAAATTATTACAATGGCGGTAAAATAATATCTTATGCAGATAGAAGATTTTATACTGGAAAAGTATATCCGCAACTGGGATTCAAACATGTTAGAACAACAGGACCAAATTATTTTTATGTTATTGACAACAAAAGAATTCATAGATTTAGTTTTGCTAAAACTAGATTAAAGGAAATATTTGGGGAAAATATTTGCAAAATTTATTCTGAGAGAGAAATAATGGAGGGTATGGATATCCCAAAGGTTTATGATTGTGGTCATATTGTTTTTGAATATTGTTGAATTTTTTATATCATAATATAAAAAAATATCTTTTATTTTTTAAAAAAATATATAATATATTAATTAGTAAATTTAATTCGTACTTTATAAAAATTGATTAGCTAAAAAAAGTTTATGGGCTTCTAGCTCAACGGTAGAGCACCGGACTCATAATCCGTTGGTTCTGGGTTCGAATCCCAGGGGGCCCACCATTGATTATAAAAATTGAATAAAAATTTTTTTGAAAAAATATATTGAATAAATTGATATTTAAACTATATATGAAAGAAGAAGGCTTATAGGTCTTCCTCCTAATTGGTAATCGGTCGGGGTTGGCGGTCTGCGTCGCCTACCCCGATCATTTTTTAATGTTTCAGCAGGTTGACATAACCAAATTTGGCATTAGAAATAAGGTAGGCGATAGGGAAAGGAGGAAACAAACAATGTTTATTGTTTCTGCAAAAGACCTTATGCCAGTTAACGGAGGGGTCTTTTATGCTACCAATCGCCTTGTTTCCAAGTTTAATTTAAACGATGTAAACAACCTTTATGTAAAAAATAACACAGAAATGCATCTTTTCAAGAGATCCAATATTAAGAAAGAGGAAGACAACATTGTTGTGACTTTTGTTGATAACAACAAGAGAAAAATTATTTTTGTTGTTCCAAAATCCTAAAAAAATGTATCTATAAATGGAACATTGTTTTTTTATTTCTTGTTGTTATGAAAAATCATATAGAGAGTATTTTTTCTTTTATCATGGCGAAATTAAAATTGATTTAGAAAAAAACAACAGAAAAGAAATATTTGAGAAAATACACAAAAATATTTTAAAAAACATATATACTAATTTTTATAATTATGAAAAAAAATCAATAAAAAATAATATTGTTAAATTTCACTTAAATGATATTTTTAACAACAGGAATATATCAACTAAATTTTATTATTATTTTATAAGATTTAAAATATTTGATAATTACAAAATTTGTAAATCTGAAATCAAAAACAATAAATTGTTTTCAAACAAAAATCTTGTTTTTTCAGACAAGATAGTGAAAAATTCATCTATAAAAGAGAATGCAATAGTTAAACATAAAGGAATTTATTTTTTTACTTTATTAAATAAATCTGTTTACAACAAAATAAAAATTACAAATTTATCAAATAATGTTGTTGAAAAATTTTATATTAAAACATTTTCAATTGAAATTGTTAATAATTTTATTGTATTAAATACCAAACAAAATGAAATTTTTTAGATTGCTACCAAAATTACATAACCATCATTTGAATGGTAAATATAAAAAAAGCAATTTTTCATTTCTAAAATATTCCCATTAGAACACAATAATTTTTGTTTTTCTTCATTAAAATTAAAAGTAAAAGGATAGTTGTCTATATTTTTGACCAAGAAAAACAATTTTGAAGAAAAATAGTCTGAGCTGATGTTAATTATGTTTTTTAATATTGTTCTGTCAATAATATTGCTAGTAACATAAATATTTGTTCCTTCACTGTTAAAAAGTGGCACTAAATCAAGTTTCATTGACAAACTATTTAAATAAGTTTGTTTAAATACCTCTAACAATTTTAAAGAATAATTTTTATCATCAAAACAAATTTTGTACATATATATGTCTCCTTGTAATGTTGGTGAACCCCCTGGGACTCGAACCCAGAACCTGCAGATTAAGAGTCTGTTGCTCTACCAATTGAGCTAGGGGTCCAATATTTGGTGCGGAGAGAGGGACTCGAACCCTCACGCTCAGTTAAGAGCACCGGATTTTAAGTCCGGGGCGTCTACCTGTTCCGCCATCTCCGCTTTGTTACCTGATATTAGCATTTAAATTGAATATATCAAATTTTAAAATTGAATTTTTGCCAAACATTTTCAATTATCATTTTTCAAATTAACAAAATATTACCATCAATTGATTGATAAACAAAAAATGATCTATAATTAATATCAATATGATATTTGAGGTCTTTTTTATCGTCACTACATTTAAACAAAATAGTTAAGTTATCACCGTTGTAATTCTTCACAACAAAAAAAGGTTTAGTGAAAAAATATTTTGATTGTACATTTATAACGTTTTTTAAATTTTTAATATTAATGTTGCTTTTTGAAATATATATACTGCTTCCAATTTTTTCCAAGTCCAATTTAAGAAACAATTCATTAAAATAAAAATTGCTCATTTTAAAGAGAAGATTTTCCTCAACATTGTCGTCAGACAATTCAATTTTACAAGTTACTATGTTCATATTTGTTTCCCAGTTTATATTAATTAAAATTTGTAAACAATACCGCCATAAATCATATTGCTTTTATATTTGTCACTTAAATTTTTGTCTTCTGACTCTGCTTTAATATCAGTTAAACCGGTTAAATACCTGTAACCAAAATTTAGATCCCAATTTTTACTTAGCTCATAACCAATACCAGCTCCAACTTGCAATGTGGGAAGAATTCTAGTTTTCAAATCAAATTTTCTAACTGGATCACTTTCTGTTAATTCAAGATATGAAATACCAGGGCCACCAAAAACATAAAAGTTGATATTTTCAATTAAATTGTAGGTATATCTAAGATTAATTCCCAAATTGAGAATATTTAAATAATTACCATCTGCTGAAAGAATGTTGTTACCAAAATTTACTCCATGAATTTCGTTGTATCTAAAAGACAAGTCCAATTCATATGAAAAACCATTTAGAAAGAAAAAAACATCCTTGCCATAAGTTAAACCAAAACCGTAACCAGCTGTACCAGATTCAATTTCATTGTTGTTTGAAGTATTGAGCCAAGAAGAATTACCAGCGTAAAGCATTAAATATTGTTTAGTATTTTGCAGTTCATTATTAGTGTTTAAATTTTCTGCATGCGTATTGGTTGTTGTTAATGCAAGAAAACTACAAGTTCCAAGAATTAAAAGATTTCGTTGCATAAAATCCTCTTTTGCAAATTATTCTACTTTATATCAACAAAATAACATATATTTAAATTTTTTCAAAATGTTTTTTTTCAACAGAAATGATAAAACAAATTTCTCATAAAAATGATATTTTTCTGTTTGACCCATATATATTATAAGCTACATTAAAGGCAGAAAGCGCCCTTAGCTCAACGGTAGAGCAGACCGCTCATAACGGTTAGGTTGGAGGTTCGAATCCTTCAGGGCGCACCAAACTTAAAAAACATTAAGTTTAAAGATAATGATATATTGTATATCAAACAACAAAATTATCGAATTAATGTACGATCAAAATAAAATTGAGGAAAAAATATTTGAAATAACTAAAAAGATTATATCAGATTTAAAATCAGAAAATTTGACAATGGTTGTTTTATTGAAAGGGTCTTTTATTTTTGCATCAGATTTATTAAGATCTTTATTTTGTGAAGGTTTAAATCCAACAGTTGAATTTATTAAAGTTTCATCTTATCACGGAAAAATGGAAAGTTCAGGAATTCTAAATATAGAATCAAATATACCACAATCAATAAAAGGAGCTGATGTATTATTAGTTGATGATATTTGTGATACAGGTCTAACCTTAAAAGAAATGAAAAATTTGCTAATAGAAAAAGGAGCAAATTCAGTTAAAACTTGTGTTCTATTAAACAAACAAGAAAAGAGATTAGTTGATATTAATCCTGATTATGTTTGTTTTGAAATACCTGATATTTTTGTTGTTGGGTATGGATTAGATTATGATGAAAAATACAGAGGAATGCACTGGTTAGGTAAAATTAATTAGTAATTTACTTTAATATTTTGTTTTAAGAATTATTTTTTCAGATAAAATATTATCTTTATAACAATACATCTTTTAGTTAATTTTTTTTACATGCTCTTTTTGCGTACCAATTATGCAAGCAAATGAATGAAATTTACATATTTTTTGTAACATAAATTAATAGAATGTCAATTTTTACATATTAATTTTTCTAACAAATGAGAAAAGCTTTTTTATTAAAAAAAATATTTTAACTTTTGTTAATCATTTTATTAACGTAGAATTTAACAATATTGAAAACTTCAGGTACCATTTCATAAATAATCAGTGGATGCTCTGAATCAATATCATCTTCTTCAAGACTCATCAAAATTGATGATACCGCATTTGATGTAATTTTTAAAATCAAATCCTCTTTTTCAGTTGGGATATTATTAAGAATTTCATTCTTTAAAGATCTAATCTTTAAAAAATCTCCGATATCAATAATCTCTGTTACTGTAATTGTATTATTTGATTTTGAATTTTCGTTTCTTTTCTTAATCATATCACTGATATTAAAAATGTTTGATGACATCAAACAGTCTCCCTCTGTTTGTAGATATATCTTACTAGCAAGATAAGATTATTTCAAAAGAAAAATTGAATTATTTTTCATTGCTGTTTTTTTTTATCATCTTGAAATATTTTCCAAAAACCTTGTTCATATTTTCCTACATTCCATACAAATGAAAATGGCCCTAAATACCATATTATTTTTTTGTCACCATTTTCAGATGTTGAATAATTCATACCATAACAGAAATATTCTTTTACAAATTTATCAAACCATGAATATTTCATTTATTTTTCCCCTTAATATTCTATATATGTTCCTGTTACATTGTCTCTTATTGCTAATAAAACTAAATTTTCTTCATATTCAATAACAATTTTGTTTTTTGGAGAAACATACTCAAATATAGGAGTCCATCCCATTTCTCCTTGATCAAAACACCATTTAATAAATTTTTCATATTTATCATTACATGATTTAACATAATTTTCTGCCATTGCTGATATTATATTTGTTCCCATTTTTGTACACCATAAAATTTCACCATTTGATAATTTCATAGGATGAATCATTGACCCATCTAACTTTTCTGTAATAGTTATTTTTTTTGACATTGAATGCAATTTTAAAATTTCTTCATATGAAGAATCCGGTCTTTCATTTAAATTGAAAAATTTATGAAACGGTCTTGCTAATATTTTACCAGTTTTTGAACAAAATTTTATACCTCTACACTCAATTGCATAAGAATATTTTTCAGGAAATTGAAATCTATTTGGAAATATTTCTTCTGAATTAAGATAATAACAAACAACAATATAATGTTCTGTTTTTTTTACAATAAAATTTTTAACTTCAATATTTGGAAGTAAATCATTAATATTTCTAATTATAGGAAATTTAAACGTCATATCATAAATATAATTTTTTTTAACGTTTAATTCAATTTTTAAATTGAAAAAAGTTGACAATACTAATTAAGGTGCTATGATCCAACTAAGCGCAACAAACTAGTCACAATTAAAGGAGATTCTAGATAATATGAATCTAGATTCCTTTGAATATGATAGTGTTGCTGACATTCTTGTGTGTGATAAAATTGATAATTCTAATAATTTGGTTCCTGTTTTTGTTGAAAAAAAATTCGATCATTATGTTAAAACTTGTGTTTTAAACAAAAAGTATGAAGAATTAATAAATAGGGTTATTGATTTTGCAAAAAATTTAATTGATAAAAAAGAAATATATATCACTTATTCTGGTGCTACAAAAACCAACAGCGTCAGTTCACTGTTGTATACTTACAAATATAATGGGGTTATTCTTCCAGAATTGTCAAAAATTATCACTGAAAAACAATACAGATTCAATTTTCATGGTAAAAATGTTATTTGTTTTTCATATGATGATAAAACTGGCAATTTGTGGAATAAAAATTATCGATCTAAAAATACTATAGAATTGACTATTTTATTTGTTGATGAAAACTATAAATTAACTAAAAATGAAAAGTTTTTTGACATCATAATGATTTCTAAGAACAAAAACACTAATACAACAAAATGCAAAAAATTTAATATCACTTTAAAAAGATTTAATATGACTACAACGAAGAATTTACATGACAACAATCTAAACAACAATAAAAATCCTAGTGATGAAGATTTATTTATAAAGATTCCAGAATCAATCTCAATTGGTATTAAAATAGTCGGAAACAATATCAAAATTTTTGTTAGACGTATCATTTTAACTTCTGAATGTTTTACAATTATATATGACGCTTTTAGTTATAAAAATTATTTTTATTTCTCTGATATTTTCAATAAATATCCAGAAGTCGTAAAGAATTTTTCATTTTATTCTAATCTTTATTCTGATGTTATTCAAAAAAATAAAAACAAAGAAAAAATCAAAAAAACGTATGGTGATTATTATAATGATGGTTTGTATCCAACTATACTATCTTTTTTTGGTGACCCATTTAGGCAAAAATTATTTCTTAGTGAAAAAGAAAAATTTTTCTTCAAATTAAAATACCAATTATAAAATTTTTTTACTATTTTTTAATATTAATATTATTGAAAAAAAATTACAATGATTTTAAAATTATTATTGTATTTTTAGGAAAAGCAATAATGATATTGTGCTTGTTAAGACACGGAGAAAGTATAGCTAACAAAAAAAATATTTTGTCTGGTGGTGTTATTGATGTTGAACTTTCAGAAAAAGGAGTAAAACAGTCTGAAAATGCTGGTAAAATTTTAAGAGATATTAAATTTGATATAGTATATACATCAAAAATGAAAAGAGCAATTTCAACTGCATATTTAGTGGAAAACAATATTGGATACAATTTTCCTTCATGGATAAAAGACCATAAATTAAATGAGAGAAGTTATGGTATAATTGAAGGATACAATTATGATTACTTAAACAATATTTTTGGTAAAGAAAAAATGTACATGTATCTTTTTTCTTTGAATTCATCACCTCCAAAAGGTGAGTCAAATTTTCATGTATATTCTAGAGTAAAAGAATTCTATGATGAGAACATAAAAAACAATATTAAAAAAGATATCAATATTTTAATTGTTTCTCATTTCACAGTAACAATATCATTAATGGCAATAATAGAAAACATTGATCTCAATAAAGCTTATAAATCCTTATATATTGAAAATGCAAAGCCAATAATATATGAAATCAAAAACAATTAATGCAAAATTTGTAAATAGTTGATTAAGTTACCCACTCATTATATTCTGGCTTTAAACAATGCCAATTTTTGTTGCTATTAATAAAGCTTCTACTAACCCACTTTCCAACACAATATGGAAAATCATTTAAAAGAAATTTCTTTGTCACTCTAACAACATAACCTTCACATTTGGTAGAATCAATTTTTTTAGCAATATTAATCAAATTATCAAGAGTAGATTTACCTCTGTAAATTTGTCTTACTGGTTTAATACCGACTTCATCAAAAATTTTCAAAGTATCATCCCAAGAATAACACAAATCGCCTTCCCATACTGAAAATCCCAAAAAGTAATGAGGTAAATTAGTATATTTAATTGAGTGAACACCAACCAAATTTTCCCCACAAATTCTCAAATTTTCAGGAATTTTAGATGAAATTGATGCATGAAAAGACTTGATTAGATCCCTACTCCAGTGTCTTTTATAATCAAGGCTTCGCGAATGAATATAATCTTTATACAAGTTAGTGTTTTCACCATCATATTTTTCTGTTATCACTATTTCATTATTTAGTAATTCATGAATACTTTCCATTACCAATGGATTGTCATCCAAAGAAATTCCTTGAGAAAATGGCAAGTGATATGTCCTAGGATATTTGAAAAGAGCATATTTGCTAAAAGACATATCTGTTTCCCAAATTTCTAGACACTAGAATAATACAGATTTTTTTGTCGTCAACCCACAAATTGAGTTTTTGAAAAATTAATCAAAAAAAGAAATTGACATTTTTGATAAATGTTTTATCCTTAAAGTATTAATGAAGAGTTTAAAATGAGTACTTTAAATATAATTCAATATTTTTTGATTTATTTTTTGACAATTCTTTTGGTTATGAAAGCTTTGTATTTTTATTTTGGTATAACAGGAATTGTAATTTTTTATTTTGTATGTTTTGTAGTAATTTATTTTATTTTGAAATCTGTTGAAAATATTTAGATATTAACGTGAATTTTTATTTCTTCAGGAATGTTAGTTTTTGCTGAATAGCAACTTTTCCTAAGCAAAACATACAAAATAAACAATATTAGAAAATGAAAAAACAAATTTCCAATAATACCAGCAAAATTATATATCAAAATCTCAATACCAATAACAGAGAAAATTGAAAATACTAAAAAAACAAAGATCTTCATTTTAAAATTCCCATTTAGTGACGAGTTACGTTTAAGGGCAAAATTTCTCCAACGTTAAAATTTTTCCCTTTTTCGCTAATATAACAATTAACATAAAAAATTTTGTCTTGAGATGGAAAATTTATTGCGTCAATGCTTATATCTAGATAACCAGAACTTAATTTTTCCATAAAATTAACGATTTTTGTGAAAATCTCTGAATATTCATAATCTTCGTCAAACTCATCCATAAACAGGTTTCCTCCTCTGTTGTTAAGACAAAAACATTTCAACAACAACAAAACCAAAAGAAAAAATTGGTACTAAATATTGGTCTAGCATTTTTTTTCCTGTCTTTCAATTCAATATATGCTTAAATTTCTGAAAATCAATCCCAAAAATGATAATTTAGAAATTATTCATATTAACCATAATATTGTAATCTTTTTTGTTAGAAAAATCTTGATCCAAACTATAAATAACATTGTCAACTTTCATGTCAATGATTGCTCTCAAGCAACCTTTGCAAGGCTTGCTCAAACCCCAAATAAAATTTGGGGAATTGGGCGTCTTCTTTACCCTAACAATAAACAAGGTTATTTTTGATCTAATAAAATTATCATACCCAATAATGTCTATTGCGCGCTTTATCGCATTAGTTTCTGCATGAAAATATATAGATTGTTCATTTTTTCCATATTTTACCTGAAAAGGATTTGATTTTAAAGAATTGTATCCATAATTAAGAAATCTTTTGTTAACAAAAATTGCAGAAAGAACTCTACAACCACATCCTCCTCCTTTGTTTCCTGCCCCTTGTAAATTTTCAGCGATAGACGTCATTTTGTTTAAAATTTCAAATATTCTTTTTTCCGAGAAATAGTCAAAATTAATCTTAGTCGACGACGAGTCAGGGTCCATGATTGAGTTTCTTCCCCCAAGCCTTGCAGCTCAGCCCCATAATATGGATATATATACCTCCCTGTCAACCTAAGAAATGTCATTAATTTTAAGTTAAAATTTCTCCCAAATTTTCAAAAACTCGTCTTTATTTAATGTTAAATCAACCATATCTTTTGGATTACAATATGAACTAGGTGCCATTTTGTTGGTGACACAATCAATATACATTGAAAACTTTCCTTCTTCTGAAGTAATCAATTCAGAAGGTATTTTTTTCATATTAAAAAATTCTCTAAACTCTTCTAGCTGAGCAATATTAACAAATTTTGTGTCAACTGAGAACATTTTTATTTTAATATTGGAACTTGTTTTTAAATCATCTAAAGAGTTTTCATATTTTAGTCTAATAAACATCATTTGTTTTGACAAATCATTGAATTGATAATCTTTTCCAAATCCAACGTTTTTTGGCCCCAAGAACAAAATGTGAATATCATTTTCAATGCATTTTGAAATCATTTTGTAAAAATCGTCTGTTTGATGAGCACCGAGAACAATATGAGCCATTATATATTTGTTAATAAAGAAGAATTTTTTTGGATTTTCTTTAAAAGCTTCTTTAATTTGTTCACAGCAATTTAACAATTTATCAACATCTTCAACTTTGTTGATAGAAAATCCAATTGAAACTAATTTTCTGTCAATAAACAATTTTAATAGTTTTTTGTTGTTAAAAATCTTGTAATTGTATGTTGTCATATTTACAACAATGTTTTTGCTACTAGCATACTCAATAATTTCGCAAATATTTGGGTGGAGAGTTGGTTCTCCACCACCAATAGCAATTTCAAAAACACCAATATCAGAAAGCAGGTCAATAGTATTCTTTACTGATTCCAAACTAGCATGGGTACCTTGCAAGGTACTTGACATATAGCAAAATTTGCATCCAAATGGGCAATAATTTGTAATTTTAACATCAACTAATTCTGGCGTTGATGCTTTTGTATATTTTTGATCGTCCTCCTCAAAACTCATGCGAATTTTTGTACCAGTTTTTCTGTTAAAGAAAACAAAATTATTATTGTCTTTCTTAAAAATAATATTTTTTGATTTTGAATTTGAATTTACCAAAAGACTAGTCATAAAATTATTAAAAAATTCAGTTTTATTCACATCAATAATTCTGGTAAAATCTTCATATTTTTTAATTGAAAATTTTTTCTTGTAATTTTTGTTTTCTAGAAACAGATCTTCATAATGGTTAATTAAAGCTACTTTGTTTTTGGAAACATAGTCAATAAAGTTTCTAAAGAAATCTCTAACTAGATCTTTATTCTCAATTGAATAATTTCCTGTTTTTCTATCAAAATTCAAATTTATAATTTCTTTAATTGAAGACCAAATATTATCTTCACTAATAAAAGGAATATCAGTGTATTTGTCTACTTTGTACGTGAAATTTTCTTTGTTTTCATACTTAAATGAATTATTTTTAACTTGATAATTTCTACGAATCAATTCTTCCAAATCAATTCCAGTTACATCTCTAACAATTTCATAAGTTAGATAATTGTTTTTAACAATATTGAAAATATTTTTTGCAATTTGTGATAAAATAAAAATCAAAATAATGTCTTTATTTTTAAATACAATGTTTGAATCTAGAAATTCAATATCTGAGAATTTTCTAATAGAACCATATTTAAAACACAAATCATAAATTCCTGATGAGTCAATTGCGTCATAAACATTATTGTCTTTAAAAAAGACAATTGAATGTGACGAAGATGAATTTGTTGCAAAACCAAGTCTAATATTTTCAATTTTAATCATAGCTTAAATGCTCTTCAAATGCATTTACTATTTGTAACCTATTTTATTATAAAAAACTATTTTGTCAAAAGATATATATCAATTTTCTGTTCCTAAATGATAAAAAAAAAGTATATTTTTTAGAAAATTCGCTATAAAATTTCTGTATGTTTGATATCAAAAAAACATCTGATTTGTTATTGATAGAAAACAATTTACCTAAAATTTCTAAAATAGAAGAAAAATCTAGTTTATTTTATTCACCTCAATTATCAAAAAAATATGACAATATATTTAATGAAATAATTGAAATAGAAAAATTTAAATTTAATTATTTTGATGACTTGTTTATTGGAAAGAGAATGGAAAACGCCTGTCTAGATGATATAAAAAACAACAAAAAGTATTTTGAAAAAATATTTGGTAAAAAATATTTTTGTTTTTTTGTAGTCAACGATATTGGCCAACATATGTTAGTAAAAGATTTTAATGAAAAAAAATTTTTTAATGTTGTTACTTTGGTATTAATACCTCAAAAAGAATCATATTATGAAGATTTTTCAATTGTGACAATTTCACGAAATGTTGAAAATTTTTATCAAAATGATAATCTTAAATATTTAATAAGTGCTTGGAAAAACTGTACACTTGATAATAAATCAATAAAAGAATTAATTTTCCAATCAATACCTTCAAGTCATTATGGTGAATATACTATGCCAATATCAATAATTCTTGAAAAGAGCAACAGATATACATACATTAAATCAATCATATCAGCAGGAAAAGATATACAGATAAGTTTTCATAATCATCAAGAAAAAAACATTATTGAAGAATACATAAAAGATACTTTTTGGTGGAATATTTCTTTTGAAAATATAAAACATGGAGTGGGACAATTAAAAAATAACAATTTTTCATATGATAAAATAAAACAAATATACAGTGACATTTTTGATAAAAATTTAATTTTGGATGAAAAAGAAAAAATTGTTTTATATCTTAAATTGTTAAAATGAGCTATGTTTAAAGAGGAGAATCTTTTTTAAAATGATTATGTTACCATCAATAACAAATTCAAAAAACACAATATATTATTGGTTATTTACAAAATATTTCAAAAATGTTGATTACAGAGGATTAATTTTTGATATAAAAGTTTAAATATTGTGTTTAATATTTTCACATATAAAATTACAATAATCATGAATTTATATATATTGTAGAAAGAAAATTACCAATGAAAATTATAATAGAAAAAAAATTAATTGAAATAAATTATATTTAAACTATATAATATTGATTGAATGGAAGAAAAAATAAATGACTACTACTATAACAGAAAAAAAAATTGATTCAAAAATAGAAACAGAAAAAAATATTGAGTTGTACAAGCCAAAAAAATACAAGGTTATATTAATTAATGACGATTACACTCCTTTTGAATTTGTTGTATCTCTTTTAATGAATATTTTTGATCATAATAGTCAGGAAGCTTATAATATAACTATGAAAGTTCACACAGAAGGCAGCGCAATTGCTGGAATATATACTTATGATATAGCTTTGCAAAAACAAACAGATTCAATTTATTTGGCACAATCTTTTGGTTTTCCTCTTAAACTAATACTTGAGGAATGTTAAAAAAAAGATATTTTTTATGAGAAAAATTCTGAAAAGGACAAAAAAAAATGAAAAATATAAACAACAATCAGATTGAAAATTTTTATAGAGAACAATATGTTTTGTTACATGAAAAAGATTTTCATTATTTCGCAGGATATCAAACAGTATTTTTAAACAAATATTTTTCTAAATTAATGCCCTATTTTAATATTAAAACAATATTAGATTATGGTTGCGGTAAAGGCTACCAATATATATCTGAAAATTCTCATAAACTTTGGAGATGTGAAAAAATATATCTTTATGATATTGGTGTCTATGAATTTTCTGTTAAACCAGACAAATCAAAAACTTTTGATTGTGTTCTTTGTTTGGATGTTATGGAACATTTGAGAGAGGAAGACATTGAATATTATCTTCAAGATATCATTTTTTATGCAGAAAAATTGGCGGTATTTAGTATAAGCACTAGACCAGCAGGAAAAACATTACCAAATGGTATGAATGCTCATTTAACAGTTAAACCAATTGATTGGTGGAACAATAAATTTATTGAATTTTGTTCAACATATAAAGTTAAATCAAAAATTATAATTATGTATGAACTTGAATCAGATAAAGAAAAAAAGAAAGTACAACTATTTTATATAAATTTTGATAATAAAGAAATAGAAGAAGTGAAGAAATTTGAGAAAATTTAAAAAATTGATTTGATAATTCAATTCAAAAATGATGAAAAATATGATATACAATACAGTTGACATCTTGCCTGAATAGGCCTATTATGTCTTATAAGGTAATGTTAATAGGGGTATCTCTAGTGTTGTTTAAAAATTTGTTTTCATATAGTAAATTCCCGTTAGATTTTTACAAAAACGAAAAAAAATATTTTTACAATATTGATCCATATGAAATTTATCAATGCGTTGAAGTACAAAAATTTTTAAAAAATTCTAATCTGGAAAGTAAATTAAATGAATTGATTAATTTTTGTAAAAATTGCAGCAACGATCATAAATATGAATTTGTCAAAAATTTCAATTTGCGTTCAATTAAAAGCAATATTGTTTTTGACATTTCTATTGATAATGATATTTTTTCAAGACTTGAAAATACAATTGATAATTATGCTGACAAAACATTAATACAAAATTCATCTAATTCATGTGTTTTCAAATATAAAGACAATTATATAATAATCAACTTTATGCGTGATTTGCACGAAAAATTAAATTTGTCTATCATTAATAATTTTCATCATGTAGTAAAGAATTCAATTAAAGAAAAAAATATTTCCAATTTGTTTGAAATATATTTTAAAGACAGATACGCTAGTCAATATAATCATGAATTTGTTTTTACTAATATTGCCTTTGTTATAGATGAATGTAAAAGTTTTCTTGATCCAAAATTTATATTAAAAATTACAGAATATTTTTATTCAAGCAAAGAATTAATGTATTTGATTATTGTCAATAGCAAAGGAGAAATTTCATATAATATAAAAACAATTGTTGACAAGTCTTTACTAGTATGTAATTTAAATTTTGTTAATGGAAAATTAGTTAAAAATTCTCTAGATACATATATTTTTGGAAAAGTGCTAGAAGATGCATCAATTTATATTTCTAGAAAACACAACCCATATGGTTTTTCTCGCAGTTTATTCTTCTTGCTTGAGAATATTCCAAATTTTGACAATTCATTGAATTACTTAACTATCATTGACAAATTAATAAGCAAATTAAATTCGCGTGAATTGTTTGAAATAAGAGATGACGATTATTTTGACATGTTTATATTCAAACCAAATTATTATGATAAAATCTATTTTAATACGTATTTTATAAGCAAATATGACCTTTACAAACCATTTAGAATCTCAGCGTATTATTGTCTTTTAAACAATACCTATAGGATAAAAAGTATTAAATGGAATGATGTTAACAAAAAAGATCCACTACTTGAGTCAAACAAAAAAGGTATTTCACAAATAATTGTTGGCTATGGAGGCCCGTCAAACAAGCTGTTTTTTTTAAAAAAATACAAGATTGCCAAAATTAGCAAAAACAATCGTGTATATTTCACAAACTATAAAAACTTGTTAGAGTTGCCTTATATACAAAAAAATCAAACCGAAATACTTAAAAAAACATACAAATATTTTATAGATAATATTGATGACAAGTTACTAGAACTGTTTTGGCTTAATTAATAAGTATCAGGTATTTTTACAACAGTAATGTTTGTTTCTGCAGTATCTATGATATCTTCAACAGTACCAATTAAGGGACTTTTAACTAAAATTTCTTCGTCGATCCATCCATAAGAACTAACACTTAAAGGCATTCTTTTTTGAGTTTTTCTTTCATTCACCCACAATCTGGCACATTGTCTTTTAATTGCATCAACTCCATATAAATATTCATCAAATTCTGTTGGATGGCCAGAAACTCCATACAATTCATTTTTAGTATATACGTAATCTTCTCTGTCATAAACAATCGTCATTGAAAATGCACTTCCGGGAGAATTTACTGTAGCGTTACCATTGTTTTGATTCAATACCAATGTTATAACTTGATTTTCTGACAATTCTTCTAGAAGAAAATCATATCTTAAATTCGCTCTAACTTTTTCTCTTGCTAAGTCTAAATTTGTAGGAAAACTGCTTAAATAATAATATTGATGTAAATAAACATGATCTATAAATCCTGAATCAGCAGAAGTGCCTATCAATCCAGCTGAATTAATAGTTATTTTGTAATATGAAGGTATCAAACTGTTTGCCATCTATAAATTCCTTTTCTTTAATAAATTATTCTATAAAATATTTATATTTTTTATTCTACAATCAGATAATAATTGCAAATATAATGTTGATATTGTTTAAATCAGAATATTTTTTGTCAACTATAATTGGATACAATATTGTAGCTGAGCATTCATCATTGCTCAATTCAATATAAATATACTTTTCAAATATTATTAAATTTTTTATAAATTTTTCTTCAACAATGAGATGCTTTTTTTCATTAAAAAACAAAATATACAATATTTCTTTTAGTTCTTTTTTTTGATCATTGAAATGTGTAATTTTTGTTTCTGAAAATCGCCTAACCAAGCTCATATAAGAAGTTTCTGGCATATATGTCAACGTTATATAGGATTTTTCATTACAGACGTTAAAATCATTAATTAAATTGTATTTTAGATATACTTTTTTGTATAAATTTCCATCTTTTATCATGTTTAATTTTATTTTATTCAACAAAAGATTATTGTTTTTAAAATTATTATTAATTAATGACAAATCTTCTTCATAAATACTATCAAAATTCATATATATAATTCCTAAAATAATATTTCAATTTTATAAAAATTGTTTAAGTTTATTCAATATTTTTTCTCCAAAAATGTCAATTTCATTTTTGAACCATATTCTGTGAGACAACATATTTAATATTTCTTCTCTGTTTTCTGGCATGTATGGTTCTTCTATTTTTGACAGATCAGTTAATCCTAAACTAACAGAAAATGGTTGCTTTTTATTTGAAACAAATATAGGTATTCCATTAATTATTGCATAAAGGCTTGAAGAACTGTTTCTAGTAACAAAAGCCCAACAATTTTTTAAATACGCACTAAAATCTTTTTTATAGAAAAATTCAACTTTGTTCCTATCAAAAATTATATTACGCAGCAATGTATTTTCATCACATATTTCAGCAGAATGTGTAAACAACAATATTTTTCTTTTAGTATATTTAGGTATAGTATTTAATATTGTTGAATAATAGTCATAAATGGCTTTTGATGAATTCATATTTCCAGATGTATTGTTTATCATCACCATAATATAATCACCATTTTTCCTCCATGGTTTCAATTCCAAATTGTATTTTTCTACCATTTTTTTCCATCTGTTCTCAATTGGTTTGTCATACAATATCTCTGTTTCTTCTTCATACAAACTGTTTAATTGAATTCTAATACTTGAATGATCAGTATTTAATCTGTCAAAACAAAAATAATTTCTGTCAATTATTATTACAGGAAATTTTTTTGATATAAAGAAATCATAAATATCTTTTCTCTTTCCACGAGATCCTTCCCCAGTGCAAAATGAAATCAAAACATTTTCTGATTTGTTTTTATTTAAAAATTTTTCACTTAAAAGACTGTCAATTTTTATTGTTTCATAACCTTTATTAGCAACGTAATTTAAGATTATTCTTAAAAGTTCTTGTTTTTTGGGGGATCCTTCTGGTAAATTATAAAAAAATTTCATTTTTATTTTTATTTATTTTTTAATCAACATAATTGTATAACTAGTTTTCAAATTTAATTTAGATAACAATTATTGTAGACAACAGATAAATTTTTTAGAAAATAAATTTTGTTTACAGTATTTAACTATTGGTAAATTTTATATATATAAACTTTAATAGATGGACTACTATAATTGCATATATGCAAATTTGCATAGCAGCTATGCGCTAAAATCATATTGCTTTTTGGACCTCTTATGTTATTCAAAAGGGGACAGCACGGAAGCACGAGACAGGAAAGGAGAGTTTAACAAATGCTAACGCCTAGTGAACGCTGCGAGGTTACTAAACTTAATAAATATATTAGTAAGAATTTTACTAAATTATTTGAGCTTGAATATTATACTTGGTACAACAAAATTAAAACTAAGAAAGCTTTTAGAATAGGGTTTTGTAGTGATAACCATATTATAAATAACGTTTATGCAGTATATTGTGGGATATATTTTTATTGCAAAAGAGATATTGTTGATTTGCGCACTGTGACTAAAGTATATGCAAAAAAGGAATGCGATGGTATAGTTGTATTTTTAATGCACGAGCTTAGATATGATTATTATGACAATAATATTTTAAAGACGAAAGCAATGAATGGGTATTCGCATGAATTTAAATTTTTTAATGGAAAGAGCGATTTTGACGAAATTAAAAATGAAGTTGTTAATAAGATTAATAATATTAGAGAATTAAATAATTACAAGAATATTGTACATACTAAATAAAAAATTATAAAAAAACAATAATTAAAATTTGTTTTTTTACTTACAATATTATAATTGACATTAATCAATATATATTGTCAAATATTACTATTGATTAATTTTCACACAAGTTATAATATGAAAATATAATATTAAAAACTAAAAATAAAAAGGAAAGCAAAATGACAATATTCGAAGACCCATTTTCAGAAGAAATTTGGCGCCAAACATATAAAGATTATAATGACGAAACCATTGATGACACTCTAAAAAGAGTTGCTAAAGCTATAGCTTCAGTTGAAAAAAATGAAGATTTGCGCAAGGAATGGGAAGAAAAATTTTATGATATGTTGTCAGATTTTAAGGTAACCGTTGGAGGCAGAATATATTCAAATGCTGGTACTGGATGGAAAGGTACCACATTGATAAATTGTTTTGTTAATCCTAAACCTGAAAACCAACATGATTCAATTGAAGGGATATATGAAGTATTACTGGATCAAGCAAAAACTTTGAAATCAGAAGGAGGCTGGGGTCACAATTTTTCTGCAATAAGACCAAGAGGATCATTCATAAAAGGAATAGGTGTTGAAAGCCCGGGCGCAGTAAAATTTATGGAACTTTTTGATAAAAGTTCTGAAATAGTAACATCAGGATCAGGTTTAAAAAACGAAAATCCCAAAGCAAAAGGTAAAATTAGAAAAGGCGCAATGATGGGAATATTGGATTGTTGGCATCCAGACATAATTGAATTTGTTACCGCCAAACAAACACCTGGTAGATTAACAAAATTCAATGTCTCTGTTAATTGTACTGATGAATTTATGACAAAGATAATAAATATAGACAATTTGAAAAAAGGTATTATTTCAGAAGAAAACAAAGAAAAATTAAATTCAGGAAAAACTGTTGAAAACTTAATTGAAGAATATGACGTGTGGAATCTTGAATTTCCAGATACAGAATTTCAAAATTACAACACAGAATGGAATGGTGATTTAAGAGAGTGGAAGAGTAAAAATTATCCAACAAAAATTTACAAAAAAATATCTGCTCAATGGTTGTGGAATCTAATATTAGAGTCAACTTACAACAGAGCAGAACCAGGTGTTGTTTTTCTTGACCGTGCAAATGATTATTATTCTTCAAATTATATGAGCAAAATAGTGGCATGTAATCCATGCGGAGAGCAAATGTTGCCAGCTGGTGGTTCATGCAATTTGTCTTCACTAAATCTAACACAATTTGTTAACAAGGAAAGAACTGGATTTGATTTAGAAAAAATAAAAAAATATGTTAAGTATCTTGTAAGGTTTTTAGACAATGTTAATGATGCAACAAATTTACCATTACCAGAATATGAAAAATTTGTTAGAAATATGAGAAGAATAGGTATAGGTATTTTGGGATGGGGATCAGCTTTGTATATGATAAAAAAGAGGTTCGCATCCCCGGAAGCTAGCGAATTACGTGATCAAATTATGGCAACAATTGCAAGAACAGCTCATGAAGCTTCAATTGACCTAGCTGAAGAAAAAGGTATGTTTGAAGGTTGTATACCAGAAAAACACGTTAATACAAAATATATTAGATCTTTGGGTTTAAGTGAAGATTATCTAAACAAGTTGAGAAGAGTTGGTATAAGAAATTCAGCTGTTTTGAGTTGTCAACCAACAGGAAATACCTCAATATTAGCAAATGTTGTTTCGGGAGGAATTGAACCATTATTTATGCATGAATACATAAGGACAGTTATTGTTCCTAGTTGCCCTGAAGAATTAAAAGATGTTGTTCCAAAATATTGGCAAGGAGAATTTCATGAAACAGAATATTTTAAATTTACTAAAGAAGGTGATGAAGACATTTTAAAATGTGTTTGGAAAGACGGCACAGTTTACAAAATTGACCGAAACCGCGGTTTAACAAAAGAAGTTTTGTGTGAAGATTATGGGGTAAGATATTTAAAAAGAATAGGAGAATGGGACCCAAATGCTGATTGGGCAGTAACTGCATTATCTTTAACAGTTCAAGATCATATAAATGACATGAAAGGATTTGCCAAATGGATAGATTCAGCTATTTCAAAAACAGTTAACGTACCATATGACTATCCTTTTGAAGATTTCACAAAAGTATATCTTGATGCTTACAAAGAAGGTTATATAAAAGGTGTAACAACATACAGAACTGGTACAATGACTGCAGTTTTGTCTGTTAAAGAAGAACAAAAAGCTGATCAAATTGATGAAGAAATAATCTTGCAAGATGTTAAATTCCCAGACAATACTCCCGCACAAATGAAAATATTAAAAGCTGAAGGTAAAAAATGGTACGTAACTGTGATAATGAACAATGAACAAACAAAACCAATAGCGTTCTTTGTTCATACAAATCATCCTGAAAAAAATATAACAACAAATGATGCTCTAGATCTTTTATTTGATCTTGCCGAAAAAAAAGGTATACCACAAAAACACATTGAATCAACAAAATCAAAAATATCCGGCGATAATAATGCAACAAAAATTGCTAGAACCATATCATTACTATTAAGACATGGGGTTTTAATTCGCAATGTGGTTTCTGTTTTAAATAAAGTTCAAAATGTATATGTAGGTAGTTTCCTATTTCAGATAAGAAAATTATTGTCATCATACATAAAAGACGGGGAAAAAGCTGAAGGAGTTTCATGTGATAATTGTGGATCTTCATCAATAGTTTACAGAGAAGGTTGTTTTATATGCAATGATTGTGGTTCAAGCAAATGTTCATAATATTTTTTGTTTTTTTAGAACAAAAAATACAACGATCTCTCATATCAAAATTTTTTCAATTAAAAAGTCTGACATGATACAAAAACATGTTATGATAAGATTGGTTAGGAAATACATAAGGTGTGATAGATGAACAGAAATTTGATTAATGTTTATTTTTTGTTTTTTTATTTTTTCCTCGCTATCATCAATATTAAATTTTGGTACTTTATTTACACAAATTATCCAAAATACGTATTTTTAAAATATGAAATGTTTACATAGTAGAATCTTAATTGGAAGGATGCCAGAGTGGTTTAATGGGACGGTCTCGAAAACCGTTGTGCCTTAAGGGTACCGAGGGTTCGAATCCCTCTCCTTCCGCCAAAATAATTTTATTAATTAATTTCTTTTAAAAACTTTTCATAATCTTCTGCAGTATCGATACCATAAATATTTTTTCTGTCAACTATTCTTACGCCAATTGAAATATTGTTTTCTAAAGCTCGCAATTGTTCAAGTTTTTCAGTTTTTTCTAATATTGAAATTTCACAATCACAAAAAGCATTTAATGAAGCTTCTGTAAATGAATATATACCTACGTGATGATAATATTCTGTACTATTGTAAGGTATTGCAGATCTGCTGAAATAAAGAGCGTTGTAAACATTCACATTTGTTCTATTTTTAGCTAAAACAACTTTAACTACTTGGTTTTTTGTTGCTTCCTCAAAATCTGTTGTAAAACACAGAGTACCAATGTCATAAAATTCTAATGGTTCTGTAACATATTTTATGTATTCTATTGGTATTGTTGGAGTATCCCCTTGTAAATTTATTATATAATCATATTTTCCGCTCAAATATTTGTTGTAACAATAATGAATTGCATCAGTACCTGAATTTAGATTGTTCGGAACTTTATAAGATTTTGCATTAAATTTCATCATTTCTTCAACTATTTCTTCATCAACGGCAGCTATATATACGTCGCCTATATCAGCCTCAACTGCTTTTTTCCAAGTATAATACAACAAAGGTTTGTCTCTAACAGGTAACATTAATTTTTTTGGTAATCTTGTTGACCCCAATCTAGCAGGAATTATAATACATGATTTTGGCATTTGTTATTCACCTACAGTAAATTCTTCAACTTCTGCATTAATAAAATTCTCAAAATATCCTGACCACTGAAAATGGGAAATTGGTATACCTTTAAAATTGCTTGTTAAATTTTTATAATTTTTTTCAATATGATCTGCTAATTCTTTTGCATTGTTAGCATCTGTAAATGCCCACACAAAAGCTTTTGCACTTAATTCCTTTTTTTCACTATCACCAGTATCATAATTAACTACGACAACATATAATTTGTCTCCTTCTTTTGGTAATTTTTCAGTTGGGAACAAACTAACATCTGAATTAGCTGCACTATCAGATACTTTTGCAATTTTACCTGGAATATATTCATATCTGTATATATATGTGTTTTCATTCTCTTCATCTTTAAATTCGCCTCTTAATATTTTAAAATGTTTGTATTCTTTGCTTACCATTTGAATATTCCTATCTTTTTATAAATATATTTATTTTTCTACTTTGTATTTTTCAAAATATTTTCTTGTTTCCTCAAGTTCACTTTTGTATATGTTTTTTATTTTTGAATGATCATTTAATATTTCTTGATATTCAAGTATTTTGTTACATTTTTCCTCGATTTCATTTAAAACTTCTTTGTAATATTCATTGTTCCATTTGTATGTTGGTAATTGAGAAATCTTTTCAATATTTTTTTCACTAATATTACCAACAATATTTTGTATTAAATTTAATACTTCTTTTTTGTTTTTACAAATTTTAATGTTTTCTAGAAAATTTTCCTCAAAACATTTTTTTAAACTAATTAAATATTCAATTTCATCTTCCAATTCAGCAATTAGTTTTTCGTATCTACTGTAATAAAATTTTATTCTCCATGAAACCCAATCAATGATTAGATCTTTTGCACTATCATATTGTTTTACTGAATTTCCGTCAAAATCTATAACAACAATTCTTTCAGTTTTTCTTGTTCGTAATTTTAATAAATCTAAAATTTTTTCTTCATTGTAATCTGATAACGTACCTCTTTTAAATTTAACTAAAATATCTATTTTTTCAGATGAGTTATCAACATATTCTTGTATCTTTCCTTCCTCTTCCAAACTGTCTAATTTTTCTTTAAATTTTTCAAGAGTTGTTTCAGGAGGTAAACTTTTTACAACAATTGAAGAGTTGTCATTCTTTTCAATTTTACCATAAAATTCCCAAACGTTTGTGTCTATTTTTTTAGTTACTATGTCCAAATAATCATATTTTGGTTCTGGTGTCTCAAAATCTTTGCTTTCCAAAACTGCAACAACTGCATCTATCAAATCATTTAAATTTCTAGGCAAAATTTCAGTTGCCCAACCAACCGCGATACCTGAAACACCATTTAATAAAACCAAAGGAACAAGTGGAAGAAAATGTTTTGGTTCAAGATTTGAACCATCATAGTTTTCAACTAATGGTACTAAATCTAGATCTGCATACAGTATTTTTTCTGTAAAAATATTCTTTTTAACATAAGTGTATCTTGGAGCACCAATAGAATATGGATCAGTTAATGATCCAAAAGATCCAATACCAGTTAATAATGGTACATTGTTTGCATATGGTGCCGCTAACATTGAAATTGCTTGTGAAGCAGATTGATCTCCATGAAGATACAACCCTTCACTGATTGCTTCACCAGCTAAAGATATTGTTTTTATCTTTTCTTTTTTGTTTCTAATTACCCACAACATTTTTCTTTGAGATGATTTTAACCCATCAGTTATTTGTGGTATTGCTCTTTGTTCACAGACATAAATTGAATATTCACGTGATGTATCCAAAATATACTTGTTTGAGGATATCTTTAACATTAATGAAAATTACCCTTAAAAATTTTCTCCTCTAATTATATACTTTTGCATAGTGTATTTCAAATATTACAAAACAAAATATTTTTTATAAATATAAAATAAAATGTTATTAATTGAATTAATTAGAGAAAACAAAAATTTCATTAATCAAAAATTAATAGAAAAATACATAAATTTAAATGATTTGTACTTTTTGCATTTTACTGATATAGAAAAATTAGGTATAAATCCAAAATATTCTTATTCAAATACACCAATTGGCATATATGGATATCCATTAAAGCAAACTTGGAATTTGTATGGTAGTTTGAGCAAGTATCCTTATGCATTTGATAAAAAATTCGTAATAATATTTAAAGTTTCTAAAAATTCAAAAATTTTTAATCTTTTAGAAAATGCTAAAAAATCAGATGTGGGAGCATTTTATGAATATTTTAGTGAAAAAAACTTAAGAGAAAATTTCAACGTTGATGATGACAAAATTGAAGAAATAAAAAATATTATTAAAAAATCAAAGATAAAGGTAAACGATGATATTTATTTTTATGTTTATAAAATATTTAAAACAATATTCAAAGAAAGCAAAATAAGTTCAAAATTAACAGAATTTTTTAGAAAATATTTAAACTATGATATTGTAATTGATCAAGGAATAGGAAGAATTCACCAACATGAGCCAATTCAAGCAGTTGTTTTAAATCCTAGAGTAATAGAAGATTACAAAATATACAACAATCCAACAAACAAAGAGTTGGCCCAATTACAGTGATCATTTGTTTTAATTGTATTAAAAAAATATTATCTCAAATTATTTTATTACTCCTTTTGTTTTTAGAAATTCAACAGCATTGAAATTTCTCTTAAAATCATATATGGTTTTCTTCATTTCTTCATATTCTTTTCTGTATTCAATCATGACCCATTTTTGATATTCATCATTATCATTAAAAATCATATTTAACAATGAGTTAAACAAATTTTTTATGTATTTTATCATTGATTTTTATCCTCTTTTAAATTGTGTATTTAATATAAAGGATTTTGAGATTAAAAATTTTGCTGAAGTTTGTTGGCGATCCATTTTTTTCTGTCATCTGTTCTGTTTTCATTAAATATCAAGTCCAAAACTTGATTTAAATTTCCTTCATCAACAATAGATATAATTTCAGGTTTCTCTAAAGAATGCTTCCAGTCTTCTCTTGTTAATGAGCCTAATCCTTTTGCTCTAGTAATGACCCAATTTTTGTAATCTTCACTTTTAAAATCTTCATAATTGTAACTATACCAATATTTTCTTTCTTTATTCTTTTCAGCTATAATAAAGGGTGTTAAAAATATGTATATATATGGATCACTATTTTTGTCAAATAATTCTGGCCAAAAACTATGAAAAAAATTAATTAACAAACAAGCAATATTTCCGCCATCAGGGTCAGCATCAGTAGCAATGTATATTTTACCATATCTCAACTTTTCTCTGTTAGCTTTTTCACCAATTTTTAAACCTATTGCTGTCATTATTTCAGACAATTCTTTATTGTCTAAAATTCTTTTAGGATTTTCTCCTCTAACATTCATTATTTTACCTCGCAAAGGCATTCCAGCATGAATTTTTGGGTCTCTAACCGCGGTTAAGCCAGATATTGCAGAATCTCCTTCTGCTAAAAACAATACGCAATTTTTCCTGTTGTTGCTGTTTGCATCTACAAGTTTTGGTATTTTCTTTTTTGCTATTTTTCTTGAAGCTTTCGCAATTTCTTCTAGATCTTTTTGTTTTGTTCTTTCTGCACATTTTGTATATATTTTTTCAACCCATTCTTTGTTTTTTCTAGTAAATTCATTGAAGAATTTTTCTGTAAAGAAATTTTTAATAATACTTCCTACTTCTTCATTAATTAGTCTAGTTTTACTTTGACTATCAAAATTAGGGGATTTCATTTTTGTGATATTGAAGATCAGCAATCCTTCTGTTACGTCACTTCTGTTTGGTATTAATTTTCTTCTCTTTGATTCTTTTTCAAGAGAATTTAATAAACCTGAATAAAAATATTTTTTAAAATTTTCTATATGAACACCGCCATTAAAGGCTGGTATACCATTAACAATTGTATGATAAAATTCTCCTGAATTAACAAAATCAACAACCAAAACAAACTTACTGTAAAAATTTTCTCCATCTATTGTGATTATTGTGTAGAGATAATTTTCAAACAAATTTTTTTCAAAATTTTCTTTAATTTTTATTTTTTCTCCATTGTACACGATTAACATGTTTGGATTTGAAATGGCGGCATCAAAAATTCTTGATCTAACAAATTCCTCTGGCAATATTAAATCTTTAAAAACTTTTTTTGAAGGTTTGAATTCTATTTTTGTGCCTGTTTTTTCACTGTTTACGTTTTTTATTTTTGGCTTTTCTACTATTAGTTCATTAAATACTTCATTACCTTCTTTAAAACACTGTTTGTAAATTTTTTTGTCTCTGTGAACTGTAACGTTAAAATATTCAGAAGTGAAATTTGTAGCAGCCGCGCCTATACCATTAGTACCTACAACTTCCTCTCTTTCATCAAAATTTCTTCCCGCTCTTGCGTGACTTAAAACCAATTCAGGAACATAACATTTCTCAATTTCATCATAATCAATAGGTATACCCCTACCATTATCCTCTACTAAAAATTCAAAAGTATCACTTTTAAATTTGATTTCAATTTTGTTTCCAAATTTGTGACCAATTATTTCATCAACAGCATTGTCAAATATTTCTCTAAAATACGTATACAAAGCTGGTATCCAAGAAATTTCTTTTATTGTTGGTTTTTCATTTTCATATATTAATATTTCTTGAGTATGAATATTACGAGAACCAAAATACATTTCTGTTCTAAGTCTAACATGCTCATAATCTGATAGTTTTTTTATATTATTCATGATTCACCTCTATAAATAAAACAATATACTAGATTTCTATTATAATAAATATTTTAAAAATGAATAAAGGAAAAAAACCCATAATAACAAAAAATATATAATTATGTTGTTAAAAATTTAGCAAGAATTGTCAATTGGACAATTCAATAATTGACAACAATGTTGAATTAATTGCAACAAAGAAACTCATACACATGTGAAATAAAAAACATGTTGGAAAAAAATTATATCTGAAGAATACAATAAAATAATAAAAATGTCAAAAATTATTGAATCAAAATTTGAACCGAAAAATAAAAATTTATGGGAAAAATCAAAAAGAATGGCAAAAAAAGATTTAAAATATATCCCAGCGCAATGTGTAAACGCTTGGGCTGCAAAAAAATATAAAGAAATGGGTGGCGAATGGAGGATAATATCTAGTAAAAAACAAAAAAATTAATTAATTTTTTTTATATATAAATATTAATAAAAATTACAATACAACAATGACAAAAACAATAGAAAAAAAAATATTACCAGGTAGCAACACAAATTTGTATTATTACGTAATCAAAGAAACAAGTGTAAAAGAAATAGTAACTCCAATTATTGTATGCAAAAATAAAGGAATAAAATTTCCCTCAACCTTTCAAACAGAACAAGAAAAAAAACAATAAATTTTAATCCCAAATATTCTTAAATTTAAAAATAATATTTACTGAAAAAATTGTTGTTTTGAAACTTTATTTGAGACCATATTTGATTTAATAAATTTAAACGTATTTCAAATTGAAAAGTTTGATTTTAAATTTAAAATCTACTTATTATAATAAATATTAACAAATAATAATATTAGGGAAACAAATTAATATGGATCACATTAAAACTTATATTTTTAGTACAATAAACAAAAACAACATAAAAGAATTAGTTTTGTCTGCTGAAGAAGAAATATTTATATCTCAAATTGAAAATTTAGGTGACAATGTTTATTTGTCATTAGTTTCATTTCCTAAAGACAAATTGTTGAAATTTAGAACAATATTTTCTTCAGAATATTTTAGAGAATTATTTTTTAAATCAGGAATCAAATCATATGATTTAAATTATTTAACTGACAATGACAATCTAATACAAGTAACAGATAATGAAACGGAAGAACAATTTTATCTAAATAAAATATTTTTACACATATACATTTCTGATTCAAATAAAATTTTAATTATACCTGATCCAGAAACGTTTCAATAATATTAATTGAAAATCAAATTTTATAAAATTTTTTTGTAACAAACAAAAATTGTAAAATGGAATTGCATTGTGATCTAATATTAGATCACAATTTTATAAAAGAAACGAAAATACTAATCAATATATTTTAAACATTATAATAAATAACTAAAGAACAGATATTTTAGTAAAAAAAAATGGCAAAAGTAATAGGAAAAAGAATATTACCAGGTGGCAACGTAATATTAAAAAAAGTTGAAGAATCAAAAGAAAAAATAGTTGAAACACAATTAATAGAAAAAGATGAAAAATTAAAACTACCTGTCCAAATAACAACCCAAATAAAACAAACTGAATTAAAAGTAGATACGTCTTCTTTTGGTTTAGGTGTCAGTAACGTTATTCAAGTTTCTTCTAGTGAAATACATTTTAGAAAATTTTTAGGATCTGGTATTGTTGAAACATCATTAGTAGGTTATGATATTAATATTTCAGCAGCTAGAGCAGTCATAGATGCATCATCACTTGGTGGTGTTTCACTAGGTTTGGCAGTATCAGCAGGTGGTGGCAACAGAAACGAATTGAGAATAAGAGGCTTAACTGGTGGTGGTATTATTGAAGTATCTGCATTAGCTAATAGCATAGTAATATCTGCAGCTTCATTTACGCAGAATATCACCAATTCAGCATTTGGTGGTGGTATTAATCCAATATTAGCTATATCAGCCAACAGAGAAATCCATACAAGAACATTTGTTGGTGGTGGTATAGTTGAAGTATCAGCAGTTACTGATGGTAGAATAGTAGTTTCAGCAGCTTCATTTACGCAAAATATCACAGTGTCATCATTTGGTGGCGGCTCTCAAGTAGGCATTGGTGTATCAGGTAACAGAGAAATTCATCTCCGCACCATAACCGGCACAGGTATAGCAGAAGTTACAACTGTAGGCAATACTGTTCAAGTTTCAGCAGCTAGAGCAGTCATAGATACATCATCACTTGGTGGTGTTTCACTAGGTTTGGCAGTATCAGC
>JANWZV010000139.1 GCA_025061805.1 Candidatus Dojkabacteria bacterium | reverse complement strand
ATAAAAAATTAAACAACAGCAAAACAGCGAAAACAACAAAAAACAACGAAAAACAGCGAAAAAACAAGATGGATTTCAATAATGATTGGATGTTTGATGATGCTTCTACTTCTTCAGATGATAGTTTTGGTGTTAATATTGATCCAAAATATGAAATTAGTATTGATGAATATGAAAAATATGATGAAGATGATGAAGTTAATGAAAATAATAAAGATTTATATGATGTTATTAATTCAGCAAATTTAGAGCCTGAACAACTTAAAAAAATTATTAATAAGGTTTTTGGTCATACAAAAGAAAATCTTGATTTAAAAATTAAAAAAGTAAATGGAAAAATTGTTAAAATAAAAGTAATTTCTAAAAGATATTTTATTGAAGAATTAAAACATAAACATATTTTAGAAATTAATAAATTTATAATTGATAATAAAGATAAACTTAATGATATACAATTTAGTGATGATAATAATGATAAAGTCAATAATGAAAATGTTATAAATAATACAAATGAAAATTATATTGAAAAATTACCAAAAGAAATTATTCATGAAATTACAAAAGATTTTCCTTTACGTGAAATTGTTAGTTTTTGTAATACATGTAAAAAATTTCAAAATATGTTAGGTGTATTATGTGATGAAAATGAAATAATTAATAAAATTGAAACATATGTAATGCTTAGTAATAATAAATTAAATTTAGATTTAATTTTTGAAGCATATAATAATATAATGAGAAGAGGAAAAAAAGTTTCAGAAAAAATAGAAGAATTAAGAGAATCTGTAATGGATAGAGATGAACTTTTGAAAGAAAATTTAATTAAAAGATTAAATTTTTTCATAAAAGTAATAAAATTAAAATATGGTGAACTTACTGAAAACCAAAAAAATAAAATAGCTGATAAAATATATGATAGAGTTTTTTATTATATTTTTGATTATGATGAAATAGATGAAGAAAAATTTAAATATGATTATTATCGCAGAAAAATGTTACTTGAAGCTGGTAAAATTGATTTAGCTAGATTTGTTATAGATGAAATTAGAAGAATTTTCAATTTAAGTAAAAAATATTATGTAAAAACTTAATTAATTAATGTATATGTTTAACAAAGGCATATACATTTTCATTTACATATTATATATGGCACTTGTTCCTAAGATCAATCAGTCAAAACCACGTCTCGATGTCTTCGAGCCAATCTTACATCTTCAATCTTTTCTCGATACTATCCCACTCTTCTTGTTTAGTGAGTCTGTTCTTCAAATGTCTCGACAATCTCGAGCTTCTGTCACATTCAAACTTTCAATCAACTTTTGATTTCTTTATGATAAAAAAATGAGTCTTAAAGAAATAAAAAACAATCAAAAAATAAAAACAATCAACATCAAAAGTGATTTAAAATTTTGGATTAGTTGATTAAAAAAAAACAACAAACAAACAATG
>JANWZV010000138.1:1213-1463 GCA_025061805.1 Candidatus Dojkabacteria bacterium | reverse complement strand
TATAAAATACCCAACGAGAATATACTTACTCACGCAAGTATAACGCGACTTGGAGCAAAAGATAAAAAATTACGAGACGGAAAAACTCCTAGTAGGAAGGTAGATCCTAATAGGAGTTTATGGGTTTTTGATTGAAAGTGATATCAAAAATTTGACGATTATAGAAAAAGCTTTAGAGCTAAGAGTTTTGTTTAATTTCTGTTGCTCTTATTAGAGCAACTATTGATCATTCAGAATTTTTGCAGGCCAC
>JANWZV010000138.1:0-1203 GCA_025061805.1 Candidatus Dojkabacteria bacterium | reverse complement strand
TCTCCAATTCGGAATTGTATGTCGTGTATTTTTTTGTTGTTGTATAGTTTTTTAAGTAAATTTATTTTGTCGTATGGTATTGACATATTCCTGTCTTTATACTTTATTTTATACACTAAATACTTTTTTATATTTTCGTACCAGCTACATTGATATATATAAGGCTCAATAGATACTGGTATATTGTAGTCGAATGCTAGTATTTTATTAATGTGATAATTGTCTGTTATAGGAGTTTTTATGTTATCATCTAATTTCTCAATTTTCTTTTGTATAATTTTCATTTCTTGCTCTATTTTTTTTGCATCAATAAATTCTTTTCTTATTATTATATCCGAATATCAGAACCAATCATTAGTATGAACATATGGGTATAGCATTGTTGATTATATTAATAGGTAAAAAAGACGAGCACTAGGCGAAGTGCTCGTCCATATTCTGTGTTATTTGTTCTGCCGCTTTCTCGTTGTGCAACAAACACATAAAGTCTAAAAATTTTCTAAAAAAACTTCTTTTGTTCTCTTTTTCTTGGATCATTTTCTTCCAGAAAATAACTTTGACTTCCTTTGTTTCATTTTTAGACAGCCGCTTGATTGTCTCATATAAAGCAGCGTCTTGATTTTTACATTCTTTTAAGAAATCAATAATTTGCTTCATTTTTTGCTAAATTAAGAAGTAAAATTGAAAAGTTAAGAACTAAAATCAAAATAATCTACAATGGTATCTATATAACGATACACCACACCAGGAATAGGCTTCTCGTAGTGATGATATCATATATGATACCATATAACTTTGTTCTTGATATTCTCCACTGTCCAGTGTGGGTCATCGTCAGAGAATATATACAACTCATAATTCTTATACCCACACCTGTCTATGAATGTAGACAGTGAAGTATCAAAGAACTTCCTACCGCAAGATGATTGACGAACTCGTCAATTAGGTCATCTTGCGATAACTACATTGCATCATTCATAAACTAACTGTTGATGCAATGCTTCAACGACAGGTATCCATTGTTGCATGGATATGCTGTCGTCAAGATAAAATAACATATCCTGTGCATACTTAGGCTTATCGAATAGATGCACAGGATTAGTGCATGGTACATTATAGCGGTCAATAATGTACCATTTCTTGAAATCTAGCTTACCAGAGACGCCCTGCACCACGGCGTTAATTCTGGTAGCTTTTCCATGC
>JANWZV010000137.1:258-1466 GCA_025061805.1 Candidatus Dojkabacteria bacterium | reverse complement strand
AAAACGACGAAATTTAATTACAAAATTCGATAGTTTAAATAATAATCCAAATAACATTAATAATCTAGTTAACGCTAATAGTGACGTTAGTTATATCTCTTCTGCACTATCAATAATAAATGATATTGTAGAATCCTTTGCTGTTTCTTACGTAAATAACGTCTTAGAAGATAATGTAGATAAGATGAACATTAAAAGTTTAGAAAAAGTTGTCCAAGAAATTATAAATTTAATACCAAAAAATATATTAATTTCCATATTACAAAATGCTAATCATGAAGATTTATACAAGTATTTGCTAAACAAATTGCAAGAGTTAAAGTCAATTGAGGTTATTAAAGATTTATTGTATGAAATTGTTTTTAAATCTATATGTAAACAGTTTGAATTACTAGGACCAAGTAGTTTTAACGTATTTAAAATGATAACTTTGAATATTTTTGACAAGCTTTGGGTAGAACACTTAGAAATTATGCACGACATTAGGCAAGGTATAATGTTACAACAATATGCGCAAAAAGATCCTTTAATTGAGTACAAAAATCAAGCATTTATAGTATTTTCGTCATTTATTAGGCAAGTTAATAATCAAGTAGTTAAGGATTTTTTTAAAGTAACTTTGTCTAGTAGCGCTAGTACTTTAACTAACGAAATAGATATTAATGCCTTACGTACCAATACGGAAGAAATAGATGATATTTCAACGGGAGACAGAGAGTTTTTAATAGATAATATTTCTCATAATTTATCGTTGTCTGATAATTCTAAAAATATTAATTATGATTATGATAAAAGCCATATACCTATTCCGGCAAAAAGATTAGTTGATAGATTATTAGAACAAAAAATTAGTAACCGTCTCATAGTACAAAAAGAAAATAAAAGAGTATCTGATGTTGGTGTTGTATATAAAAATGTTGGCCGTAATGATCCGTGTCCGTGTGGTAGTGGAAAAAAATTTAAAAAATGTCATGGAGCTATTAATACATAGTATAACCTATGTATATTTTTTTGTAAAAGCAATTTATTTCTGATGCTGTTTGTTAATATATTTTCTATCCAATCCTATTCTTTAATATTTTTTCATGAATTATCATATTGGCTACGTAAGTATTTTAGTATTTTTTTCTAGTTTTGTATCTGTTTTATTATAAAGTTGGAATAATATTGTATTGAGTTCATTATAATTTATATTGTACATTTTTTTA
>JANWZV010000137.1:0-248 GCA_025061805.1 Candidatus Dojkabacteria bacterium | reverse complement strand
AGTTATCTTTTGTTGTTTTACAAACTATTATAATATAAATTTATCTAAGATTGATTTGTTATGAAACATGCTGAGATACGCTCAAAAGTTAGAGCAATAATTATTACTATAGTAAGTTTTATTGCTTTTTTATTGTTTCTAAGAATATTAATCGAGGTTACTAATTTATCAAAAAGTAACATATTAATTAATACTATTGTAGATATTACTAATATATTGATTAGTCCTTTTACAAGTTCATTAATTCT
>JANWZV010000136.1 GCA_025061805.1 Candidatus Dojkabacteria bacterium | reverse complement strand
TCGTTCTAAAGATAAAATAGTTTTAGCCGAACTCGTTCCCAAAGACATATGAAAATAGATTACGAAAACATATTGCCAAAAGAATGGCATCCAGAACTAAAAGAGCAGTTTAAAAAGGAAATAGAGGATTATGTTTTTGTTTTGACAAGAACTAATTTCAATTACTTAGAAGCTGATAAATTTAAAATTTCAAGCATAATAGACAGAGAAGAAACTTTTGAAGATATAGTTTACACTTTAGCTATTGATAAAATGATAAATATACCTAGATTAGAGCCGCCTTATTTTTTAATAGAAGATGCCTTTTGTTATGAAGATTCAATGTACATATTCCCAGGCACTTTACTATATAATGAAGCAAGGCATTTTTTTTATTTGTTTCCTGAAAGACCAGTTGTTTTGAAAAATGCTTATCCGTACAAAGGCAGAATAAAAATATATTACACAAACGACAAAATAGGCGAAAAGTATTTAGATGTTTCCAATATAGTTGATGTTTATGTTTCTAGAGTATATATCAGTAGTGCTATTGCATTTTATGTTGTACAAGAATTCGATGGAAACGTTTTAGAGACTTTTGTTTCGCATACTAATGACGTTTTAGATTTTTATGAAACATTTAAAAACAAAGATGCCAAAGATATTTTAGTTTTGAGTTCGTATAAAAATTCTATTAGAGTTTATATGTCTAGCAGATTCGTTGAAAAATATAAAGGCAGAAAAATAAAAATGTTGTATCTTAATTATCCAGAATTTGAATTTACTGACTATTCTACTCCTGAGTATGTTCAAGATTTAATTTATAATAAGAGTGGAAAGAAAATAAGTGCTGTTGTTGTAGAAAAAACTTTCAATAACTTTAAAAGTAATATTTGTTTGTACTTACCAAAAGAAATTCCTGCTTTTAATTCTTATCTTAAAAGAATTCCATATTTAGCTAGATTTAACAACATAATAAGAAGCATTGACGACGTTGCTGCTTTATTTCTAAAGAAATTTGAATTTATGGATGATGCTGAAATTTTTTCTTATAAATACATAGACAGAGATTCCAATGGTAATATTATAAACAAAAAAATGATATACTTTTTGGTTTTGGCTTATACAGCATACGAAAACAAAGAAATAAAAGAATTTATAGAAAATGAATTAAGCAATTACTATGATCACAGTTTCAGAAGGCTGAGATGTGTTTTTTTAGTAAACGAAAATACATTTGACGAAAATTTGGTTCATATATATAAAGGTGAAGATTCTTATTATAGATTCATAAGAGAGAATAAAACAGAGATAAACAAAGAAATGTCAAAAGAAGAGAAATTAAGAAGAGCATTTGAAATAACTGATCTTTTTGTGATAAACGCAGCAGCTGAAAATTTAAGAATAAATTTGGAAACTGATTCAGATGTAGACAATGTTTTAGATTTTATTATATTTACTAGATTAAAACATTATACCAGAGTTATAAAAACTCATATAGATTTT
>JANWZV010000135.1 GCA_025061805.1 Candidatus Dojkabacteria bacterium | reverse complement strand
TCCATTGCTTATTGAATACTTGAGAGAAAAATATGGCGATGAAATCACTGAAAGTTTTTTGACATATGACGCAAAAATTTTAAGTAAACAAAATATTTGACGCAAAAGTGGAAAAATCAAGAAATTCAGGGAGAACATGGGGCGCGAAAATAAAAAAACCACGAAATTATTAAAAAGCGCGAAAATCTATGGTAAAAAAAAATTTGCGTCATTTTTAAAAAAAAGTTGACGCAAACATGGAAAACAAGAAGTTGCGAGATAGAATCGAGGAAAAACAATGGTGACGCAAAAATTACTGACTTGACGCCAAACCCACAACTACCATTAACTATGGAAGGAAAGACAGTTGAAGAAAAATACTTAAAATTAATTAATCAAACTCTTGATCTTATAGGAAAAGAAAATAATCCTGAAATTAAACAAAAACTTTTGGATACTTTAAAATTTTATTTTGAAAGAATTAATGAATTAAAACAACTTTATGCACCTCCACCACCTTCATTACCACCACCTCCACCACCTCTTCCTGAAGCAATTAAAAGTCTTGTTGAAGAAGATGAAAAAATTTCAAAATATCAAGAAATAAAAGAACAAATAGAAGAATCTAAAAAATTAAATCAATTTCATAAAGTTCGAGAATTAGAAAAAAAATTAAAAGAATTTGAACCAAAAGAAATTCCTGAAGAAGTTCCTGCAGGTGAACAAGAAATATCATATTTTGATAAAAAACCTATTTTTACTATTGATGTTAAATTAGAACATTTAGATATAAAATTAAGTTATTTAAATGATTTAACAAATAAAATTGTTGAAGAAGTAAAAGAATTAATAAAAAACAAAAAAATTAAATTTCCTTTTAGATTACAAATTAAAATTTCAGCATTATTTTCAAAAAGAGATTTTAGAAATAATTCAATTAAATATACTTATAAAATATTTAGAACAGTTTATCCTACAAAATTAGAATATGTATCAAATTCTATTGAACAATTTAAAGAAGTATGTAATAATCAATTAAGAAGTAAAATTAGAGAAATTGAAAATTTTCAAGAAGGAGAAAGTGGATGGAGTTTAGAACATATTAAATATATTAAAGCAAGAATATGGGAAGTTGGAAATATTTTTGCAAATGCAGAAGGTTTTATTGAAACACCTGAATGGTTAAAAAATAGAAGAGCAATTATTAATATTCAAAATAAAGATGATAAATGTTTTATTAAATGTATATATCGCGCATTAAATTTACAAAAAAATCATAATGAAAGAGATATAAAAGAATCAAAAATTGAAGAATTTAAAAAACAATATAATTGTAAATCAATTGAAAAAGAAATTTCACCTCAGACAATTTCTGAATTTGAAGAAAATAATAAAGATATTTCAATAAATATTTACAAAATTCCAATGGTTGAACCAACTAAAGAAAATAATAAAAAAATAAAAATTTTATATCAAACAAGAAATTATGACACAAAACATCATATTAATTTAGGATTATTAAAAGAGGGAAAT
>JANWZV010000134.1 GCA_025061805.1 Candidatus Dojkabacteria bacterium | reverse complement strand
GCAATAAAAATATTTGATCCAGAAGATGGAATTTGCAAAGATACTATAGGATATTCTGTATCTTCATTAACTTCTTCATGATTTATTGTATAAATTCTTTGTGATGGAATAATTTCAACTTTACCATGAAAACCATTTGCAGATGATTCAAGTGAACTAACTCTATTCTGTAAATCTAATATTGAATTAATTACATCATTATATGTGTGATTTGAATAAACAACCTTTTTTAAATTTGAAGGTGCATTTGGGTTAACTATAATAAATTTTCCAGCGTAGTCATTTATTCCACCTTGAACATCAGATAAATTTTGAAATAGATTATTACCAGCTTCTGTATAATTATTAAAATTATTAATAAAATTAATAACACCATCTAATTCCTGAATTGCATGAATATCAATATATTGTTCTATGGTATCAAAAGTTAGATTTTGACCATCTCCATCTTTATCAATAATAACACTATTAGGTTTATTTGCCCTTTCTTTTGGTAAAGAATATTGATATTCTTTTTTTCCCAATGTAACTGATCCAAAAAAACTTGCATTACTATAATGTTTTTCTGTCATTTTCTCATCCTTCTAAATCCAATTCTTTTAAACTTGTGTCAACAACAAGGTATATAACATCCTTTTTCTTTTGTTCATCACTAACAATTTCTTTTAATTTTTCAACATCAGGAATGTTTTTATTTTTTTTGTCATGTCCTAATAAATTAATCATAAATTCTCTAAAAAATTTCATGAATTTTGGACCATTGGAAGAAACTGCAAAATCATTTGGATTTTCATAACCTAATTTTTTAGCTAATTCTTTTATGGTTTGAATTTGTAATTCATTCCAATATTGTAAATATGATTCCTTTAAAAAAACATATTTTAAAAATAAGTATTTTTTATATTCTTTTAAAAAATGTTTTTTATACTTTTTCATCATACCTTTATTTATATATTATTATCTTAATTAATACATACACTTATTTGAACAGTAATATATGCATCATTATAATCATTGTCACAACCATCTTCAACTTTAAAAACAAAAAAATATGAACCACCTGAAACATAATCATCAAAATATTTATATTTTAATTTTGTATTGCAGCAATCCAAAGATGAAGAATTATCAGATGTTAAAACAAAACAATTTAAAATATTAACATCAGTTTGTCCATCAACATTTCTTAAATTTTGAAGCAAATTATTAAAATTTTCAACATCATTTGAATTTGAAAGATTAAAACAACATTGATTGTTCCCAGTACAAAGATCTGAAATTTGACCATCTTCTAAATCAACATAAAAAGATCCACTTTCAAAAAATGAACCAGATAAAATTGTTTGTGTTCCATTTAAAACTTTTGGTTTATGTGTACACCAAGCATCACCCCTTGAATATGTTATACTATGAACATAAACACAATAACTTGGAACTTGTGCAGTTGAAAGTGATTGTGAAGGAATTGATGAACATGGTCCAGTATTAGAACAAATATCATAATAAACTTTAACATATGCATCATTTGAATCAAC
>JANWZV010000133.1 GCA_025061805.1 Candidatus Dojkabacteria bacterium | reverse complement strand
AGCAAGATTTATATTGGGATGTACATTATCGCAATATGTTAGAGCTGGCCAATAATCTACATTACGCTAAAAGGTTAACAGTTCCCGAAAAAGAAAAGCATGAATTTTTTAACACTAAAATGAGGGTATATGATTTTGTTACTAATCGCTTGAAGTCTTTATATATTATGGAAAATCCACATTTGCATGCAGCTGAGGATCTATTTGAATACAAGAAATTAAAGCACTATTTTGACCAGCCACATAAAATAAAGCCTATAGTTAATGCTATTAATTTTTATAGGTAAATTAAAATTGTGTCTGATTTAATAATTGACTATAAAAAATTCCCGCCAGATTTTACCGATCAACTTAAAAATAAAGTTATAAAATTTATCGACAATGGGATGGTTGGTCTTTCAAAAGTTTTACAGGACGAGTTTAAGATACAAAAAATGTTCGAGCTCTATTTAAATGGTAATTCTTACGATTTAATCGCTTTAAAAGCTAATGTCGATGTCGCTATAGTGGGCTTTTTATCGTATAAATACGGATGGTTTAATAAAAAAGAAGAAATGATAAAAGAATTGATGAATAATGTATCAGAAAAAATGAAAATTGTTAAATTAAAGCAGCTTAATTTTATTGCAGATGCCATTTTAACTATTCAAAAATATTATCACCATAAAATCGATTTATATGAACTAACTAATAATGAAGAAATTTTAGATGAAACAAGTCTAGATTGGATCAAAATTTATTTTAAATTTTTAGACATTGTTTCTAAATTAGAACCTAAAGATAAAGAAGAAGCTAATACTACTAATAAAAGTTTGCCTCAAATTAATATTCAGTTGCCATTAAATACACAAATTGAAAAGATTAGCGATAGTAGCATTGCCATTAAACCGATTGATAATACAGAAGATAAAGCATTAGAAGAAATTTTAAAAACGCTATGTGAAATAAAAGAAAAGCAATCTAGCAGCTAGAGATTTTTTGGTTGCTATCTTCAACTGCTATTCCATTTAATAAATAGCCGTTAATGGTTTGCCCACTTAAATTAATAGTATAATATACTGTTCCGCTAAATATGATATCGGAAGAAGCAATATTGACTGAAAAAATTGAGGCATCAAGCGGCGAAACTTGTGTTGCCGGCTTTACTAGTAATTCAAAATTTTCGCTTAAAAATTTTATTTGTACAGTCACACTACTTGCTACAAACCTTTGGTTTTCGTTTTCATTCCAAAGTTGAAAATATAAGGTAAAATTTTCTTGTGGACGAATAAGCCATTCTGATATATGATAAAAACTGTTAATATGACGATAATATAAAGGTTTAATGGTAATATTCATATTAATAAGATTAACGTTATGGATGATATAGTAGTTTTAAATCCGTCAGTTGCACAAATTTTAAATAAGCAACTTATTGATTTTATTGAAGAAAATCCAATATATGACAAAAATAAATCTATTGCGTTTAAAATAGAAAGATTAAAAAAGCAAAAATGGCAAAATAATGAAAAACAAATCCAAACCCTTCAACAACTACAAGAAAAATTATATAATTATATTCATTGGCAAGACGAACAAGGCAATATGTATATTAGACCTGGTTATATATCATAC
>JANWZV010000132.1 GCA_025061805.1 Candidatus Dojkabacteria bacterium | reverse complement strand
CTAACATCTTTGCTCTTATATATTTTGCCTCTTACTGTCTTGTCAAGTTCACCGACTCCAAAAATATAACACAAATCCTTCAAACTGGCTAAAAGATTGTTGTTCCAAGAATATATCTTCTCCTCTGGTTTGTTAAACAGCATAAAATACTTAAGCCAAAATAATTTTGTGTCATAGAACTTAGTGTCATCGTATTCATCAATGTCAATTTTCATCTTTGCGTTGTAAAAAATATGCAGCAGATCAAACAAAATATTGTGACCTACAATGCGCTTGCCTTTCAATACATTTTGAATAAATTCTCTGTAATTTTCAGCAGGTGCATCGGTGGGAACATAGACAAACAAATCCTTCTGAACAAATTCGCCGTTATTTATGCTAAAAACAAGAACCTGAATAGTCTTTATATTAGACAAGTGCGGAACAAGACCGCCATATTTACTTTCTACTTTCTGATAAGTTTCTATATCTACGCAAAGAAAATCAGTCGCAGGATCGTAAGACTCGTTTATTTGATGATACTCTAACAGAGAATCCCTGCCCCTTATTATGTTCAGATTTTTGAGCGCAACCGAAGTCATATCCTTATTTATATAATCCGAAAATATTAAATGTTGTCAAGAGAATTATAAAACTTTTCTTCAAGTTCTCTAAAATCTTTATCTTTCTTTGGCACGCTTTTAGAAAAGGTCTTTCTTGCCTTTTCAACTTCTCTTTCGTACCAGTCTCTTTTGATTTTCATTACCGATTTGCTTTCCATGCTTTTCATACAATGAAATATAATTTTGTTCGGACATCTGCAATTTTACAGATTTAAATATTTTGCATAAAAAGAAATATAGTATGTAAAATTGAATTATATATGAATTTAGATTATGCAATAAACATGATTAATTCCAAAAGATTTTATAATTCTTTAATTGAAACTATGTTTGACGAATCTATTAAGTATTGCGATAATGAGGTAGAGCATGCTGTCAGATCTTTTGTTTTAGGAAAAAATTTTTTTGTGCTTAAAAAAATAAAAAGTCCGTGGATATTTTTTATAGAAACTTTTAAAACTTTTAATTTAGACTCATATGAAGAAATGGAATTGTTTTCAGAAGAAGAAACTGTTTATGACGATATAATATGGTTTTTTAAAACACACATGAAGCAATATTATATTGCAATAGAGAAAATAATAGAAGAAGCAATTGAAAAAAACAATAATGCTATAAATTGTTTAAGGCACGTATATCAGATTGGCGAAGAACAAACTGACCAAGTATGGGCAAATATTAAAAATTGTTTCAAAGCACGAATAAAAAAATTATTAAGAAACGAAAACAAGAGATTGTCTGAAAAAATTGTAATAAAAGAGGATTATGACAAAATTTCTGTTTATGTTTTATAAAATTTTTTTGTTCTGATTTCGCATCATTAAAATTCATAGTGATTTATTTCAGAAAAGTTTTTAAAAAATTCTTTTTGTTTTTCTTTTGATATTTCGCTTTCCATTTCTGAAATGATAAGTTTGTTTTTCTTAAAATTAAAAGTTATAAAGAACAATTTTGAATGAGAACTTTTGTTCATGCACACTATTCTTGGTATATTTAGGTCGGATTCGTTATCTTTATAAAGTTCATTTATCTTTTCAATCGTTTTTTCGCTGAGAGCAAAATCTATAGCTATCGCAACTGTTATATAATGCCTCATCTCT
>JANWZV010000131.1 GCA_025061805.1 Candidatus Dojkabacteria bacterium | reverse complement strand
TTTGGAAAAATTTTAAATTTGACGCAAAAAATTTTTGACGCAAAAAAAGTGATTTTAAACTTTTGAGTTTGATTATTAAAAAATGACGGACCAACAAACGATTGAAAAACTTCCAAACGAAGTAATTTTGATGGAAATTATGAGCAAACTTGAATTCGAAGATTTTTTTAACTTTTTAAAAATTTGCAAAAAATTTAAATTTATTTCCAATGAAAAAAATTTCAAAAAAATTTCCAAAAAAATTATTAAACAAAAAATTAATAAAACATTATCTGAAATTAAAGAAATTATAATTAAAGCAGATGATATGGTATCAAAAGTAGCTGAAGAAATAAATAAACAAGTAGCTCAAGGAATTGTCATAAACAAAAAAGATAATAAACTTGTTGTAAATCTTAAAATTTTGGAAGATATATTAATTAAAAAAATTAAATTTTATGCAAATCTTGGATTCAAATTATATTTTCCAAATGATGAAATAAATATGAATTTGTTAACAAATGAACAAAAAAATAAAATAGTCAATGATTTAGTAAAATTAATTAAAGGATATGTTTTTGATCATGATAAATCATCACATTATATGTTTTTGTTTATTGCACAAATGATAAAAAATAGAGGTGGAAAAGATTTAGCAAGATTTGCAATAGAAAAAATTTTTGAATTTACAAAAAATGGACCAGTTTATTTTCATCATGAACTTTAAGTTTTCGAATGTTTATGTTTTTTAAAGACATAAACATTTTAACGCAAAATTTTTTGACGCAAAAAAAGTGATTTTAAATTTTTGAGTTTGATTTAATAAAAAATATAAAATGGACGATCAATTGAAAAAAATTAAAGAATTAGAAAACGAAAGAAAAAATTTACTTGAATCTTACAATCAATTATTAAGACATGAATCTATTCCTTTACCTGAAAGATTAAAACATGCTGATGAAATTATGAAATTATTAACAGTTTTATCTCAAGAAATTTTGTTCGAAAAACAAAAATTGAAAAAACTAAAGATCTTAAAGAAAAACAAATTGAAAAAGAAAGAGAATTAAAGAAAAAAGAAGAACAACCGAAAAATATTCCTGAAAACGTAAAAAATATTATTGAAAAAATGACAATTAAAGAAAATAATCATTCAACATTTTCAAAACTTGGAGAATATGTTTGGATTGTCAAAATGAAATTAGAATTTTTTGATAATTTTGTCATCGAATTGAAAAAGAAAAAAATGACAATAGAACAATTAAAAGAATTAGAAGAAGAAGGAGAAGAAATTACTCCTGATTATTTTCAACTTTTGGAAAATGAAGAAGGAAAAGAAAAAATTTTGAAAATTTTAGAAGAATATATTAAAGAAAGTAAAATAAAATTTCCAATTCAAATTCAAGTTTGTTTTAAATATTTAACGAAAAAAATTGTTGTTGATCAAAAAACTGGAGAAAAATCTTTTCAAGATTGTATTATTAGTATGAGAACAGATGATATTTCAAATTCAACATATTCTGCAAATGATATTGGAGAAGTTAAAAATGTTTTTAAAGATGAAATTGAAACACTTTTAGAAAAAATTGAATCACAACCTTCAAATTATGATTATGAACCAAATAATCTTCTTTCTTTTGTAATAAGATTTTGGGAATATCGTCCACCATTTTTAATTGCGAGAGGATATATCGAAAATCCTGAATGGCTTGAAAAAAGAAAATTAATAA
>JANWZV010000130.1 GCA_025061805.1 Candidatus Dojkabacteria bacterium | reverse complement strand
AAATATATATTAAAAATAAGGTGGAGGTCATACCTCCACCTTGAATTATAAAAACAAAATTATTGTTCTTAAACAGTCTGTGTGTATTTCTTCTCAAGAAAATTCTTTAATCTCACGTAATCATGTTCAGTAGACAATTTATAGTTTGGATCTGAAAATATTATATCTTTTGCTTCTCTAACTGCTGAATTAAACTCTTCCTCGCTTATGTTGTTTTTTATTCTTATCTGAAAAATTTCTTTTCTAATTTTGGAAATTTCACTACCTGTTTGTTCGCTGCTGCTTATTTCTTGTGTTTCTTCTTTAGTTTTTTGCTGATTATAAGAAGGATTGCTTTTGCCTGAATACGAATTAGCTATTTTTTTAGAATAATCTTGTTGATAAGCAGTTTTTGCTTCTTGATTTTTATTTTGTTCTTTTTTGTTTGAAGGCAAATTAATTATCTCATAAGTACTATACAAATCCGCAAATATAAGTTTTAATGCTCTTTTAATTGCTGTCTTTTTAAGCATAGTTTCAGGCATTGATTGCCAGTTTTGATTGCCTCTCTCCACTTCACGTTTATGCAAAGAAAACTTAAACTCGCCAATCCCATCTCTGTTAACAACAACATATGCTCTGTCGTTTTTGACCCAAACTTTTAGATTTTTGAGTTCGCCGCTTTCTATTGCTTTGGAAATATAAAAATGATAATTAAGCGATATGCTTATTGGATCAGAGTTCTTGTTTATATAAACATCTGACAATTTTAATCCTAAAACTTCAAGCATATTAATTATCTCTTCTGATTGTTCTTCCGATATTTTGTGATATCTTACAAGTATGTTTTTTTGTACTTCACGTATTGAGTTCATAAAAATATAAAATCCCGAAAAACTATCTTAAAGTTACTAGTATGTCTTTTTTGCTTTTTGTTAAACACTGCATTTCATTGTTGTCTATGTTAATAAATTTAGAAGTTTCATAAGGCAACTTTATAGTATAATAATAATCTTTGAAACTATTAAGAGTGTTGTATATAGACTTTACACAATTTTGCAAAAAACTTTTATAAGAGCTCAAAACCAATTCGTACTCTATTTCTTTTCTAGAATAAACGCCATAATCAAATTCAAATCCAACATAAAAAATTAATTGGTGTCTAAATTTGAAATTGACAGAAAAATAAGTTTTAGGAACATTTTTGTTTTTCTTAAAGTAAAAACAAAACTCTATTAATCCTTCTTTTGGCGCATTTTTATGCTTTATATCGCCAGTTTTATAATAAAACGATCTATAAACTGGATAAGAAAACATTATGCCTTTTTCGTCTGATGTTTCATAATCAGTCAAATTAGCTTCTTCAAACAATTTTTTAAGGCTGGTTAGGTTATAAATAAGCTTTTTATTTAGTTCTTTCATTTCTATCATAAAATGATATATGTCACCAAGAAAATCTTCTGGTTTTACACTTAACATAAACTAATTTTACTCCATGAATTCGGATAATTAAAATATTATTTATGGATTACAAGGAGATAAAAAAGCTTGTATTGCAAAAAGTTGATATAAAGACTGTTGTTGATCACTATTTAGGAAGCGGCAAGCAAGTGGGCAAGCAATTTTTTTACAGATCACCTTTCAAAGAAGGATTTGACAGAACTCCTTCTTTTGCGGTTTTGCCTTCTAAGCAAATATTCAAATGTTTTTCGACAAACAAAGGTGGCAACGTTATTAAGTTTGTAGA
>JANWZV010000012.1 GCA_025061805.1 Candidatus Dojkabacteria bacterium | reverse complement strand
TATCGCATAATCAAACACCTGTGCGTTGTCATATATGCGAGCGTTTCATTTTATGATAGCATCCACAAAAACTTTAGCATTGCCGAAGATTTCGGCATTATCAAATATTTGAGCTCTGTCGTATACGTGAGCGTTACCGTATACTTTGGCATTATCGAATATTTGAGCACCATCGGACACGCGAGCGTTGTCCTTGATGATTGCGTTACCAAGCACGCCCTTCTACTATTGAACTCTCGCATTGCCGAATTCTCAGAATTCGGCATTTTCATTTGTGGCTTAGGTTATTCGAGTGTTCTATTTGACCACCTAGCTCGCCAGTACGTACCCTTTGGATTTGGTAGAACGTATGTGCTCCAATTCTTTTTGTGTTTTCTGTAATTATATATTTTTTTCCATTGCATAAAAATAGAAAATAAAAGTGCTTGATTGGTTGCATGTTAGGCGTCATTAAGAACTACCTACTAGGCAGTAGTAGTAGGCAAATCTTCAATTTCAAAATCACCAAGTACAAGTTGTATTTGGTATTGGTTAGTTCCTGTTTCTGAGGAAATGTCTGTTACTTTTCCACTGGTGTCTCATCCGATAAATACGCCTTTACTGTATATTTTAGAAGCGCAGAGTATTGCATTATTGCATACTTCTGCATCACCGCATACTTCTGCATTACCGCAGATAGTAGCGTTACCATATATCATAGCGTTACCGTATATTTTAGCTCTTCATCATATCCAAGCCCAATCGTTAATGCGAGCGTTGTCTTTAATTAGAGCATCATTTACAATTTTGACATATCAATAAACGCTAGCATTTCATGTCACTATAGAACAATCTTCTACTGTTGCATATGTTCAGACTATAGCGTTTCACGATATTAAAGCATTGCCGGATACTCTCGCATTGCCATATACGCAGGCATTGTCGGATACTCGACAATCGCCCTCGTGAGATAGATTTCCCTCGTTTTCCACTCGGCCACCTAGTTCTCACGTGCGTACCCTTTGGATCTGATGAAGAACTACGCCAAATAGTTCTCTTTTGTTTTTTGTTAAGAGATATTTTTTTGTCATTTGACAACAAAAAATAGAAAATAAAAGATAAGAACCACAACATCAAGGGGAGCCACGACCGCATCCTCTGCGAATAGTCTCTGGCTTGTTTGTGGAAGGTCAATTCCTTCTCCCCCTGTTGTCTGTTTGTAGTATAATTATTTTTTCGTAAAAATCAAGAGAAAATGTAGTTTTTTTGTAGTTTTTTTTTTTTATTGTTTTTGTCTTGTTTGTTTTTTGTAGTTTTTTTTTTATTTGACAGGTAATACCTAGGGGATACCATACAAAAAAAAAACATTCAAACATATTATAAGGTGTTTTTTTTTTGATGTATTGTTAATTTTAGGGTTTTTTGTGTGTAGTATAAAAATATATATACTAATTATTTATAATTTATTCATTCTCTATTTTTTTATATATATAGCACAATATGAACAAAAAAAAACACCTTATATTTCTACACAATGTTTTTTTTTTGTAGTTTTTTCTGCGTTTAGACCGTGGAATGTTTTTTTTTGTACAAAAAAAAAGCATGAACAAAAAAATCACAAAGTTCTATTTTTATTTTTTTTTGCAATTTGTCAAGTATTGACAAATTGGCCTTTTGGTATAGTTGGGCGTACCCTATCCCATACCTCCACCTCTTATAATATCAACCGCTGGCCGGTCTGGGACCTCTACCTGAGGTGGGGGTGTTATTTATTTGTTCATACCTTGTTTTTTGGGGGGGTGTCTAGGCCACCGCCCCCCATTGGCTACATACCATGGTAAGTGGAAGTTCCCCTCTAAATAAATTGGGAATTTTTGAGTTTTCGAAAATTTTTCGGAAAATTCTCTTGTAATTAGAAAAAAAATATATATAAATTCTATGCATAATGCAATTTTTTTTATTTTTTTCTATGGTTGGATGGTAGATTTTCTTATTACTAAATTTGTTAGTCATTATGGTTTGACAAGCAAGATGAGTAGGAACATTATTAAGGACTTATTTCAATGGATTAGGGAGTATATTGCTGTGCACAAAACTGGTAAGATTACAAACTTTGGCGTCTTCACACTTTCTAACGTAAAAGAAAGAGTATTTAATCTAATGTGAAAAAAAACAATTACAAAACTATCACAAAGAGTTTCGTTTAGAAGAAGTAAGAATTTTTTTAAGTAAAAAAATTGTAAAAATTTTTTGTAAAAAAAATTTTAAAAATTTTTACCAAAATTTTCCACATAATGTCAGACTTTTATCCACTAAAGATAAAACAATCAAGATTGATCCTGAATGTAAGTTGTTGTATCAATCCTCTATAACATGTTGTTTCAACATCATTGTTGCAACATTCCATTTCCACGCTAATGATGAGAAAGAATAAGTAACCTTTACAATAAATCACCATTGAACAACATTTACCCCTGGTCTCTCAAATTTAATTTCAAGATGTACTATGAAAAACAAAATGACAGTTCACATTAACTTTATTCGTTAAATCAAAGACACAGATTACATAACATGGCATAGAAATCGATCAATATCTTAACATAATGCTCACCTGATAATATACTCATCCAAACCGAGAGCAGTGTTCCACCGTCTAAAACTCTCTTTACTTAAACCTAATTGCCCGAAAGTATCTTTGATACAGCAGACGCTTCACTTTACCATTAAAGCCATTGTTTCTTTGCCAAAACAAGCATACTGTTTGCTCAAACAACTATAAACTAGAACTGTCAGAAACTGTATAACAAAATATTAATTTGGGTGACTGCATGCAACATTAAAACTCTTCACTATTGAATATAAAGACCTATTTAAAAGCCATAAAAGTGAAAGATATTCTATTAGAAAACATTTCACGTGGTAATATAATATCAATGGGCAAATAGCTATATTGAAACTCCCACAGATGACTTTGTTGATATTAAGTCAGATATCTTAACAGGTAAAGTATCACTTGGTAAAATAGATATCTTTTGTAGATACTGACATTCTCATTGTTAGAATTGATGATGTCCCAAATTCTTCGTTTATTTTGTTTTAGGTACGATGCAAGCTTATACAGGAGCAACAAATCAAATACATATCTATCCAGAACAAGTAGAAAACTTATCTGTTCCTGACATCCCACTATCAGAACAACAAAGAATTGTAGATACACTAATGCGTCAAAAATGAGATGAATTGGCACAAATGACACCAGAAGAAAAATATGAAAGAACATCATATGCGTCATTTCTGTCAAGACATAATGTCATTAATGTGTCATATACAGACAATCTAGAGCCAATATGGTATTTAACACAAAACGAATATCCATACATAATATTCAATGGGAAAAAAGTTAAAGACCATAAAACCCTATGGATATCGCCAAATGTACGAGATAATGACATAGACAAACGAGCAAAGCAAACATCATTGCCAGAAAAGTGATATATACGGTTTGAAAATGCACACAATCAAAAATCAGTTCCGTGAAGACCACATATCCACTTTTTACTTTTTTAACATACAATAATGCCAACTAACTCAAAAGAATATGTCCAAAAAAATATCTATAAATATTGGAAAAATCCAAAAGCAAGAGCAAAGAATGCGGCGAGGAAAAGAGCAAGAAGACTTTTGGAAAAAGAATGAAGAGTTAAACCACATGACGGCAAAGAAGTCGATCATAAAGATGGTAATGTCTTCAATAATGCAAAAAGCAATCTGCGTGTATTGCCTGCAAAGAAAAATCGCTATCTTGGTGCAAAAAAAAGAAATGGAAAATAGTTTTTAATTTCAATAAAATGTATGAAGTTTTGATTTCTTATTAAAAATCCTAAACATTGATTAGTATACACCTGAGACGTAGCACAATACGATAAAGTTCTCGACTCTGCGTCAGCAGAAGTGTGGTTTAGGAAAAAAAAATGATGAGATTTTGAAACAATTACATTGTCAGTTTATTGACAACAAAAAAAAGTTGTCATTCCAGTGTCACACGCTAAAGACCTAAAATGAAGCACAATCATCACAGATGAGTTTATATCGTTCCTAAGAGAAAAAGCTAAACAAAAAATATACAGTGATATATCCCTATGATATTGGGACGAATTGTTGAAAACATATGAATGTATCGTTAATGAAGAAGGATGGATATGCTTCCATGATTGAAAAAAGAAAGATATTGTCTTAAAAACAATAGAAGAAAAAGCAGATTTTGTAATGTTGCGTGAATATATGTGATGATATGTAAGAGTTGACCCATATATCTATTGCGAACAAGATAAAAATGGCAAATATATCGAAACACCAATAAATCTCCATACAACATATGAAACCGGTGGTTTGTGAATAAAAATACCCAATAATTATACTGTTTGATTAAGAAATCTAATGTTCTGAGATATTATGGAAAGATTTGAAAGAAAACAATTGCTACAATGACGACAATATGATTTGCTAGAAAAAATGTGAAAAGAAACATATGCGTGTGGAAGTAGACGTATGGGCAAAACATTCTTTTGTGCATTTGTGTGCATTAGAGAAATCATGAGACAGTCGTTCGATATCAGAAGATCCTGAAGCCCTATCCAAGTATTATACATTGCTAATAAATCAAGCACATTTACATCTGTCATAAATTATATCAAATGAATGTGTAAACAAATGGGCAAGGACTTCAATAATATGTTCTGGCGGGATACAACAACAATGAAATGATCAAGAGTCCTAAATTTCTGATCATGACTTGGAACTGATAGAGATGTGCTATGAAGAGTAATATTTGTTTCAGCAAAAGAGTCAGACGCGTGATTAGGTATGTCAGCAGATTTGGTCATTATTGATGAAGCATGAATTGTGCCAAAACAAGTCGTTGATAATATTATGCCAATTGTCACACTTGAAGGTGCGAAACTTCTTTGTATATCAACAATGTATGAAAATAGCCTTAAATGATGGTTTTTTAATTGTATTATGGAATGAGAAAAAAATTTAAGCACATTTAAGCAAGAAACATTAGAACTATATAGGGACGAGTTTTATGGTAAAGAACTAAAGCCGTGAGATAGTAATAAATGGTTTCATCAAGCTGTACAAAAATTTTATGAAAAAAACAATATTGTTGCCTGTAGATATACAATTGATGATGTAGAAATTTATACAGAAGCAGAAAAAGAGGCGGCGAAACAGAATACATTGAAAAGATGAATGGTTGCGTATTTAGCGGAATTGTATTCAAGGTTTGTTGATACAGGGAAAGCGTTTGCCTATGAAGACGCTATTGTTGAAAAAATAGATGAGGTTGCAAAGTATGAGCATATCGTTATATGATATGATCCTGCATCGTTATCAGATGGTTCGTGAGTTGTGGTTGTATGATTTGATAAGATAAGAAAAAAAATTGTTGTTCTTTATGCTGATTATTTTACAACAGATACATGACAATATCAAGAACAAATCAGACAGTTTGTTCAAGTAGAAGATGTATATAAAAAATTTCTTGAAAATCCATCAAATATCTATAGAGTTATAGATAGCACACAATGAGGTATTGCAGATGTGTTTGAGACAAGCGGTATTTACTTTGATAGAAGGTATAGATGGAGAAGCGGATCTGAACAGATTACAGAAAGTAGGAAGATTATGAACGAGATTAGAATGCCCAAAGATATACTTGTTAAAACGATACAAGAAATGTTTGCTAATAATTATCTTGTAATACACCAAAAAATGAATAAACTTATAGCAGAATTAGATACATACCAACAAATTGTCCACACTAATGGGAAAATAGAATATCAATGAGTAGGTAATCGTGATGATATTGTTTCAGCATTTATGATGGCTGTTTATTATATGTATAATGACATATGAGTCAAGTATCTTATATCAGATTATAGGCAAGATGTATATCAAATTAATGAACAAGACGCAAATGCTTATAGAAATACGTTATTGTTAGCGGAGCAGAAAATAAGAGACGCACAAAGCGAATATGAAAGAGTGAAGTCATTATATTACAGCAATAATGTTTTTTAATTTTTTCTGTCTATTATGATTAATGACATCATTGAATGAGCAAAAAAACTTTTTATGCCAGAGAAAAAAGATGCTGTGCTAAAATGAGTAACGAAAGAAAAAGCACCAACTTTTAGTGATCGAATAAAATCTGAGTCCATTGAACAAAGAGCTTGAAAAGAAATTATTCCAATTTTGTCACAAGATATTGATTTTGTCAAAAATGTGACAAAATTTTCTGATTGACAATGAATTAACAGATTGTCACAAGCAATATATAGCCCAAGCTCTGCAGAAAAGTTTGTTAAGTCAGCAAATCTAACAAGCCCAATCAATAATTTTGTTAAAATCACAGAATGAGTGTCTATTTTATCACCAAGGCTAGAAGATTTAAAAAAACAAGAAAAAGACGCATTTTTTAGGTCGCAAGAAACTGGGAATAGACAGTTCTTGATTGATGAACAAAATAGGATTAGAAGAGAATTTGTGCAAGAAGTAAAAGAAAATCCGTATTTTAGAGATGCGTGATTACGTTTTGATAATGCAAATGATGAAGATATTATTAATTTCTTTAACTCTGCTAATCGTGTAACACAAAAGACACAGCCTATTCTAGAAAGAGAAAGAGCTAAATGAGAAATTACATTAAGCGATGTGTTAGCAAATACAGCTGTATGAAAATTTGCGTCAAACATCTATAATAAAACAGTTGACTTACTAACGTGATGGTGATATAGTGATGAAGAATTGGTTGAACAAAAAATGAGACTTGAACAGTGAAGGATAGAATTCAATAAAAAATATCGAGAAGAGAAAGTAAAACCTAAGATGGAAGAACTACAAAATAAATGATTGACTGTTGGTGCAACAACAATGGTCCAACAATATTTGACTAATGTTCAACCATTCCTTGATGAACAAATGCAAGAAGTGTTAAGTAATAAATTTCATAGAGATGTATCACAAAAGTTGTTAAATAAAAGTCTGCTTGTATGAGATTGATGAACAGAAGATGAAGCCAAAGATCAGACAACATCTATGTTTAAACAACGCATCAATGAATATTCTCAAAGCATTGATGAACTTGAAAAAAGAACCAATGCACTTGTTGATAGTGCGTTAGTTGTTGCTGAAATGATTGCAGAACTTAAAAGAAAACCAACTAAAGCCGAGTTTATGGAAAGAATTGGTGGCAGGGAAGAATTAAGAGAACAAATTTTAAAAATGGACATTGATAATCAATCCAACGTTGTCGATATGTTGTTGGATGGTAAACATCTCTATGATGTGCACGATACAATGAAGAGGCAAAGGGCATTGGTTAATTTGCAAAATTCTGTTATGAAACTTGTTAATGAAGAATGAGATTTCTTTATGGACACTGCTATGCTTGCGATGAGATGATTGTGAGCATTGCAATCAGAAATTACATCAAGAGTGACAGAAATTGCAAAGCCTCTTGTATGATGAAGTTTTACACAAGCGTGAGTGCAAGATTTTGCGAATGTATCATTTTCTCCTCAAATAGGGGTGAGTGATAAGGCTACAGTAAGTCAAAACATATGATGATTTCTTAATTGGCTTTGATCAGGAATTGTATGAGAAAAATGAATAAAACAAATAAGAGATTATAAAAACATTTTAGCAGGCAATGCTCCTTACATTATCGACTTCCTTCTCCAACTTAAATTAGGAAGTGTTGTTGTACCTAACAAACAATCACCTATTATTAAAAAGGCGTTTGCGTTTTTTAATATGAAATGAGACGAACTAAGTGCAGAGTTTGTAAGGCAATGATCTACTTTGTGACAGGTTCTTAAAGCATGAGGGAACAATTTAGAAGATGTTTATAATGTGATAGAAAAAGTTCCTGTTAATACTCCTTTGGGTGTTCAACTTACAGCTAATGCATTGCTTAATAGTTTGGTTAGATGACAAATTGTTTCTTCATATTTTGGGCAATACACACAAACGTGATATACACCAGAAGATTTTTATGCAGATATGTTTTTTGGTGTTTTGGAAGCGTGATTTGATGCGTGGGCATTAATGTATAAGTGAGGGAAATTTTCTCCACTTAAATCTGATGCGTCATTTTCTATCAATAATGCTATAGACAATCCAAAATTTATGGATGGGTTTATAAAAGAACTTTTATGAGAAGAAAGGTATGCTGATTATCTTAAAGCTCCTGTAAATGAAAAAAAGTATGTTGTTAATACGTTTAAGAATGTCTTAAAGCATACATTGTATATGGCTGATGCTGTTCCATTAGAACAACTTACAGAAGCAATTAAAAAAGCACAGATGCGTAAATGATTGCAAGAAAGTGAGATTATCACAGATGAGATGGTTGATATTGCAATGTGATGAGAAAAGCAACGTATTGATACTATTGCAAACACAGCAAAAGAAGTGATTGATGATGTAGAAACACATACAAATATTATTGATAATGGGAAACCTATCAAACAACAAAACTGGGAAGTAAAAGATATCAAAAACACAAATCCACAATCAGACATCAATGGGCATATTATGCTCTATTCAGATGGTGATATGATTTTGACAGGAAGAAAGGATATTGATACGATGATTATGGATTATTATCACGCAGTTCAATATACGAAGAAGAAAGATCCAACCATAGCTGGTGCTGATATTGATACAAGATTGTGACCAACATATTGATTAGATCCTAATGCTACTGCTGAAGATGTGAAGAATGCGATTATTATGAGAATGCAAAATAGATTTTTGTCAGAAGGTTTAGACCCTGCTATGGCGAAAGAGTATGTTGAAGAGGCGGTGAAAAAAATTCCTGTGCATACACTTGCGGCGAAATCAAGAGCGTTGTCGAAAATGAAAGAAAAGATGGTGAAGATTGGTAATAAGGATGTTTCATTGTTGAAGATATTTGAAACAATTAGTGGAAACGATATTTTTGATATACCAAAATATACAGGTGTTGTTATTGATGATATGATGATTGCGGCGTATCTTAATACTCGCAATGTTATTGATACTGGTATTCCAACTTCTAATACGCATAGTAAATATATTGTTGCTGAATTATATTTGAAAGCAAATCCACATTTGCATAAATATTTGAAATGATGGATCTTTGATGAGAAGAAGGGATTAGATTTTTTGAAAGAGAAGTATCCTGATAAAAAGGATCTTATTAATGAGTATCAAATATGATATAGTGCGATTAAATGATTTGTTGAAAAAACACTTGCACATCTTGCAAGTGATTTTGACGTTGATATTAATGCCTTGTCATTTGATACTGATACTGTTTTGACTTCTTTTATTCAACAAAGAGTTAAAGAATGAAGGAGTTTGGATAGTTTGATAAATAAAAAGAAATGATGATGAATGATTATTTTTTTGCAAAACCTTGTTGCTTTTGCACCACAAGCTTTTCAAAATACTCCTTTTAACATTGTTGACTCTATTGCTAAATATCAAGATTTATTGTTTCTTTTTTCTAAAAAGGAACTTGAAGACATTATCAAAAGCCATGTGTATAGTATAGTGATGAAACAGCCTTTTGTTCGTCCTACAACATTGTATGGTATTATAGCTGAGAAATTTCCTTACGATAATGTTGTTGTTGAAGGGAATAAGACGTTGTCAGATATTATTACAGAAATACAATGACTTAGTATGGAAGCATTAATGAAGAGAATAGATGATAGTAAGAAACTTCTTGAGTATAAAATGCAAATAGATTACTTGACAATAGCAACAAAATATCAAAGTGCATTAATTTCTTCAATTGTTAAAGCTCAGGAAGTATGAGTGTTGACGGAGAAGTGAAGGAAAGCTAAACAAAGGCTTGATGCTGGTGGTATTGTTGAAGTTGATGGTAAGCCAATGGATAAAAAGAAGGTTAAGAAGGAGGTTGATAAAAAAACCAAACAGCGTGTTAATGCAACAAAGAAAAAGATTGCAAAGTGAAAGCAAAAGAAGACATTTGAAGAAGCACATCAGATTATTACAAAAGAGGCAGAGGAGAATGTGCAAGATATGTATAAGAATGAAATCAAGTATATGATTAAACAGACGTGAGATTGAGAAGAAAGAATGCATACGTGAAATGTGTTTAATAAGGTGTTTGGAGAAAGGTTTGGGAAGATGATTGAAATGAAGTTTGATGTGAAGATTATTACAGATAGGACATTGTTTGATGAAAAAATACAAGAATTACAAAAGAAGGGTAGGATAGGTAGAAACGATACTATTAATTGATTTTATGATAGAACAAAGAACACGATTTACATTAATCCAGATATGGATACTGTTGCTGTTCGTTTGCATGAGTTAACACACGTATGGTTTACGTTGGCATCGAAAAAGCAACCTGACATTTTGAATACACGATATGATATAGCAGACAAGTTTCTTACAGCAACAACAAAAGATGAATATACACAAAAAGTGTTTAATAGGCTACGAGATTATCCAGAGTATTTTGACATTACAGTAAAAGATGGTACTGTAATGTCAGCAACGATAAAATCGTGAGTTGATAAGAATGTTGCATATGATGAATTATTGGCTATTGCTACAGAAGTAGCATATAGTGTTGATATGAATAAGGTACAACCGCAATCTCTTTTTCATAGATTTGTGCAACTATTGCAAAGGGCGTTTGAAATTATTAGAGATATTTTATTGGAATGAAGGGATTTTGTAAAAAAATATTTTGACAAACATCATTTTGGCAATCTAACGATGTATACGTTTGCTGATTTGGTGATTAAAGACATCTTAGACGACGATGTTGTCTTTGCGCCTAATTTTTTTGTTTTTAATGCACAAGTAGGTATTAAGCCTAATCAAATAGATTGATTGCCTTTAGATTTAAACGATCTTTCTTTTTCGAAGAAGTTGACAGATAGATGAAAAAGGTTGTGATTTACTTCAGGGCGAGATGAATATATTTTTAACTCTAATAAAGATTTTAGGGCTTCTTCTTCTTGATCAATACAAAAATTTTTAAGTATTTTGAAAGAAGAAAACGATAAACTTTATCAAAGAATTTATAATGGAGATTTTACAATCCAGAGATTTTCTGAAGAATATATAGAACGTGAGAGAAGGATTTTAAGAAGGCAATGAAGAGAGCAAGATGTTGATTTTAATAATTTATGAGGGCAACTTAGAGCATTAAAAAAGCAACATCAAGAAATATTAAATAAATGGGTTGATTATGTATCTAAATCTCAAGAATATAGTGAATGATTTAAGCATTATGTTTTAAAAGAACTTGTTTCAAAGGCATTCACGGCAAGTGGTATACGTAAGAGAACAATTGAAACTACTACGTGATATTTACCTCTTAACAAAGACGCTCTTTCACAGTATTATAGTGAATGAGAGAAGTGATTTTTTGATGAATATCCAAAAATATTGAATGATATAGTATCAAAAGTTGTTAAACAGACAGAAGTTGTGAAGAAGTGAGATATTGATGGTAGTTGGTTTATTTTTAAACAATGATCTAATCCTGAAATTCTTGCATCGTTTGTTGCTAATACTAACTGGTGTACTGCTAATGTATGAACAGCAGAAACTCAATTAAAGCGAGGAGACTTTTATGTATTTGCAACAAAGTGATTTAATAATTTATATTCCATTCCAAGAATAGCTATTCGTATGGAGTATAATGTTGTTGGTGAAGTAAGGGGTATTTTGGAAGATCAGAATTTAGAGGGTAATATGTTGCCTATAGCAAAAGAAAAATATTTGTCATTGCCTTGATGAGATGAATATGTTGTTAAAGAATTACATACTGAAAGGACTAACATTATTGAGGACAAATTAAAAGCTGGTCAAGAGTTAGATATTGATGATTTAAGACATTTGTATGAAATCGATTATAAAATCGAGTGATTTTGATATGAAAAAGATTTAAGAATTGCAGAATTTAAAGAACAAAGAGATATAGCGTCTGATATAAGTAAAATATTTAATATTCCTAAAGAAAAAGTTGCTATTAACATATCAATGATTAATGAAAATACTGAAATACTTTATTGATACATTGATTTTAGTAAAAGCACATTAACATCATTAGGCAATATAAAAATTATAGCATGAGATGCTAATTTTAGTTATAGTCAAATAACAGATTTATGAGAATTACAATTTATATCATGAAATGCTTATTTTAAATGAAACAAAATAACTTCATTATGAAAATTAAAGCATATATGATGAAATGCTATTTTGATAGAAAATCAAATAACAGACTTATGAGAATTAGAATATATATGATGAAGAGCTTCTTTTGAAAATAGTAAAATAACATCATTATGAAAATTACAAACTATATGATGAAATGCTAATTTTCGAAAGAGTCAAGTAACAGATTTATGACAATTACAAACTATATGATGAAATGCTTCTTTTGAATATAGTCAAATAACATCATTATGACAATTACAATCTATATGATGAAATGCTGATTTTAGAGTTACTCAAATAACATCATTATGAAAATTACAATCTATATGATGAGATGTTGATTTTCGAAAGAGTCAAGTAACAGATTTATGACAATTACAAACTATATGATGAAATGTTGAATTTAGTAATAGTAAAATAACATCATTATGAAAATTACAATCTATATGATGAAATGCTGATTTTAGAAAGAGTCGAGTAAAAGATTTATGAGAATTAAAAGAAATCAAATGAGATATTTATTTTGAAAATAGTCAAATAACAGATTTGTGAAAATTAGAATATATATGATGAAAAGTAGATTTTGAAAAAAGTAAAATAGAAAAATTATGAAAATTAAAAGAAATAGAATGAAATATTGATTTTAGTAAAACTCGAATAAAAGATTTATGAGAATTAAAAATAATAAAGTGAAATGCTTATTTTCAAGATAGTAAAATAACATCATTATGAGAATTACAATCTATATGATGAGATGCTGATTTTCAAGATAGTCAAATAACAGACTTATGAAAATTACAATCTATATGATGAAATGCTGATTTTGGTGATAATGAAGTGTTAAAAGAACAACGAGAGAAAAGGGAAGAACCAAGTATAATGTTTAGTAAAAAGAAAGATCTAAAAGTTGTTTCTGATATGATTGTAAACAATGAGTATGAAGAAGCAGTTAGGGTATGAGTTGAAAATGATATACTAAATAAAGCTACAATACAAGAGTCGATTGCTGAAAAGCCATTACAAACAGAATGGCAAGAATTCTTTAGTGAGTTCAAAAAAAATGTAGAAAAAATCCAATTAAATGAAACACATTTTGACTCTATCAATAAATTTGATGACTTTAAGGTTTGGTTTTTCTCAAGCTTCTTTGTTTCATTGCCTGATATAGTTCCTACATTTAGACCTATTGTTGCAAAACGAAATGCATTAATGATAGAGTTTTTTTCAAGACCGCACCCAGTATACGAATGAAAAAAAATGGGTGATGTGTTCGCAAGAGTAGCGAAACTTTTCCAATGAAATGAAGACCCTGCTACACGAGCCTATAGAATTGCACAATGAATACATCATAAACCAGACCCTGCTGGTATCATAGACTCTTGATGAAATAAAGAAATTTTGTATTTGTGACAAGAATTAATAAATCTACTTGATGAATTGACAGAAAATTTGCCACAATGAGATATGTATAAAATTGACTTCTCTTCACATTTAAAAAATCGTGCTGCAGAACTTACACAATATCCTGCACCGTGACAATGAATATCAATAGAAGAATATTACCAATCATCAAAAAAAATGTCACCAGATGTGTTTTTGTCTGAATATGTATACAAATGATATACACGAAATGAAGTTGCTGCAATTATTGAAAATGTAGAATGAAAACAAATGCCTATTACCCCAGATATTATGAAATTATATAAAGCAAGGTTTCAAGAGATAAATAGCACATATGTTTGATTTATGAGAACGCTTTCGTGAATAATTTCTAGTGCCTGATATAATGCAATTATAGGGTTTACCAATAAAAACACAGAAAAGACATTTAAGCAACTTGTTGATGAAGCACCTTGAAGCTTTATCGGTTTCAATAATTTTATTGAAATGTTCTTTTTTGCAGATCCAAAAACATATAATAAATTGGTAGATGCATTAAAGATTGTAAAAAAGAATAAAAGTAATGCTGATGTAGCAAAAGAATTTATTGATGGTTTTTTTGGAGAAAACAATATTGAAAAACACGTAGACCAAGTGCTTACTCTTATTGGTGCTCAAAATCAAAGAGATTGGTTGATGATGAAATGAATGTGATTGTTGTGAGTGTGATTGAATAAATTTTTAGTTTGGTCTGATAGACTTGCAAAGATTTTATGAACATTTGCTAATGCTCCATTTGTGTTAACACAACAAATTTCTTGATATGCTGTTGAATTGCTAAAATGATGAATAAATATATCAAAATCTCGTAATAGTGATTTGTTAAAATTTTCTGATGAATTTGGTGTATTGTCAAGAAAAACAAGAGCAACACTTAACGATCCAGAGTTTGAAAGAGATTATCGTTGATTTCGTGATTTATTTGTTGACGCATTGACTTGAAAATGAGCGTATGAATGATTGTCATTACAAAAAAGAATGAATGTATTTCTTAAAGATTTATGAAACACAACTGTAAGAAAAATTACATCAATTCCTTCGGATACAAAACTTCAAAGAATATGGCAATCACTGTTAAACGGATTGTATTCTGTTCCAGAATTGCTTATGGAAGATATTTTGCGTCTTTTTGTATTGTCTCGTGCTCTTGACTCATTAGGGTTTGAAAGTGTTGATGAATGGAAGAGTATCTATAATATGGCTAATAAACAGGCAAAGATTAATATGCTAAGTCAATTAAATTACGTTGCTGAAGAACTATATAAATGATGACCATCGTCTATTGATTACAATCCTTTAATGTCTTTAAGGGTATATCAGCAAAACAATTTTATGATGAATGCAATAAAGGCGAGTGTGACAAGGTTGTGATGATGGTCTTTTAATGCTGTTAATAATGTTCTTTCGATAGTGAAAAATAAATTTAAATATCAAAAAAGCACGTATTATAGTTTAATGAAACAAGGCAGATATCAAGATGCTCGTAATTTTGAAAGAAAATATATGCAGGCCAATGCAGATTTCTATAATCTTTTATCTACAATTATTTTTGCTATTGCTAATGTTAATAGAGTAGCAAGAACAGAAGAATGAAGTAAATGATTTGCATCGTGGGAAGCGTTAGCATGATTATTGCAATTTGGATTTGCAAGATTTGCGGCGTTTGAGTCTAATGCTTTGATAAGGATTGCTCTTAATATGGGTCAATGAACATTATGAGCAATAGGTGATATTACGTGATTGTATGATTTAGATCCAATGGGTGAAGAGATTGCAAGGGCGAAATGAGTGCCTGAATGGGTGTATTATTTATACAGTGCAATTAGATGAATTGTTAGAGATGGTTTCTTTAATCTATGGAGACATCCGGTTAATTTTGTTGCTCAATTTTTAAAAGCTGTTGATAGAGTATCAAAAGGCGAAGATGTGACTGATATTCTTGATGCTTTTGTTCAATCTGTTATGGATAGATATTTAAGTCAATGAAGGTTTATTTTATGAGAGGCTGATATATTTGGTAATGTGCCTGTAGGTAATAGGTGAGTTTTGACTGCATTGTGAATAAGACAAGATAATATTGATAAAATAAAGAGAAGGTTGGCGTATAATCAGTCAGTAGTTAATTTTCTTGATGAACGGTGAAAGATAATTAGTGAAGAAGATATTTGATTATTATGAATGATTGGTAAAAGTGGATTACATATTATGAGTTGGTTGTGGGGCTGATTGACTAATGTAGAATGGCAAGAAACAACAAATGCAGAATGAAGGTTGTTTGAGTTGTTGAATACAAAAGAATATGATGATATTGTATCTTGAGAAGTTGACTTTTTAGAAGATCCATTATTTGCTGAATATACGTGGTTAATAATGACAAGACACGCAAGAGATGTGTGAAAGGGTAATGTTAGTATTGAAGATTTTAGTAGGGTGTTTACTGCACTCTCAAGAGGAGAAAAAATGGTTAATAGATTTTTGACGCCAGTAGACCAAGCATTACGAAAAAATTTGCAAGATGCTTTAGGAGAAGAGAGATGGAATGATTTTTATGCTTTATTGTTGACGGATATAGAAAATAGATGAAAAGTTAGTCAATATGTAATGTGATATTTGAAAGCACCTGAAGTTGCGTGAGCGTGAATGATGGTGATGTCGTATTTGGCAAGAAAGGCGTTTGATGAATTGATGCAATGAATAAAAAAACCAACAGATGAGGAGAAGAGGATGTGATATGGTATTGTTTTGAATAGGTTGTTTTATATGATGAGAGAGTTTGATATTCCTTGACTTGATGATGTTTCTATTTGATATTTATATAGGAAATTATGAGACAGGTGATGATTGTTAGATGCTGTTGTAGATGAAGATGGTAATTTTAATCCTGCGTATCGTGTTAAGTTAAATAATGGTGTGTTTCGTGATAAGACATTTCATTTGGCGAATAGGATTAATCTTTTGTTAAGAATGCGTATTGATGAGCTTGTGATGGATTGAAATGTTAATGTTCATTCTATTAAGAACGCTATTGTAGATTTAGTTAATCCTAATTTGTCTCAGATTATGGATGAAAACAAATCAGAATATATTGTTTGACTTGCTAATGTTGTTTTATCTGCTCTTGCTGATGTATGATTATCGCCTGCAGAGTTTAATGGTATTAAATTGTGAATATGAGTTGCGTTAGCTCCTGTAATTGATAAAGTTAATGAAGACAAAGAGCTAATGAAAAAGCTTGAATTAAATTTGCCATTAGATAAATGAGAACAGAAAAAAGTCAATACAATGAGGTATGTTCTTGGGTTGTTGTATAAATGATTACAAGATGTTCAAAGAAATGAAGAAGCATATCAAATGATGACTTGACAAGCAAAAGAAAATTGAGTATATGATGTGATAAAAAATAGTGATGTATATGAGACAACAGATTATTGATGATGAATGTGAACAACAAAATCTCTTGCAAAAAATATTTTGAAAAATACTATATATAAATTAAAAGATATTCCTGATGTCAAAATACCAGATATGAATAAAACGTATTCGTGAATTACAAAAAGATGAATAGCAATGATGGACTTTTTACATTCTGTATGAAGATTAGACGATGCAAAAACAAAATGACCCGTTCCTTTTAATGTTAGAGAGCCGAGAACAAGAAGACAAATCTCTAGAAGAGCAAAACAAATCAGTAAAGAAATATTGAGAAGAAAAAGATAATAAAACACAAGTCGAATGAGTTGTTGTTGATAATTATAGATGAACAAAAACACTACAACAGATTATAGAAGAGAATGGTGTGACTGATGAATGGATTATCAAACAATTAAAAATGTGAATAGAACAAGCATATAAAGTTGACAAAAATTGAAATCCTATTAATGATTGGAGTTCAAGGTCAAGAATGCTTGATATGTTAGCTAAGATGAAGTGAATGTATAAAGAAGACAATCATCAAAGCAAGGCTGTAATGAATATCTTGAATGCGTTTACGTGAGACAATAAAAAATTATTGTAGTTTTTATTTTTCCTATATAATATGGTACATACAACTGTTGGTACTATTGAGCAACTGTATAATGGAAAGCCTTTCCAATCGTTTACAGAAGCTCATACATCAGAAAACGAAAAGTCTTATGTTAATGTGAATGATTTTTATGAGATGAATAATATTATTGTTTCAGACAAATTATGAAAGCAAAAAAGATTGACTGTTGGGTCAGATGAACGGACTGCTGTTAAAAAGGTTGAACATAAACTACGTCAAGAAATTACGACAATGATTTCTTATTTTGAATGAACATATTATAGAGCTTGGGTTCAAGCTATTAAAGATTATGTTATGTCTAATATTGATAGAAAGCTTGTACTAAAAGAACAAAAAAAAGAGTTTATGACAAACGAGAAAACTCCTTTGATACGTTCACTTGTTGATAAAGTTGTTGTATGACTTTTTACAGGGAAATATACGATTAAAGTGTATTCTATGCAAAAAGAGTTTGCTGATGTTGCGAAACATATCCAACACCTTATTGAATGGTCGTTTTCTGCAAGTAAGACAAGAAAAGTTATTTTAGATGCAGCTACTGATGCTGTCTTGTTAGGGGTTGGGTTTTATCGTTCTTTTTTCCAAGCTCCTGATTATGAAAAGGTCACAAAAGCACAGTTTGAAAATGTGCCATTTGAAAGTGAGGCAGTATATCCTTGATGTGAATATGTTTCGCCTTTTTCTATCTATGCTGATCCAGCAAGACCTTTTTATGAACAGCCTGTTATTTTTAGGGAATTGTATCCTATTAATACAATTCTTAATAAGAAGAAAGAGCTTATTAAATTAGATAAAGATCAGATTGCGATTATTCTCAAGGCACCACAAAGATTTTCTGATAAGAATTACAAAAAAGTGAGACTGATTAAATACCACGAAAACGATATATGTGATAGTTTATTTTGATATACATTATCTAACTTTGATAATTATTTCAAATTAGATACGAAAGACCAGATTGTTGAATATTGTGAATATTGGAGTAAGGATAATCTTGTAATATTGATGAACTGATATATTGTGTATGATGGACCAAATCCATTGCCAACTAAGCAACATCCATTTAAGTATATTAATTACACAAGAACGCCTTGAATGCGGATTACTGATTGATTATGATTATTGCTTGCGTGAACACAAAGACTATACGATGCTCTTTTTAATATGATGTATGATGTAGCTAAATTGAATTCGTGACCGATGTATTTATTGAAATCGAACCAACATATTGAGTGAATTGGGAATTATTTTCACTATGATCCATATAAAATTCAAAAAGTTAGGGGAGATGTTAATTTCGAGATGATGACTGTACCTAAGTGAGATGCCGCCAACTTTAAGGTTGTTAGTGATATTCTCGAAATGTGAAGAATGCTCGTCTCCCCATCAATTTATAATGAATTACAATGAGTTTCAAGAAGTGCAACAGATGCTGAATTTAGATATGAGTCTTTGCGTGATAATATTAGACCTTTATCGGAAAGCATTAATGAGTCGTTTAATTCTCTTGTATATGATTGGTTGTTATTTGCTAAAGAGTGGATGCCTGATACGTTTAGAATATTTATTTTATGAGATAAATGAAGGACAAAATACCCCTTGATTAAGAAAGATTATTTAGTTGCAAATTATATTATTGAAACGGAATTTGACAGTTTGAAAGATGTGAATAGAGCACTAGAAAGAGAGCAAGTCACGAAACTATTGAATTTATTGCCTTGAATTATGAGGGATCCAGTTGATAATAGAATTCTTGTGAATATGGAAAACTTATTTAAGGAGGTGACTGAGTTGTTTATGAAAGATAATGAGTTTTATCTTGATGAAAAGGATTTTTATAAAAAGTTAGAAGAAAGTAATAAAAAGATGCAAGAGATACAAGCTATTATTAGTCAACAACAACAGCAGGCACAAGAACAATTAAATCAAATACAATGATGACAACAGCTTACAGAAGATGAGCAACTTGCTTTACAAACATTATGATTATAGTTTATATTTTATTTCTTTTTCTTTATAGCCAATGACAGATGTATTTTGAGAAGTTGTAAAAAAAATTGAATGACAACAAGATGTAGATGAAAGGTTGTCAAAAATTAACAATATTTTAAAAAACTTGAAAGGCGAAGAGACACAAGAACCACCGGTCCAACCTAACCCTGAAGTAAAAGAATATGAAGATAATGGTGCAAAAAACGACAAAAATCTTGACAACAATGGATTTAATGTATATAATGACGATAGTTGAGAGGATTATAAATCCAAATATGAAGAAGCTCTTGATTTAATACAAGAATTAGAAAGAGAGCTACAGGAGAAAGATACACTAGAAGAACAACTTGCAAAAGCTAATATGAAAATTAGAATGCTTGAAGCAGAATTGGAGTCGTTATCTTGAACAACAAAGAAATATATGGAGCAAGTGCATTCTGTTGAATATGACGCAAGTAGAATGCAAGTTCCGACTGATTTTATATCAGTAATTAGGTATTTTAGAGATGCTCAAGGTGATGATGACTATGCAAAAGAAGCAAAAAAACTTTTGCAATCAGAATTAATAAGATTGGTGGAAAAAGTGACAGGGAAGCCATTGACAAGTTATATTACTGATTTGCGTGCATTTGGTGCTGAACCTCTATGACAATGATGAATTGCAACAATGACTGTCCCAATGCAAAAACAACCATCTATTAATAAATCAGACATTTTAGGTAATATATTTTAGTGTAATATTTTATTTTATCTTTTATTGTTTTACAAATGCCTTTGTTTCAACTTGCAAGTAATCCCTCTGGTGGTTGAGTAATCCTTAACGATCAGCCTGGGTGTAATCCTTGTGCCATTGATACCACGCCTTGATGTGTGCTTAATGGTACTCATAATGTTCCCGATGCTTCTGTGCCTTGTCCTCCCTTTTCTGTCACAGGGTATTATTATCTTCAAGATTATATTAACCAACTACATGGTGCTGAAATTCCAGTAAGAAGAATTTTCACACTTAAGAAAGGTATTATGAACTTTCTTATGGATTTGAAAGACTCTATGGATAATGATGGCAAACTTGTAGAAACAGCTGTTTTTAAAGAATTGCCTGGTATCCAATTGAGAATGGCAGTTGATGGTACATTTTATCAACGAGGTGAGTGGTATTATGAAAGAGGTAAATTCCACGTCACACAAACATACAACACTCCTACTAACACTATCCAAGTAGGTCTTGAAACAGCACCCGGTGTATATACTCCTTCACTTTGAGGAAATTATGATCAAAGAGGAAGAGAAAAACTAGAAGTTGGTGACACAGTAAGAATTCTACAAAGACCAGCGTGAAATACAGATTGTTGTGTTAATGAAATCATTAAAACAATTATTGCTGTTAACCCTGTTAACAACACTATTACTCTTGAACCTACATCTGGAGGTGGTCCATCTAACTTCACATTTACTGAATGAGATGTTGTTGAACTTCTCTGGCACGGTAGAAATGACTGTGAATTTGTTGAAAAAGAGTTTGGTATGATCCCACCAATGAAAAGGGTTGCTTATATCCAACATCTTGATCACAAAATCACATTTACAAAACAAGAGCTTAATACTGCATATCTCTCTTTTGCTGATGTTCAGAAAGTTGTACAAGACAAACTATTCCATCTCAATATTGCAAGAGTAGAACAAATGGGTAATATTGGATATCTTGCAAGAAATAGAAGAATGTCTCAACCTTGACAACCAACTAAATGAGAAACACAAGGTATTATTACAGCTATTCACGAAGCTTCTTTGAGACATCCAGAAAAAGGTCTTATTGTTGATCTTTCTTCTACTATCAACGATGATGATAAAGTTAGGATTATCTACAACGAACTTTTGAAAGTTCAAGATAGTGGATGGATACAAGGAGGTGAACCTGTTGTATTCTTGATGAACAGAATTGCTGCTAATGCTATGACAAAACTTCATAGAGCTTGGAACAATTTGTTGGGTGTGACAGTGAACAAAAATGAAATTTCTAACAAAGTATTTACATACCCAGTTATTGAAACTCCAGCTGGTATTTCTATGATTAATGCATATTGTGAACACCTATCTAAGATCTATCCAACAGAAGGTAGAATTATTATGTTTCCAAAAAACGCTTTGGCTTTGTATTCAAGACAAAACCACAGAGGCGTTGCTAATGGACAAAATATTGTTGTGCAACAGGCTGAATTGACATCAAAATTTGAAGACGTATCAGACACAAGAGCGACTGAATGTAGAGAATATCGCATTATGCTTGAATACGCTCAATTTGTGATGTGAACAGACTCTGGTGCATTTAGAATGATTAAAGGTTTGACTGATTGTTAAAAAAAAATTGATAAATTTTTCCACCCTGCCACCTTTAAGAGGAGGGTGGTTTTTTTATATTTAGTCTTGCAAAGAATATATTTATTAGTATAATTTATGTGATTATCTATTTTATACCATATATCATTATGTTAATTAGAGATGCAATTGATGGATTTTTTGCCATTATTGGGCAACCTTGAGCAACGCATTCCATATGACAGAAATATATTTTAACGATAGCACAGATGGCACTTGTGCATATATGGAATTATAAATGATATAATTGGACGTGGCAGTATTGGAAAGATAGTTTTCTAATGACTCAAGGAGAGACAATAAAATTGGTTACGACTCATCCTATTAAAAGAGTTCATAAATTTTATGAATGACAAATGAAGCCAAGGGATTGAGTATTGCTTAATCCTCAATCATTTTGTGATGAATGTCCAAATGAATGACCTGTTTGTGTTCCGTGTGCGTGCGAATGTAATCCTTGCAAGGATTTAGAATATATTTATGCAAATCCACAAGATAAATTATGTCCTTGATATTATCAAGTAAGTGGTAGTGAATATCAATGAATGTGATGATTTTGAGGAAGTATTATTAGAGTAATGCCAAGAAGACAACTTGATTGATTATGGGTAACGTATTTTCGTGATGTCCCAAGATTGAAAAGCTTTGATGAAAAATTTCCGTTGCCTATGGCATTTATGACACCATTTTGTTATTATATGGCTTTTATTGCTATGGGGAGGTATTGACAATTTAGGTCGTGAGAGGATGTTAATTTTCTGCAGGTTGCTAATATGTTGATGGAAGATTTGAAAGAGTCTGATGCACCAAATCACTTAGATATGACATTTTCTAACACTACTCAAAAAAATATTGTGCAGTTTCTTAATTAGCTACTATTTTAGTACTATGATTGGGTATGGAAAAACAAATATTAGAGGCGAGTTTTTTGTTTAGTGAGGATAAAAATCCAAACGTTAATTATTCTAAAATAATTAATATGGATATTTGTCCTGCTCCATTTGAAAACAATAGTTATCAACAACAAATGTCTTGAAAGTCGTGAGATTTGCCTGATAGATGAAATTATTTTTTACGTAAAAGAAGATGATTAGAAAAATGTGTGTTTATGAGACAATGAAATGTAGAAAATATGTCTGATTGGGAAGTTGTTGATAGTGTCTTTGTTGATGGATCACGTTTTTTGCTTGTTAAGTCTAAAGATAGAACAAAGCTAAGAATATATAAGCAACAATGAGTTATTGATAGAGATAGGTGTGCTGATGAAGAAGATACACCATATCAAGAATGATGGTTTGAAAATATTACATATTATCAATATTTAGTTCCTTGAAGTTGAGTTGTTGTACGTGACTATTTTCCTTGTGTTCCTTGTCTTTCAGATAAGTTTGCTATTTGATATGGACCAAAAAATGTTGTTATGACACAGCAACTTAGTCCTTGACAAACACCAGAAGCGTGGAAAGAACAGCCAAGTAAAACATTACCATTGACGATTAAAAGATGAAGGATTATTAATAGTATTGTAGGGAATGAGGTATTGACATATTTTGTTGATGAGGATAATTTAATTATTGAATGAAATCCTTGAGATTATGTATATATTTTTGATGGACCTTATGCGTCACAGCATTTATGAATTGCTTCTATTGAGACAAGTGTATGGGATTGAAGGCAATGATTTCTTATGGAATGACCATTTGCTTGATTTTCTTTTGTATCTAAAAATCCTACTCAAACAACTGTGTTAGCTGATTGAACGATTGAGAGGGTTTATGATTGAGATGGGATTAATGGTGAATTTAATAGGTCTGAGGTATGTTCATATTTGGTTTTCAAAGATAGGTGAGATATTTTGTATTTTGCTACAGCGAATGGGATATATTCTTTGAATAATCATTGATTGGGATGGAAAGATAGTTGTTTTGTATATGAATGAAATACACATTATGATACGATGGACAATTTAGCAAAACCGTTATATATTATTTCTTCTCTTGTGTCTAATAATGATAGTATGTTATTTATAGATCAAAAAAGATGACTTTTGTATCACGGTCTTTATTGATATCAAAACACATATTTTGACCCTCGTAATGTATTATCTGTATGAGGTAAATATACAGATATTGTGATTTTGTCTTGATATCCTATTTTATTATGAAGGGAAAGTGTTGCGTTAATTAGACCTCAACTTATAGCACCGTGATCAATATCATTTAGTAATTTTCTTATTATTGCTAGTGATGTATGATATTGGAATAAGTGAAGTTATCATAGTAATTGATGAGTTCTTTCGTGGTTTGGTAGTGATAAATTATATAGAAAGACTATTGTTCAAACGTATGGGAATGATATTGCAGTACCACAGACACAGATTGAGAATACAAACTATGGTGCTTTAGTATCATCGTTATTTCGTGGGCGTGATGAAGTTTTTATTTGATTTGACGGTCGTAAAGAATATTTTATTATTGCAACAAAAAAATGACCATTTTTAGAAAGGCAAACAACCATTGTTCTTGTAAAAGATTTTTTTTGGCATCAGTGGATTTATCAAGAGTTTTATTTACGTTGATTTGATAGGCTATGAGCTTATTGATATTGATGTTATGGATATGGAGGAAGCAGAGATGATTGACAAGAGATAAGAACATTAGTGCAAATGAATTTTTGAGAATACAATGTTTTTCTACCTAAAGAAGTTATTATGGCCAAATATATTATTTGATATAATAGCACAATTACGTTTGGTAATACGATTGTCAGGTTTTGGTGAGATTATTGAGGGTATAGATATAAGTGAACATATGGTGAATTGTATCGTAGAGAGTATATTACTAATTTAATGAAAGCAAAAAGCAATCAACTTATTGATAATGGTGTTCTTAAGGAATTTGGTTATTGATGAAATGTAATTATATGATTTTGACAACGATGAATTTCAAGAACATTTAAGACTCCTGAAAGGGAATGATTTAATTTTCAATATGATTTGTTTGAATGGGATAAAGAAACATTGACAACAGTTTCTTATGAACTTTCAAAATATGGTATTATTGAAGAGCCAATTAATTTGCCATGTAATAATTTCACAATTGAGATAGCTACAAAATGAGATGATGAAGTAGAATTTTGATGATTTATGATTGTTTATGCACAAAGAGATGTGCTTGAAACAAGAATAGAGGATGTTGGTGTTGTATGAGAAACACTTTTTTCTAAAAATCCCTTGACTATCTAATATGAAATGCTATAATTATATTGTATTTTTTTATTTTTGTTTTTCACTATGGACACTGCTATGAAAGAACTACTATGAGTTTTGAAAACTATGCCTGCCAAACAGGTTGTTGATTTTATGGCTGATCTTTTTGTCTGATTAGATGAAGAGACGCAAACGATGTTTGTAGAAAAAGTTGGGCAATTAATGTGACAATGAGAAGAAAAGGCTCCTGAATGAGAACAAAAGACGCCACAACAAGAAAAAAATATGACACAACCAAAGCAAAAAACACCTCCTGTTGATGTATCTAATATATTCTAATTGTATTTGTATATATATTTTATCCTTATATTTTATATATGTACGTCAATAAAATAAAAATTAAACAAATAATGGAGATGCTTGACAGTCTTCCCAAAGAGGAAAGAGATATGTTAATTGAAAAATATTATATTGACTATAAAAATCTTTCTCCTGTAGTAAAAAAAATGAAAGAAGCATATGAACAACTTACGGATGAAGAGAAGGATGAATTTATGAAATGCATAGACTATAAAAAACCAAGTGAAAGATATGAGGAAGTAGGATGAGAAGTCAAAATAGCTATTTCCGATTAATTTTATATTTTTCCTTTATGGAATGGTAACAGACTTTCAAAGAGAAATTTTAGAACCAATGAAAAAAAATCTTTCTACTCTTAATCGTCTAAATAATCAAAAAAATTCTATTGTCCAAAAATACTGAGACCAAGACGCTCAGGCTATTTTGCAATCAAGATGAGCAAGGTCTGCATTCCAACAACAGATTGTTAACAAAAACCCTAATATACAAAGAGATCTAAGTCAACTATCTGCTTTAGATGAAATGACAACTAGATTGCAGAACCAGAAGAAAATGTTAGAAAATGATTACTTACACATATATGGAAATGCAATGGCAAATGCCAATAGAACACAATGAATGATACAAAGACAAACAGAAGATATGATGCAAGGAAGTGCAATGGCACAATTAAGAGATCAATGATTTGCAATGTGACAAGCAACAAAAAGATGAGACAGTGAAGCAATGAAGTGAAAAATACAATCTGATTTTAATAGACAATGAGCAGAACAAAGATTACAAATACAAGCACAGCAAATGGATAGATCAATACAAGCAGATACACAAAGACAAAACACACTTTTGTGAATAGCTGGGCAATTGCAACAACAACAACAACAAGATTTTCAAAATAGGCTTGTTTTGCAACAAATGTCTCAACCTAGACCTGTTGTTGTTGTTAAAAACAAACCAGAAAAAAATGCCAGTTATGAATTATTAAATAAGATACTTATGCAAATAGAAAATAAGAAAAAACAACAACAACAACCTAATTTAGAATGACCATTAACACAAAAAGAAAAGATAAGAAGAATTTTAGAACAGCAATGATTTAAGAGTGTGTTGCCTCAATAATTTTACTTTTATATAATATATCTTATGGAAACTATCATAAAGCCAAAAAAACATTCTGTATGAATATTATGAGCAGAAAGACTTTCAGAAATGCAAGATATTGATTTTCAACGATGAGAAACAATTGATACAGCGAAAGAAACATTTGCTATTGTTGTTAGAAGACATAAAAGATGAGATTATGCATTAGAAATGGTGCGTAAAGTTGATAATGAAGTTCCTTTTATTGATGGTGTTGGTTCTATATCACATAAATTCCCTACAAGACCTATGGTTCAGGTGTATGATGGTGACGATGTATTGCCTGTTTCATCTGTATCAGATGAAGATTGAGTATTAACCATTAGGCTTGTTGATGATACAGTCAATGGAGAAAAAACTGTTATTTTGGCTTAATTTTATTTTCTCAATACATAATGCAAGAATTATTTTGATATCCAGTCCAGCCATTGACACAACAACAAAGAGAGGAGATTAGAAACTGAAGTTGTTTGTCTCTTTGTTATGATTGATGTTCGTGGAATTGGATTAATCCAGAAACCGCTTGATTAATATTGTGAGTGCAAAATACAGACTCTATCGAATTAGTTGTCGACTCTTTTTGAATATTGAGTGCAAGAGCAACACTTTCATCATTATGATGAATACAATGAGATTGAACTCCTTGAAATGAATTCCGTTTGAATATTAATTGATTAACAAATAATCCTACATACCAGCCTTGAATGACTGTTGCGGTATGGAACCCAATTACTATGCAACACGAGTCTATTCTTGTTTCTCAATTGGTGACAATGTTCCAGCCAGTATTGACAGGCAATGGTATTGTATGAGATGGGTCTTCTATTAATCCAATTAGACTTGATGTTGATACATTGTCTAATTTGCCAACACCAATAGTATGAACAGACGAAATTATTGTCAATAGATGATGACAAGAATATAAAACGCCAGCATCGCAGTTTTTGGACCCATTTGACAGATGACGATTTGCTGATGAAACAGCATTGTTGACTGCATATCCTAATGGTATCCCAACACCATCAGATAGAAATTGATGGTTTGTAAGATTGTGATCAACAGATAGTGTATGGACGCGAGATGCAGACACTAATTCTTGGGTTGATACAGATACTACACCGATCATCTATACAGCCTCAGAATGAGCGACAATGGTAGGTACTGACATGCAATTAGAAATCGCTAACCTTACACGTACAGTAGTAGATACGGCAAATGGTGTCATAGAAGACACTCACGAACTAGCTCTAACAGAATGACCGAATGGTGATTATAGAGCTACACTTCTTGATTTGAAAGAATATATTCTTGAACAAAGATTAACCATTGTTGAGCCTCTTACTGTATTATCTACTAATGTTGTATGAACATTATCACAAACACCCATCTCTCCTGTAAGAATATATGTTTGATGATGAGGAGCGTGAGCTCTTGCATATATTGAATGAGTGCATTTTGGGCTATCATTATGAGTTGCTACGTTTTATCCAGCAATGACTGGGTTTAATGTTGTAAGTGGCGATCTTGTTCGAGCAGAATATCAATATCTATGAACAGCATCAACGATACAACAATATACTGTAGAGAATGTGCCTGTTGTTGCGACTAATACACTAGACACACTTAACAATAGTCCTACATCTCTTGTTGTATTGATTGTGAATTGATTATCATATATTGAAAACGTTCATTTTACAAGATCTTGATTTACATTAACTCGATTGCCTCTTGTGACAGGATTTAATTTGGTGTCAGGTGATCAAGTACACGCAGTCTATTATTATTAATTTTATCTTTTATATTAATCCAATGAATAATCTTAAACAAATTTTCCCTAGTACAGTTCGTGAAGCTGTTGCAGATATTGCTTCGCTACCATTGACTGACCCTATTAATACAATGAGACTTGTAACTAACCCTGCTCAATTTGGTATTTATGCTTGGGATGGAACTAACTGGAATTATGTCGAACGCCCTGCTCAAGATCAAGCAAAACAAATATATGTTGCCAAAGTAGCAACAACTTGACCGTTGCCTTGATCTCCTGTGTATAATAATGGAACGTGAGGTGTAGGTGCTACACTAACAGGTACAGGATCGCTATCGACTATTGATAATATATCAGTTGCTTTATGAGATCTTGTTCTTGTGTGGAAAGAAGTAGACCAAAAAACAAATTGAGTATATAAAATAGTATCTTTATCACCTAATTATATGCTACAAAGAATTGTGTCGTATGACCAGACCACAGAAATTACTAATTCTATTGTGAATGTGGAGCTAGGACAACAGAACGGAAGTAGATCATTTTTCCAAAAAACAGAAAATCCTGTTGTATGAGTAGATAATATTGTTTTTTACCCTGTGGAAGGTTCTTCGTGAGTTAACTTATTTTCTTCTCATAATCTTACTTATACAGTCACGCCTGTATCATATCCAATCACATCACCAAGACAATGATATTATGATGGGGGAAGATTTTATGTGTGAACGTTCTCACACAATTACGTTGTCATTGATAATAATGGTGTTCTTGTGCAACAATTGCCTAAACTAACAGCACCAGCCAAAGAAGCATCAATTTATATTAATAAAAGGAAACAAAGGGTATATGCAGCTGATAATACTAATTTCTATATATATTCTTATAATGGTACACTATTGCACACATACCCTCATGGCGTAGTATCGATCAAGACAGGTATCGTAGCAGAGCACGATAGGGTAGGTGTTGTTGATTTTGAGTCATGATTGTTTAGAATTCATAACGAACTAACAGGTGCTTTGCTTGGAACAATATCTGTATGATCAAGTTACCAGCCGCTTTTCTCCACTTATTATGATTGATTTGTTTATGTAGGGACAAACTGATCAGTCAGAAAAGTATCGATGAGAACACCATTTTCTCAGCAATCAATATGAGGAACAGGACGAACACAAAAAGTAATAAAAGCGTGAAATGTATTTATTTCTAATCAAATTACTTCTAATACATTAACATTTGTTGATCATACTAACTTTGTTTTTTCAGTCACACAGAATGTATTGACACAGCCAAGATGATTTGATACTAACGGGTATTTGCTAGGAGTATGATACTTTGGTTCTCGTGTGTGAGTGTTCTATGACCCATATGATATGATACCATTGTATACCACACCAACACTATCAGCAGACTGTCATTGTCTTATTTTTGGTGACAACTCTGCTTTGGTCTTAGGAGAGAATGGAACAGGATTTTTAGTCAAAATTTCGTGATGAATTAAAATTCCTGCTTATGGAGCATCAATTCGACATGATACTGCTACCAATAATACATATATCGCACATTCTAATGGTACAATTAGGCGTGTAGATTCATTCTAATTTTTATTTCTTTATTCTATTACAGATGCTATATAGATTTTTTATTAAAAACAATCATATTGCTTGATATTGCCCAATTGAGAGTGTAGAATTGATGTCGATAGATTATGATCTTACAATTGACAAAGAATTCGAACAAGAGTCATTCTTTGTTGTCGATAATGGAGACGTAGTCGTTGGAGAAAGACCAACAAGACCTGATTTTATTTAAGAATAAACAATGAAGACAACAATAACGACCATCCACGTGTTAGGTGCAACAATTGCACTAAACATTCGATGATTACCTACACTGATTGTATTGATAGGTGTTTTTGTTGTTCTTGCTATTATTGACATCATCACGTGATATTTTAAAAACCCAGTAGAAAAAAGGGAAAGTAGGATCTTGGCTCAATGAATATGGGTAAGATATGCGAAAATTCTTGTGTGTATAGTATTGTTTGTGTTTTGTGCACATATTAGTATTTTTTACCCAGAATATTGACATATTATCTGATCTGTTCCTCTGATTTTATTGTTCTGATGGTCGTTAACGGAATTGAAAAGCATAAGCGAAAATATGATAGCCATGTGATATACTGATAATATATTTATGCATATTCCTAATCTTGTTGACACAATTACAGGTATTGGGAAAGACGCTATTCTTGCATTTTTTAATACAATCATAACAAAAATAACAAAATATATTAAACCTAAAGATGATTTATCTTCTTCGTAAATAATGCAACACTTACAAACGCCTAATGTAAGCAAGGGGACGAATACTAAGCGTTTTATTATCGTCCATCATACATGATCAAACAATGCAAGCTGAACAATAGCGTGGTTTCAAAATCCACAGTCAAGAGCATCGGCTCATTATGTTGTAGCTCCTGATTGAGCTATCACCAAGTTCAATGATCATAATGCTATATTACGACATGCATGAATAAGTGCTTGGCAATGATTGACAGACCTTAATAGGCATAGTATATGAATAGAAGTTGTTGGCATTGATACGTTCACACAACAACAAAAGATAGCAACAAGACATCTTATCAATACTATTATGAAACAAGAGAACATTCCACACACACATATTCTACGTCACGCACATATTGCTCCTTGAAGGAAAACAGATATCAACCTAAACTTTGTTGCGCCATTAACATGGCAACAATATCAAGAGTCTTTTATTTCTCACACTACTATGACAGAACAACAATACAAATTGAAAATTCAAGCTTCTATGCTTGATCATTCACTACAGCACCAACTTGCAGAAAGAATACAAAATGAAAAAAAAAGAAAAGAAATACAAGAGTGTCTGGCTAGGATTAATGCACTATATAGAGAATTATGATTTGACCGTCCATAGAGACGGATTTTTTATATTTTTTTTGTGCTATGGTGGAAAAACATCATATGATACCTATTTCTCTGTATTGACCAGACGTCAACGCTAACATAATGGAGATAGAAAAAAGAATGCACATATTATTACACGACATACTGAACATTCCACCTAGTCAGTATTCTAAGTGGACAAGAGATTTTAAGAAACAGACGAATGGGAAGAAAATACGAACTCCAGCTGACATTGATATGATATACGACATACAATGTGCGTTTTTCTATAATCTTGATAAATTACCTAAACAATTACAACAACAACATCTTATCAAGATGAGAGAATATATGCAACGAGAGCTTATGGAAGCATTAAAGGTAGGGGTAGAGTTTTCTGAAAACAATGATGCTAATTTAAATTTTAATTGATTACACGAAAAAGCGTTTCTTATCAAAAAAGAAACGCATAGAAAGATCATTGATGATCTAAGAAAGATATATCTACAACAGTAGAAATTTTTTATATATCCAATATGGATATGTAAACTAATTTCTTGTTGCAATGGTAATATAATGATTTTTTTTGGAATTGCAAGAGATTTTAACTATTTTTAATATTATGGATATAATAAATAAGAATAAGCAATATAA
>JANWZV010000129.1 GCA_025061805.1 Candidatus Dojkabacteria bacterium | reverse complement strand
TCCTATAAAAGCATTGCGCATTGTTTAGCTCTATTAATATTAAAGAATGATCTAGAACAAAAAGATCTGATTAAGAAGGTATTAGACTGCTTTAGGCATGATAAAAATAATTTATCAAAATTCCTGCTCCTATTGTTTTTAAACAAAAATGAGGAATGGATTTCTCTTTTGTTTAAATACACCGATGAATTACTAGAAAATCCAGTTAGCGAAATATTTAATCTCCTCAAGTTAATGGATAAAGATAATATTTTAAAAGGTATTATCCGCGCAGTTCAATATGCTGAGTATGATGATGAAATAAAAAAGATATTGGAAATATCTAAAAATATATGGTCAGACTATGCTGAAAGAATTCTTTGTTATATCAATAAACGCAATATGTCAGATGAGAATATGAAAAGAATAGCTCGCAAAATTATTAGTAATTTAGTAGATTTAGAACACGAACAATATTATATATGACCACGTGAAAATTTTTATAACATTTTCGTATATAATTATTTCATTTATTTTATTGATTTATAAAACAAGGCAAGATGTTTGAATACCTATGTGGTAAAACTTAATCATCCAGCCAGAGATCAAACCACTTCTAACCATGTGCCAATATCAGCACTTGTTGTTAATTTTTTCATAGTACATCACATGCAATGATCGTGATATTAACAATGCGTTTTATAATGTATTCATATCATCTAGAACCATCTATACGGTGATTTGTAAGTCGTAAGAGTAAGTCAGGCTGATAAGGTACACTTCATGCGGTATCATTGTTACTAGTAGGTTGATGATAAATGGTGTTTACCCCGCTCATAAAATGAGTCGTCTGTTGTCTTGGAGCTATGAAAGAAAACAAGCAAAGTATGATTACAGACTGACTCAATCATAGGAGTTGATAATTGTTTACCTTAAAATTTTAACAATGCGTATTAAACCGTTGAGATGCGAATATCATGAAATAGACTGCTGCGAAATTTTAAGTATCTAGTCTCTTGAACTAGTTAAGTTAGTAAGTAACGATGCAATTTTTTTTACAGGCAACACTGGTTAATACTGTAATCCTTTATTCATTTAGCTATAACTCCTCTGTATTTAATAATTAAACTAAATTTTAAATCTTTAAATTTTTTACATAAAGTAATGCATATATAATTACATAAAAAATTTAAACTAAGTTTGATAGTTTAAAGCTCTCTAATTTTAATTAATGCGTCTGTTATTTCTGAGTAATTTACACAATAGTTGCTTAAAATATTAACATGTTAAGTATGAGTGATTTAAAAGTGCTAATAGACCATTTTATATTAGAAGAAAATATATACGATCATGACTATAGTAAAATGCTTAATTATATTCAAAACCACAAAGAATTATCAGAGATTATATTGTTGATATCAATTTTTGATAAATCAACTTCTGATCTAATCAAAGCACAGGCTCTAATTTATCTCGCAAAAATCAATTATGATAAATTGAGAGAGATTTTATACTTATATGAAGAACATGAATCCAAAGTTATTCGCACAGCTGCATACATAGCTAGATGTATATTGGCAAAAAGCAACGAATATGCGGATAAGATAATCTATTATATAAATAAACCGAGATTGATATTTGAAGAATTGGTTCATCTATTTGATTTAGTTTTAGACGTATGTCATGGTATACATGATGCAATATATAATGAAATGAGACGTTTTCCTTCTTGCGATCATTTTATGACAGATAAAGTTAGCATACATTT
>JANWZV010000128.1 GCA_025061805.1 Candidatus Dojkabacteria bacterium | reverse complement strand
ACAAATTAGAGAATTACCAGAAGAAACAGAAGACTAATCAAAAAATTCAAAAAAATTCAAAAAATTTCAAAGTTCGATTTAAAAAATTTTCAAAAAATCAAAAAATTTTCAAAAAATTTCAAAAAATTTAAAAAATTCAAGAAAATTCAAGAAAAATTTTTGGGGAATTTTTTCTCCACAATTTTTGGAAAAAAATCGATGAAGACATATGCTTTAATAAAAAACATATGTCTTTTTTATAAAAATTTTTTAAATTCCAAACATTATGAAAATAAAACTATCATTATTTATTGGATTTGGTGATGTTGCGCCGATTCCTACACTTGAAAATGAACTTGTAAATGAAATGCTATATGTTGCTTGAGAAGTTTGAAATTGATTTTTTATAAATGTTGCTGTTCCAAAAGATCCTGCAAAAGGTGTTGGAATTATTAAATGTATAGCAGGAGTACTTGTTGATGAGAAAAATCCTCTCACAACTAATAAAAGAACTTTAATTTCTAAACCATGAAAATTTGCTAATCCTTGAGTAAAATTAAATAATCTATACCAAGCATAAGTTCCACTTACACCTGTATTTGGAGGAGTTACTGGTTCACCTTGAACTGTACCTGTACTAAGTAAAACAGGTTCTCCAGGACCTCCAGTTGAAAAATTTACTTTTAATAATCCCCATTGATCAGTGTCAACAACTCCGTCGCTATTTTTATCAAGAAGTTTTAAAAAATTTGTCATTTTTTGTTTTTAAATAAAAAAGAAAAAAATTTTTTGTAAATGTTTTTGAAAGAATTTCGAAAACCAAGAAAATTTAATATTTATTGGACATCTGGTCCTGGAAATATTTACCAAATTGATTTATTTTCGCTAAGTAGAATTTTTAAATACATGGGATTTGAGAAAAAAGTTGTTAAAGCAGCAAAAGGTCCTTGGGTTTTAAATTGTATTGACATGTATTCAAGATATCTTGAATTAGAATATATTGGTGAATCAGCAACAATGGAAAATGTTATCGAAGCATTAGAAAGAATTTTTAAAAAAATGGGAAAACCTTTAACAATTCAAGCAGATGATGAATTTAATACTGTTAAATTTAGAAATTTTTGTGAAAAAAACAAAATAAACGCATATTTTTACAAACCACATGAAAATCCAAAAAATCAAATTGTTGAAAGAGCAAATAGAACAATAAAATTTTTAATTTTGCGTTATATTAATCAATATGGTTGGCCAATGAGTGGAAATTTGCAAGAAGATGCTCAACAAGTTTTAGATTCTTGTAGTTGGTTTTACAATCGAAGATGGCATACAAGAATAAAAGCAATTCCATTTGAAGTTTTTCATGGAATGGATTTAAATCATCAAAAAAAACATGAAAAAATTTATTATGACATTTTAAAACCTGGAACAATTGTTCAGAGAAAACCAACAATTGATGCTCCAAGAATTGGAATTTTCGATTTAGATCCCGAACCTTTTGTAATTAACAAAGTTGAAGGAAATTTACAAGGAAAATATCAAATAAAAAGTCTTGTAACAGATAAACTTGAAAAGAAATGGTATAAACCATATGAACTAAAACCTGTTCATCCTTCACATTTTGAAACTTGGTTTTTTAATCCTTTGCTTATTGAATACTTGAGAGAAAAATATGGCGATAAAATTACTGAAAATTTTTTGACATCGATTCAAAAGTAAAAAATCATTTTTGCGTCAATAAAATAAACTGACGCAATTGTGGAAAATCAAAAAAATCAACGAAAACAT
>JANWZV010000127.1 GCA_025061805.1 Candidatus Dojkabacteria bacterium | reverse complement strand
GATTTGTTTCACTTAATTTATCACTTAATTTATAATATTTTTACGTAATTTGTATTGACACCTAACAAAAAATATGCTAAAATTTTTGCTAAGAAGATTAAAGATAGTATTTATAGTTACTAGATTTTTCTAAAAGATTGTACAAGCCTATAGCTTTCACTCTTGATTTATTAATTAACTTTTTTCTTGATTTAAAACACAACAAGTTAGCGTAGCAAAACTGCTATAAGACTTTGTGCACAATATTTAGTTAATTTAGTTAGCAGATTGATATAAAAATGTTTAGCTGAATAAATGTAATCAATAAAAATAAGAAAGCAATAAAAACCCCAGACTAAATTAAATGTGTTTTGTATAGCAAATCTTTTTGTTATACAAAACGTACTTTCCATACAATATATGTAAATGTTGTAAGAAATTGGCCTTTAGGAATGTGTTTATTACAAAACCAACAAAACTAAAATATAAAAGTAATTGCTTGTATCTTGAAGGTATTGATAAAGATGAACTTTCAATACCTATGGAAGATATATTATCTATCGTAGTAGAAAATAACGAATCTAAAATATCATCTTATCTACTGAGCAAGTGCTCAGAATTAAATATACCAATATTTTTTTGTGATAGTAAACATTTACCAATAGGTGTACTTACTTCTTTTCAAACTCATTCAAGACAATTAAAAAGACTTAAACATCAACTTGGATTATCTAAGCCATTTCAAAAAAGAATCTGGCAAAAAATAATACAATCGAAAATTAAAAATCAAGCAAAAGTTTTAGAACTAAATCAACATTTTGAAGAATCAAATAATATCTTTGCATTAGCCTCACAAGTAAAATCTGGAGATAGTGATAACTTAGAATCATCAGTAGCAAATAAATACTTTAAAATATTGTTTGGAAAATACTTTAGTAGATACGTAGAAAGTGAAATAAACACAATTTTAAACTACGGCTACTCGATACTAAGAGGATTAATAGCCAGAACAATAGTAGCTTATGGATTGTTGCCAAGTATAGGAATATTTCACAAAAATGAATACAATAATTTTAATTTAGCTGATGATCTAATTGAACCATTTCGTCCAATAGTTGATCTATATGCTTCCAACAAGACAAAATATCAAGTTAAGTTAAACAAAGAAATTAAATGTGAATTAATCAGTTTGTTACAAAATAACATTATTATAGATAATAAAGTAGTTTCCGTAAGCTATGCAATAGATATATTTGTAAAATCTTTTGTTAGCACTATTGAAAAAAATGATCTAAATGAGCTACTACTACCAGAAATAACCGAATTATCAATTCATAAGTATGAGTAATATACGTTTTATGAGAATATTAGTACTCTTTGATTTACCTGTAGTCAAAAAAGAAGATCGTGAAAAAGCAACGAAATTTAGAAATTTTCTAATAAATGATGGCTACGAAATGCTACAATTTTCTGTTTATTCTAGAATTGTAAATAGTGTAGATGCGACAAAAAAACATCTCTTACGATTAGAAAGAGCTGCTCCAAAGCTCGGATCAGTAAGAGTATTGATAGTAACAGAAAAACAATACTCTGACATGATAATACTTCGTGGCAAAAATACAGTTCGAGAAAAAAAATTAAACACCGATCAATTGGTACTATTTTAAATTTTCTTCTTTCAAAAATACGATACTTGTAGCTCAAAAACTTACATAAACTTTTAAGAACAAACATAAATTTTGAATTTAAATTCAGTGTATAAGTATTTCAGTTAAACAAATTACATTTAAACGTATTATTTTT
>JANWZV010000126.1 GCA_025061805.1 Candidatus Dojkabacteria bacterium | reverse complement strand
ATATAATAAATTTAAAGAAATTTTTTTGAAAAATTTTCCACAATATGAAGGAAAAATTAAAAAAAGTAGAAATTTTGGTCATCCAAATTTTCCTGATTTATTTTATTATTGGAAAAAAATTCATAATGTTAAATAAAAAAATTTTTTAAAATTTTATAAAAAACAAAATATTTTTAAAAAATAGTGAAAATGGCATTTTATGGTTATGGTTATCGTTATCCAAAAGCAGCGAGAAGAACAATTGTTGATTATGGCGATGATTATTGGGAAAAATGGGCAAAAGCTGCAGTTCTAAATAAAAGAATTGCAAAAAGTAATCCATGGATTCAACATTTAAAAAGTTTAGGTGTTTATGATCAAATTCGAAATTTATTACAAAAAGCTGCTATTTCATATAGACAAACACATGGTATTACTGAAGGAAGAAAATCATCATTAAAAAGAGAAATTGAAAAATTAGAAAGTGCAAGAGATAAAGTTAAATCACTTAGTACTGCAGTTATGCAAAAATATTCAACTCCAGATCGTCCATTAACACAAACTGATATTGATGCAGTTCTTAAAGATCTTGATAGACAAATAAATACTATTAATCAAATTTTAGGTACACAAACTGCTCAACCAAAAGGATCAGGTTATCATGGTTATGGATACTTCTACTAAACTTTAAAAAAGTATATGCTTTAATAAAAACATATACTTTTATCATTCTACTCTTTATAACCTTTTGCATTTGTATGTTGTTTATCAACTTTCTTTCTTTTTGTATCAATATTATTCAAACATTTTCTTTCTTGTTTAACAAAAATTTCATGATTTTTTGATGCAATTCGATTGAATGAAAATTCTTCGTTTTTCTCAATTCTATCAACAAATGAGTTTTCTAATTTTTCTAAAGATTCTGCAATAAATTTTGGGCCTTTTGACTTAATTCCTTCCCATTTCTCTAAATTAACAACATTTGATGGCACACCTTTTTTTCTAAACACAATTTCCAAATTATCCTTGACATAAATATAATTTTTTGGAGAATATGCGCCGAAAAATACACACCAACATTCAACTTTCATAAGACCAGGAACTTTTACAGTTTCAGGTTGTTCGAAATATCTTCTTAATTTTGTTTTAAAATCTTCAGCAGGATTTTTTGCTTTGATATGACAAACTAAACTATCTGTATCTGTATATAACAATTTACAATTCATTCCATAAAATTTTTTCATCACATTATAATAAAAATCAGCCATTAACATTTTTGAAATTTCAAGAACAGTAAAACCAATTGCAACAGGTTTTCGATACATTACTTTATTTTTGTATTCACCAAGAATTATTCCATCATCGATTTTGTGAAAATCTAATGCTTTTGTTGAATTAAGAAATTTTACAACTTCATCAACTCTCGTAATAATTTTTCTATTTTTATATTTTAATGGATTTTCACATGTCTTGCCATAAATTGAATTATTCATTAATTTATAAAAATCTTCATAAAATTTATTTGGCGCATTTTTTCTTCGCTCAGTATTAAATTCAATATATTTTTTCATAATTGGTTTTTGTAAAAATTGAATAATACTATGAATTTTTGTAATTCTATATCCAAGTTTTAGTCCTAATTGAAGATAAGCAATATGAACAAGATATTTTTTCTTTGGATATAAAGTGCATTCTAATTTTTTGTCAATTTTTTCAGGAAATAATGGATAACCATTAAACCAATCATGAGCATCAACTCCATATTCTTTAATAAAACCATAAGGAGGTTCAATATCAACTTCTAAAA
>JANWZV010000125.1 GCA_025061805.1 Candidatus Dojkabacteria bacterium | reverse complement strand
ATGAATAGCCAATTCTTGATTAGACGAAGTTCTTTCTATATATTTTTGTATATTATCTTGCGTCAAAATCCATTTTACTTCGTCTTCAGATATATCTAACTGTTCGGCTATCTCTTTATGAGAAGCTCATAATAAAAACATATTGGCTACTATTAATCATTCATGTTCTTTTTTTATAGAAAGTGTTTTATTTTTCATTAGAAAACTTTATTTCTAAATCATCTGACAAATCAATTTTTGCTAATTCTTGTACTAAATATTTAACAACGTCTTCTTTTGTATTCTCAATATATTCCTTTAATTTTTCGTGCTTATGCTCTGGATAAACTTGAGTAATAATATTGTACAAAGACATTTGGGCGGTAATCATATCATTAACTATAAATCAATAATACAACTTTTCTAATTGTTCTAACGTATAATTCTTTACCAATTCTGAATTAACAATTTTGTCGTAATTTTTTCTGCTTTCATAAACTGCATACATTAATGCTGCCATAATAATTTCAGCGGTCGTGACCTTTTCTACACCTTTACCATGTAATAAACCAATTCTTCCATCCTCTAAAACCTGTAAAGCAAATTTTACTTTAGGAGCTTCTTTTTTTTCTAATTCTTTTTGCACCTGCTCCTGTAAAACTTCTTGCTGATTTTCAATTTTTTTCTTTCTAGGCATTGTTATAATATAAGATATAAAGGACTATTGTATAAAGTAGATATTTTATCTACAGACATAAAAACCTGCAAAACTAAAACACATACTGGAGGTCAAAAATCAGGAAACGATATACGCAATGGTTGATTGTATTCAAATCAATGTAATCTGACTGCAAAATAATTGTCATTATTAACCTGTAAAGTTACAACTCATTTTTGTAATATAGACAAAAATTCAGTAAAATCTAGAGTTTTAATTTCTCATTCTTCTTCTTGCATATATTGACTTAAATAAGGGAAAACTATTGTGACTATAACTCCGTTGTCTGTGTCTGGATACACAGCTTTTTTATACTCAGCTAATTGTACTTTTATTTTCATTCTTTATAGAAAGATATAAATTATACATTTTCTCTCGTTCGTGATATACTTGCATATAAAGATTATAATAATACATCCTGTCAGGTAAAGTATATATTTTGTAATATCAGTCTCTGGAGAATAGAACTATTTTTGCATTTTGAACTACTTTCCCCGCCAAATTTTCAAGTTTATACACATAGTTAGATAATTGAAGCATATACTTAAATAATAATTGGTCGTATATTTTACTACCAGCAGTTTTCCAATCTACTAAACAATACGTTTCGTCTATAATTCAATATCGGTCATATTTTCAACCTGTATAATCGTCAATTAAAACTTCTTCTTGACTAATAGCCTTTCGTTTGTGTCAAACCTCTGTCCAAAATTTTAACCAAGCTATATTATGTGGAGATAATAAATACTTAAATTTCATTGTCTCATAAGTGCTTTGTATAGTATCATGTAATAAAGTTCATTGACTGGCTTTTTCTGAAAGCATTTTTTTATATCATTCCATATTTTCTTTTTTAAATTTTTCCCAAGAGTCGTCATCTTTTAATATTTTTAATACAGAAGTTACACTAGGCTTTCATTCATAAAATCTGATAGTATCAAATGTACCATCTTTTAAGGCTAAAGCCATTGGCTTAAATTCTAATTTGTGTAGCCCTGCAAATGAGGATAAATCCTCCATAATTGTCTTTTTATAATTAAAGCATTTCTAATCTTTTTATTTTTATGCATACTTTCATGACATTCCCTACATAATATTATTAAATTATCAATATGATGTACGTTTTTTCTTGTTTCTGACCTATAAACAATATGATGACAGTCTAACAAAGCAT
>JANWZV010000124.1 GCA_025061805.1 Candidatus Dojkabacteria bacterium | reverse complement strand
ATAATTTTTGTTTTTCAAGTAAAATTTCTTGAGATAAAATTGTTAAAAACTTCATAATATCATCAGCAGATTTTAATCGTTTTTCTAAAGGAATAGATTCATTTCTTAATGTTTGATTGTATTTTTCAAGTAATTCTTCTCTTTTATTTTCTAATTCTTCTATTTTTTTGATTGTTTGTCCATATTTTACTTTTTTTACAATCAAACTCAAAAGTTTAAAATCATTTTTGCGTCAAAAATTTTTTGCGTCAAAATGTTTATGTCTTATGAAAAAACATAAACATTCGAAAAACTTTTTATTTTTTCTTTTTCTTTTTATTTTTATTTCTTCTATTGTTATTGTTATTGTTATTGTTATTGTTGAAAAAATTTATATTAATATTTTGATATGGAAAAATTTCATTAAAAATTTTGCCTTCATAATAAAAACGTAATGGAATATCATCAAATTTCAAAAATTCATGAAATTTTTCAATTGCCAATCTTCCCAAATCTTTAACTCCATTATTTAATACAATTTTAATAAAAGTTTTATAAAGTGGATGAGTTTCATCAAATGTGAATACAAAAGAATCTACTAAATATACAAATTTTTTCAAAAATTCCATTTTTTCTTCCAATGGAATTGAATTTACATTTATTTTTTCTTTTGGTTTTTTTAATTTGATCATAAGTTTTGCATAATATTTTACTTTTTTAACTAATATTTTTTCCATTTTTTTGTTTCTTCTTTAATTTTTTCACCCATTTCATTAATTTCTTCCATTGATTTAATATCACGAAAATATTCATATAATGATTGAATTATCTTTAATGCAAATTTTTGATTTTCTTTTAAAATTTCTAAAATTTGATTAGATATTTTGTTAATTTCATAATTTATTGTATTACAAAAAATTTTTTCGTCATTGGAAATATTTTTAAATTTTTTGCAAGTTTTTGAAAAATTAATAAAATCTTTTAATTCAAGTTTGTTTATAATTTGGTAAATAATTTCGTTTGGAAGTTTTTTGATTATTGATTGTTGGTCGTTCATTTTTTAATAATCAAACTCAAAAGTTTAAAATCATTTTTGCGTCAAAAATTTTTTTGCGTCAAATTTCAAAAATCAAATATTTATGCCTTTTAAAGACATAAACATTTATTTGGTTTTTTTGTTTTCAAAATATCCTTTAGGAATTTTACATTTTAAATCCTCATGAAGTTTTATAATTGCAAATTTTGTAAATTTTGATAAATCAGTAACCCAATTATGAATATCATTAAATTTATAATCTTTAACTAAATTTTTAAAATAACCTATTATTTTTCTTTTATCTTTTTTAGATAATTTTTTACCTTTTTCTTTAAATTTAATATATTTATTTAATTTTGTTGTTAATTCTTCATTTAAAGAATTCGAAGGAACAATAAACTTAATTTTAATATCTTCATCATAATATATTTTATTTGTATTACCAAAATCATTAAATCTTTTTTTGGTATATTCGATATAATCATTTCTTAATTTTTTATTTTTTTCCAAAATATTTAAAAAATCTTTTTTCAAAATTTTTTCCAAAAGTTTTTTATCTTTGGAAAGAATTTTAAATCTTTTACATGTTTTTGAAAAATTTATAAAACTTTCTAAATCTAAATTTTTTGAAATTGCATAAATTAATTCGTTTGGCAATTGTTGAATGTTCATTTTTTATTAAATCAAACTCAAAAGTTTAAAATCACTTTTTGCGTCAAAAATTTTTTGCGTCAAATTTTAAAAACCCAAATTTCTTGAAATTCAAAATTTTTGTATCAAATTTTAAAAAAACAAAAAACTTCAAAATTTTTTTAAACAAACAAAGTTTTTTCAAAAAGAACAAAAAACATTGCTTATT
>JANWZV010000123.1 GCA_025061805.1 Candidatus Dojkabacteria bacterium | reverse complement strand
AGAACAGGTATAGCAACTATTAAACCAATACCACATAGACTTGAAATAAAAAAGTTAAGGGACGATATATTGTTAATTGACGACACATATAACGGTAATTCAAACGGATTTCAAGAAGGCATTAATCTATTAAATAAGTTTACAGGTCGTAGAAAAGTATATATCACACCAGGTCTCGTAGAAACGGGAAAACTTGCTGAGAAATTGCATGTTGAAATAGGAGAAAAAATTAGTAATACCGCAGATCTAGTAATATTAATACAAAACAGCGTAACTAAATTTATAATAAATGGTTTAGAAAAAAACAATTTTCCAAAAAATAAAATATTAATTTACTCTAATGCAAAAATTGCCTTTCAAGAATTTTGGAAACATTTAAAACCCGGCGATGTAGTACTGATGCAAAACGACTGGAGTGACAATTATTATTAAAAATCATGATAAAATTTTAAATAAATTTAATTCTATTTTTTAATTAGACATAAAAATATGAATATCGGAGTATTTTTTGGATCAAAATCAACTGAACATGATATTTCAATAATCACAGGTGTTTTTATTTGTAAACAATTACAAAAACTAGGATACCAAGTAACACCAGTTTACATTGATAAAGATAACAATTGGATTATCTCAGATAAACTTCTTGATGTCTCGACATATAAAGATGAAAGTATATTAAATGGCTTAAAAAAAACGATTGTTAAAGTAAATTTAACAAAATCAAAATGCAAAATGGTTTTAGAAACAAATAGAATTTTTACTAACAAAAAAATTGTTATTGATTTAGTTTTTCCAGCATTTCATGGGATAAATGGCGAAGATGGATCTTTCCAAGGAATGTGTGAAATTTTAAATGTACCATATGTAGGATGCGGAATTTTAGCTTCTGCTATTAGCATAAATAAAGTAGTAACAAAATTGTTATACCAAAGATTTAACATACCTACAACTAAATTTACATATTTTCAAAGTCAAGATTGGATAAATAACAAGGAATACATAATTAAAAACATATCTGAAAATTTAATTTTTCCTGTCTTCGTAAAACCTAGCAGACTAGGATCGTCAATAGGTATTAATAAAGTAAAAAATGTCGAAGATCTAGAAAACGCAATAGAAATTGCACTTGCATATGATTATATGGTTCTAGTAGAAGAAAGTGTAGAGAATCTAGTTGATCTAACAATATGTTTAAAAGGCACGTATGATAATGTGACAACCAGCGAAATACAAGAATCAAAGTTTAATAATGAATTTTTTTCTTATCAGGATAAATACATAGACGAAGGTGGCACGCAATTCGGAAACTCTGAAAATGAAGACAAGATTATAATTCCTGCTAATCTTGATCTAGAAACGTACATGCAAATTAAAGATACAGCAATAGAAATTTACAAAAAATTTGGTTGTACTGGAATAGCTAGAATAGACTTTTTATACGATAGACAATACAAAAAATTTTACGCAAACGAAATAAATACAATACCTGGTACGTTTTATCATCATTTATGGAAAAAAAGCGGAATAGATTTTAGTACAGTGTTGAATGAATTGATAAATTACGCATTTGAAGAGTATAAATCAAAAAACAAACTAACTTATACATTTAAATCTGATGTAATTAATAAATCGGAAAAATTTAGTAAAAAACTAGAATTAAGTAGTGTATAACTAAAATTATAAAATATTTTTTAGATAACTTATAGTTTTATAGTTTGTAGAACTTATGTTACGCCTTCTTTGCCTTCATCAAAGACAAAGCCTGGTATAATTTCTTCCATCCATTCATCAATACCTGTTCTTTCTATAACTCGCAAGTGATAGTCAGTAGTTGGTACTACTAGTATTCCATTTTTAACTTTCAATTGCATTTTTATGCTATCAGGTACTTTATTCATAGCGAAAGATATATGTAT
>JANWZV010000122.1 GCA_025061805.1 Candidatus Dojkabacteria bacterium | reverse complement strand
TGATCAATGGAATATCATTCCAAACAATAGATTAAATTCAATAGCAACTGGTTTCGGTGCATTACCAAATTTCTTTCGAAGACCAATTTCAGGTGGACCATTAACAAGTGGACTTTATTCAGTATATCATTTTGTAAATCCTATACTTAACACTCCTGGTGATTTAGTTTTTTATGCAATAGAATTTTTTAATTTAAATTTTAGCGGTAATGGAACTACTCCATTCTTTCCTGTTCCAGGTACTCCAATAAATACTTATGGTGCATTAATAGATAATGATACAGGTGTTACAGCATCATATGTTGGTGGATCTCAAAATGGAATAAGTTTAACTAATACTGCTGGAGCTTTATCAAATTATAGAAAAACACTTTTGTTACTTGGTTATTAAATAATTTATTTTAAATATATGATTATTAAATTAATAACCATATATTTATTTTATTTAAAATAATTAATTTTTTATTCTTCTAATTGTTCTTCTAATGATCTTCGTGCTATAGCTCGTGAAACTGGTGCTGCAGGAGCAGCTGATACTGCTGATGATCTACTTCCCATCATTTGTCTAATATATGGAAGTAAAGCTGCTAATTGTTTGCCAATTCCTTCAGATGATTGTGATGATTGTTGAGATTCACCTTCTTGTGGTTGTTCACCAAATAATAAACCGCTTAATAAACCTTTAATTCCTGAGAATAAATGGCTTCCAATGCCAGACAATAAATTGCTAAGACTAAATGCACCGCCCATATAGAAATCAGTTAATGGTGGATATGGCATTTTAACAAGATTTGGTATGCTAAATCCTTGTTCAGGTCGCAATAATCCAACATTCAATGATACATTCTGATTATTAATTGTCATGTAACCATCATAAATAACAACAAGATGTAATTCAGGAGTTATATTACCAGAAGGTAATGGATTGAAACAAGTGACTTGAACGAAAAAGTTCCATGTTCCAGACATTCCAACATATGTTTCATTTAATAATTGAATATCAGATCCAAATTCTAAACAAACAGGAAAAGCAGTTCCAACAATAGTTTTTGGTTGTAATGGTCCATTATATAATTGTATTGGTTGTCCACTTGCTTGAGACCATGGAATAACTAATCCATTCTTTCTTGAAATGTAATATATATCTTGTTGATTCAATGTTGATAGAAGACCTGATGTATTACCCCAAGTAACATTAACATTAGTGATCGGTAAAAATGCATCAGGATCATTAAGTGTTTTATTTGTTTTTTGAACTGCAACATATACACGTCTTGGAATAGATTGGAATTGAATTGTATTTGTTGCCAATGTAACAGAGTTACCTGGAGCTATTGAAGAAGTTTGAACATAAATGAAGTTTTGTACTGCTGAATAATTGTAATTAAGAATTGGAGGAATAGTCATATAATTTGGTAATGTATAATAGCCTAATATTAATGAAGGTTGACCTAATGTTACTGATACTGAACTATATGTAACAGGATCTGATACTGCATCATGTCTAAACATTCGGGAAATAGCAACAGTATCCCAAACAATATTAACAAGAATCTGTGTCAATTGAGTTATTCCTGGTCGGTTAAACCATCCTTCATCAAAAATTAATGGAGAAATCATAAGAGGTTCAGTAAAAGTAGCACTCAATGTAGCTATACCACTTGAAGAAGATGGTGTAACAGTTGGATTATTTATTACATTTATAGGAAAACTGTTTCTTGAAATATGATTATAACTATCACCAAAAGTTGCAAATGGACTTGTTACAAACAATGCTGTCATATCATATGTTTGAGTATTATCTAATTGAGAAGGTGTTTGAGAAGATGATCCTTCAACTAATTCTTCACCCATACAATAATATAATAGTTTATCTATTATTTGAGAAGGTCGAATTGTTGTAGATTGATTATTCAATTGTACTGTTAAAGTAGCCATTGATTTATGTATTGGAAA
>JANWZV010000121.1 GCA_025061805.1 Candidatus Dojkabacteria bacterium | reverse complement strand
TACATGATGCGCTTGTTCAAAAATCAAGGATAGATGTTATAGAAAAATTGCTTGAAATTTATGAAATCAAGGACGAAATATATTATAAAGCGCTAAAATCTACTCATGAAAAATTGTTGAACGATTTAAGAGCAACTCCTTTTAAGACATACGAGGAAAATACAAATATTCAACTCAACATTAGAGATTCTTCTGATATTTATGAGTTAATAAACCGATTTTCAGAAAACGCATTCTTCTTCATAGAAGAAAGATACAATGCAGATGTTTTTTCACGGCTTTCTAATCGTGCACATTTAAATGTTTTTGACTCTATACTTTCTATGCCTATTTATTGTATATCTGTAAAACAGCTAGTCGATGAATCTGAGGACGGAGACGTTATGCTTTATACTACTTGGTTGCCTGGAATTGCAGCTTATTATGTTTTAAATCATGTAGGTGAAAGATATATTTTAAAAGATGATTATATTGTACGTGTTAATATAGATCCTCAAGAATTTTATGATTGGGCTCAAGTTCAAATAATGGAAAGCCCAAAAAAATATGGACGCAAGTCTTTTATTGAGATGTTTTCTATTTATATAAAAGAAAGATATAACATACAAAGTTTTGCTGAGTATATTGAACAAACTATAGAAGAAATAAAGAGAGATATTAATCCTTATAAATATGCTATAACAGCACACTTGATTAAAGATTACGAAGAAGAAGAAGATCCTGCAGAAAAGTTGTATAAAGGAGAAACTATTTTTAGAATAATAGCAAATGCTCTTGCGCCTTTAGATGAGCAAACATATGACTTTATTACGCATCCAGTTGATTTTGAATCTTTTAAGGGAAATAGTATAGATAGTGAATCAGCTATTCTTGGACAAAGAATGGCGGAAAGCATGTTTCAAAGACGCATAAAAGAATTAAAAAGTGAAGGGACTTACGAAAAACGATATGCAAACGAATCTGAGTTTTTAATGAATCTTATAAATCCTGTGCTGTTTTATGTGTTAAATTCACAAGAAATTCTTTACAACTATCTTTCTAGTGCTGATATTTCTGCAAATAATTATGTTTTAGCCAGTTTAGAGCCAACTACTAAATATTTTGATCCTTTGCCAAGAAGATTTGTTTATAATATTAACAAAGACAAAGAAGCAATTAGATTTTTTAGAAGAAGGAAGTTGATTAAAAAAGATTTTACTGAATTAAATGATTTTTATAATACAGAAATAGCTGTTTTCACTGACATACTCCCTCTGAGAAGCTTAACGGTGGAATACGAAGGCATAGAAACAGATCAAGTAGGGAGCTTCTTTAAAATAGATATTCCAACTAGATGGAACATGTATCAGCCAACTATTAGGATGGAAGTTTATGATAATGCACACAGAGATCTTTATAACTATTTTTTAAGATATAAGAAGATAGCTTTTTATAAAAGTGTTGCTAGACCAGCTTTTGATATTTCTTTTATACTTGATATAATATCGCTGAATGCCGATTTGGCTCTTCAAAATATTGTAAGTTACATAGTTGTTCCTAAGAATATAGATATGAAGTATTTAGAATATAACGAACAATTTTCCTCTGAACCATATGTTATTTCTTTTGATTTTTCAGTAATTGGTTTTATATATTACACTAATTCTGGCATTGGCACCTTGAATACAGGTGGTTTACAAGGAACATACCACCATCTTCCTGGTGCTTTTATAGAAATAGATGAATACCCAAGTTCTATTAAAAGCAAAGATTTTATAGAAAATTCTTATGATGCTATGATATATTATGCAAGGAATGCTGTACTTAACTGGTATGGAATACAGAATCTAAATCCAGTTTCAGTTTTGACTAATGACGAAAAGTACACTGGAAGAGCTAATGCGGCTTCCTTGATTCCTATAATAAACGAATCTGGAAATCCAACAGAATACGAAAAAAGATACTGGGGCAGTTTTCATAATTTAATAACAAACGAACT
>JANWZV010000120.1 GCA_025061805.1 Candidatus Dojkabacteria bacterium | reverse complement strand
TGTGCGTAAATAAATGTTACCGGAATTACTAGTTCCTGTTACATTACCAGTTTCAATATAAACATGATTTGAATCACCCATTGGAGGGGAATTTGTTGCAATAGCAGCCGGAACATTTTGTGACTGAAGACCATAAACTGTAACAGAACTTGGAGATGTAAAACTTTGCAATCGAGCTCTTACAGTACTTGATTCGACGACACTAAATCGATTTGAAAAAATTTCTAAAAATGGAAATGCAACTGATGCAAAATTATAGGTATTTGCCGCATTAAGATTAATAGATCCTGTAATAGTATTTGAACCATCACGTTTTAAATAATCACCTAACGTAGTATCGACATAAGATTTATTAACTGCATCTGAAGACGCGGTTGGAGTAGCTAATGATGTAATTTTTTTATTATTAACATCTATACTAGTACCAGCTTTAAGAGTTAATGTGCTTACATCTGATTCAATAGTTCGCACATAAAAATTATTAAATACTGCTGAAAGATCGCCAATATTAAATGTAGCATGTGAAGTTGGTAATAAAGATTGTCCTATTTCTAAATTATCAGTACTATTTACACGAAGAATATTTATATCAACGCTATCTGCGGCATTTCTTCCTCTAAGCCATTCGCCATTACTTAATCTTATTTTACTTCCTGTAACGGCATTACTAGCTATTTTAACACCCGTCACTGCGTTTGATGCAATTTTTGGTTCAGTAACGGCAGACGAAGCAATTTTTACTGACGTTACACTGTTAGACGCTAATTCGTTAGCTGTAATGCCACTAGCTCGCACACGTAATCCAGATGAATGTCTTTCAAGGGTTGCATTATCAACACGAACTCGCAATTTACCGCCATCGCCAGGAACATCAAACTCTAATCCAGAAGTGCTTTCTAAATCAATAAACATTGTGTGCCCAGTTTTATCTAATCCAGCTCCTGCTATAACACCTGATAATCCGCCAAATTCATCCCAACTACTTCCACTCCATCTTACCCAATGTGCACCATTAATATTCCAACATAATGCACCTGGCCCTTGTACTGATACATCATATGCTACAACCCAATTAGTCCCATTAAATTCAACAATATCATTATCTTGTACACCACTAATTGTGCCCCAAGATGAATGAAGAGATGATGTATTAGCAGTTAAAATATAACGCTGACCAATAGCAGCAGATGGCAATCCAGCTCCAGGTCCAACTATATTTGGATTATTTATAACATCATTAACATCTTTTTGAAAATCTAACCCAGAAATTACGGAATCAACATACGATTTATTAGCGGCATCTAAAGGATTAATAGGGTTAGCTAAATTAGTTAATCGATTTAATCCCATGGATTGATTAGCAACAAATGCTACAGAACCATCACGTTGAATAGCACTTGGCACTAATCCTAAATTAATATTTTGATCTGGCATAGTAATTGTACGAGTAGCGCCAGATGAAATAGAAGAAGCTTGAAATGCAATTTTTTTAGAAGCGTCAATATCATCACTTATTCGAAAAACATTATCGCCAAAATCTGGATTTGCATAAATATTATTAATTGCATTATCTACATAAATTTTATTTGTTGCATCATTTGAATTAATTGGGTTTGCAACATTAATAATACGTTTTGAATTTACATCAATATTTGACGCAGGATTTAAGGATAAATTGCCACTACTAGTAGTAATTACCGGTACTTGTAATGAACCAAAAGTAACATTGGCAGCTGTATGCAAATCTTGTGGAGTCGATAATGTAATAGAACCAGGACCATTAGTAACAGTAATACGGTTCGCAGTCCCTGTTAATGTAGCTATCTGTGGCTCATCGCCAGTTTTACCAATTAATAACTGTCCATTATTTAATATTTTTTCAGTTAAATTACCAGAGCTATTAGTAGTTAAAATACTATTACCGGCACTGCCTAACACTAAATTGCCAATGCCAAAACCACCACCTTTAATATCAAATCCATCTAATAATAGT
>JANWZV010000011.1 GCA_025061805.1 Candidatus Dojkabacteria bacterium | reverse complement strand
GATAGTACTTTTATGAATTGATTCTCTGGAAAATATCCTTTTATGTTATAAGAGTTTTTATTTAGCAAAGCGTCTTCTACTTTAAATATCTTTTCTACATTTGACAGATACTCTTCTTTTTTTGCTTTGTCTAAAGAATTCCAAAACTTGTCAAAGCTACTTTTAGATGTAAATTCTGTACCTGTTTCTTTTTTTATAGTTCTTCTAAGCAATGTATTATGCACCCATAAAACCATTGCTTCATTATCATGGACAAAGTTTATGTGTTCTCCCACATCACTAAAAATTTCCAAAGCTTTGAATAATGAATACAATTCCATCCCACCATTAGAGGTGGTTATTGTTTCGGTTATTCCTAATTCAGCTCTAAGAGTATCAATTGTTTCATTGTTGAATTCAAAACTCAGTCCATAATCAACTCCATCTTTTGAATAAACTACACCAGCTCCTATTCTACCGTCTTTGTTACCTTGCGAACCACTACCGTCTAACCCGATTAATAAAGGTTTGCTTTCAGATGACAGCTTACTTAGAGCGTTTTTGTTTACATTAACTTGCGGTAATTGGTTTTGTATTGCAACAGGTATTGTTGTTTGCAACTCAGTTTTTTGTTGTTTTCTTTGAGTTAATTGATTTTCATCAACACTTTTTTTAGGTTCTCCATTGATTAGTTCGTTTATAGTTACAGCATGTTGAGCATTATTAGCAGTGTAGTATATTGGTTTACCTTTAAAAGTAGATATATTATTTTTTATCCATCTCTTTTGTTCTATATTAAACGTGTTTTTGTCATCGCTAAGCCAATCTAAAAATTCTTTACTTGTTTTAAAAGGATTGTCGAATGAGTTTGTTTTTAATCTTCTTTTTAACACTACGTTCCTATCTTGAACTAATATAGTTCCAGTTGCGTATTCATAAGCAGAATTGAAGAAATCAAATAATTTTCCAGAAATTTCATCTTTGATGTTATAAATGTCCTCAGGTTTTATTCCAGTTTCATCAGAATTTAACATTTCCCATGCTTCTGCTCCCCTTGCATCAACATTAACAAATTTTTTACCGTGAAGATACATATTAATGATTTGCTTTATTACTTCTGTTCTAACACCTGTTGGTTTTGGCATTGGGATTTCTTCATATTCATAAGCTTCACTTAAAACAATAGCTTCTCCTTTTTTCTGAAGTTCTAGCATCTCTGGAGTTATTTTATCTACTTGGTAAAGAGCAACTGTAGGTTTTTCCTCTATTTGTTTGTTTTTTACCTCAGGTTTATCAGGTTCTTGTGTAGATGTAAACATTATATTTAGATCTGGGTACCATTTTTTTGAATACCAAAGTGTTACATTTTCATTTTCTTTTACTTCTTTCTCGGCGTAATCAGCTCCTATTAGTGCTTCTCTTAAAGCCTTTTCACCTCTGTTGTATATTGAAGTTTCAAGATATTTTAAACTATCAGTGAATACTAGAGCTCCTGAATCTAGAGCTTTCTTTATCTCGTTAAACGTAGCTAGTATTTGGTCTGTTGAAGCGTCTCCATTTATAGAAGCAAAATAAATCTTTCCTTTTTCATAAAAGGTAGGGTTAACAGGTAAGTTATTTTTTCGATATTGTTGTGCGTAATAATCTGTTGAAGATCTTTCTTTTCCAAAACCAATAAATCCAACAGAATGTCTAGACTTAAAAGGAGCTTTGTTTTTTTCAGCTTTAGGCACATGATCATAAGTTTTTACTGCAAACCCCTCATCACTTATAACTATAGTTGTAGGTTGCGATTCTTTAGTTTGAACAACAGGTTGTTGTGTTTCTACTATAGATGCTGTTGGTTCAAAAAATGAAACATTTTCTTTTGTGTATTTAGAAGAGAATTGTTTTGAAACTTCAGTCCTCACTCCATTTTCTATTTTCTCAACTTTGATTCCAGGAATATTACGGGTATAATTTAAAAGGGTATTTAAATACTCTTCCTCAGAAAATAAATTCTTATCTTTGAAACTAATAAAATTTGCTAAATCGAAATTTTGCGTTAAAATATCAACGATAACTCTTTCGTCGACATTTCCGAAATTTAAAGAGTAACCGTGTAAAACGTCAATACATTTATTTATCATGAGCAGAGTATGTTTAATTAAATATAAAGACCAAGAAGTTGGGGATATTAAGTTTGCTAATCAGTTAGCTTTAAGTGATCCCCAATTAGCAGCTAATATAGCTCAATTGTCAAACTTTGAAAAATCTTTATTAAGAGAGAATAGACTGTCAAAATCTAATGGTAGATACATAATTGAAGCAAGAAATAAAGCAAGAAGTAAACTTTTTGACGACTTATATCTCGTTTCTCCTAATCCACTAAAAGATTATGAATACGTTCACAGTGAAGACTTTAAAAGACATTTTGGAGATTGGCAAAAAGCACAATACGAATGGTTAAGTGGACAAAAAACATGGTTACAAGCTGTTAGAAGTAACCGATTAGATGAAAGTTTACTTGATGAAAATTTAGAACCAAGAGTACAAGCTTTATACCCATTAACACCAATTAGAGATACCAAAATAAGTAACAAAAAACTAAATCGTTTAATGGAAAAAGCTGGTATAAAAGTTAAAATAAAACTATATAGAGAAAAAACAGATGAAGAAGTTATCCTTGATAACTTTGAAGAAGCAAAAAGGTTATTAGGACAAGAAGTTGATAACGTAGTTGGAGTGATAAAATCGTTTAGACCTGACATTATAAATACACTAAGAAATTTAGATGCAAGAACAAAAGCTTATTACGACTCAAAAGATAAATCAATTGTTTACGTCGTCGACGATTTTGAATTGAAAAATTTATTAGAACAACTAAATATTAAAAAATTATGTCTTTGATAGATAACGCTTTTAAGAATAACGCTGATTTTAAATTAGGCTACGAAGTAGCATTAATTGAAAGTTATTTGATTAAAAAAATTAAGTTTGGAGTTAAACTAACTCCTAAAAATGAGAAGTATTTAATAGAATTAGCAAACCATTTTAATTCTATTTATTTCATAGACAAAGAAAACGGTTACATTAACGTAATTGGGTATATTAACTTAAATTAAATGAGAAACTGTAGATATATTGTTGGAAACGAGATATTAACAGAAAACGAATTTTTGTCTTATTTAGAAAACCAGAAGGATATATTAAACTTCTTTGATCAAAGTGTTTTATTACACGAAGTAATCCATCCATTTATTGATTCTTTACAAGCTGAGTTTCCAAAAGAGCTGTCTGCTGTTTACAAGTCTTTTCTAACAACAAAAGAAGGGAAAGAAACTCTAAAATTTGTTCAAGAAAACTATCCACATTTAACACCTCAAGAACTTGAAAGAGAAGTTCTAACGAGAGGAGTTCAAAGAACCATTCATTTAAAACCAAAAAGTTGGGTGACTCGTTTGTTAAATCTAATTAAAAAACTCTTAGGTATTCAAAAAGAAATCTCTTTAAATTCATCTATTAAAGATTTAGCAGATTTCATTGAAAACGATTACGTGCCACAGTCGACTCCTATTGAGTCCTTTAGACAACGAAATATTAAACCGTTAGACCCTGTACAAGATTCTATACAAAAAATTGAAAATCACATCAAAGAATACCAAGATTGGCGACCTGACGGAAATGTCTACAGGAACAGTCTTGGTCTAACTGCTATGAGAGCAACTCGGTTTGTACAAGAAGTAATGATGAAAGACACACCTTACTCATACAATGAACAAGAAATTATTAAATCAAATGCATTCAATGAATTTAAAAAGTTAATAAACAAATTATCTGGTGGTAGATTAATACAAAATCCTACTTGGGCAATGATTGCAGCATTTATACAACAAGGAAATGTAACAAGAGCACAACTATTAAATGCAATTAATGAAAGTAAAGAACTACAAGAATTAATTCGTCGCTCTAATGAAAGAGCAATAAACAAAATAATTAACGAGATATTACCACAAATATGGTTTATAAAAACTGATCCTTCTAAACTACAAAAAGCAATTAATTTTTTAAAAACAGGAAAAGGTTTAACAGAAGAAGAAGCCTCTGAACTTAATTCTTTGTTACCAGTTTTTGATGCATCGCCTATTGATTATTACAATAAAGTAATCAGTAGCGAAGAACCAGTTAAGATTGCTTCTGCTATATGGACAGCATTAGAACAAAAATATGCTGAAGAGATGAATTGGAAATCAAAAGTAGCGTTAGTTGGTACTGTTGTTCACAAAATAATGGAAAACATTGCAAAACAATATCAAGGAAAAACTGTTGAACAACCTGTTGATTTAATCAAAGTAAGTGATGAGGGGATTAAAGAGCTACTTGGTGATTTATACGATAAAGAAAGAGCTGAGTATGAAAGAATAAAAGCAGAAATGGTATCTGTTTTTAACGAACAAATATATCCTTTAATCAAAGGTAAAAGGGTTTATTCAGAAGTTAAATTAGCACAAAGTGTAGAATTAGATGGAAAACCCGTTTTAATAATGGGTACGTGTGATTTGTTTGTTATAAATCCCGATGGAACACATTTTATTATCGATTATAAATCTTCTTTAAAACCATCTGAATTGTGGAACATGGGTAAAATACAAGCAGTGAACTCACAAATGTTGTTATACAGTAAAATGGCTGAAAAAATAGGAATTGCTCCACAACCTGGAAAAGTTGGTTATTCTATCAATCTACCGTTAAACTTGTCTGCTAATAATTTTGAACCCAGAGAAAATAAAATAAAAACATTAGCAGGTATTGAAATTAAAAGAAAATTCAAAAATGAACCTTTATTAAAACCCGAAAGAAGAAATCCAGCACAAGATTTTAAATTGAACCAACAGTTTGGTTTGGCGGACAAAAAGAATATCTATACCAAACAAAACATATTACCTATTAGACAATTTTTAAAAACTTATTTTAACTGGGAGCTTGAAGATTCAGTTGTTGTAAGTGATGAAGATATAGAAAAACAAGTAAGATATCTCAAAAGCAGTAAGGTTAAATTTTACATCAATAAGTTTACAGGAAAAAAAATATACAATCCCTACTATGAACCTAAAAATGAAAAAGATAATCCATTTAAAACAGCAGAAGCAAGACAAAAAGCCATGGAAACTTATGAAAAAAACTTGAGAGAATATGTAAGACAATACTTGCCTATAGAGAGAAATCAACCTGTTAATCTTGTTGGTTTCATTGAAGCTATGCAAGAATATGAGTTCCAACAGCGTTTTGGGTTAGAAAAAATAGTAAAAGCACCAAGATTAGCTGATTTAGAAGGTTGGAATAACAAACAATTAAATACGTTACATCCAGTTCTTAGAAAATACTGGAATCAATTTGTAACTATAGGTTCAAGAATAGAACCTGTTTGGGAAAATATTTCTACTGCTGAATCTTTGGCTGTAGGTATCATTTTGATGAGAAACAGAGTAAGTGGGTTGATTGAAGTGGTTAATTTGTCACAAAACGATTTAAATGAACGATTACAACTCAATTACACAAAACATCGTAGGTTTATCAAATCCTGGGTAGCAAGTGACTCTATTGGTGGAAACTTCTTAGATGGAGAAAAAGATGCACAAGCAATGCTAATGAGAGCAGACTGGGGAAATGTTGAATCTATAAAAGTTTATTTGTATTTAGCAAATAACCCACAGTTAGGACAAATTGGTTCTATTGTTACAATATCTCCTACAAAGGATTCTCCTCCTGTAATTAAAAGGTTAACAGAGTTGGACAGAGAAGTTAAAAAATTAATAAAATTAACTCCTGAAGTTTCTATCGATTTACGAAAAACAATTGAACAATATAATGCATATCAACATAAAACCGGAGCGGATGCAGAATTTGTTGAACTGATTAATTTTTATCAAGAACACATTAGCGAAGCGTTTGGTGAAACTGGTTATAGACAAACAGCAATAGAAGAGTTAAAAAAATACAAACCAAAAGATCCAAATGTTAATTTTCTCGATGAAAATAGAGTATCATTGAAAGAATCGTTACACCAAATTTATCAAAGACAACAACAACTAAGAAACAAAATTAACTTAAGCGAATCTGAGCAACAAGAATTGATAATTATAAGTAGAATCATCTTAGCTGCTGAAAACATAGAAGTATATGCAGATGAAGCGGATATAGAACAAATGACTGTTCAATTCGTTCAGCCTGATGAACAACGTTCTCCGTTATTCAAAAAAGTTAGAGATTTAGTGTTAAAAGCCAGAACAGCTATCAAAAGAGAATACAACAAAACATTTGATAACGTTAGAGATGTTTTTAGGAAATATTACAATGAAGTAGGTAGGTTTAGGACAATTATTAACCCAAGAGAAATTTACCAGAACTTATTTGAATACGACATTGATGAACAAGGCAACGTATACAATACACTCCGTTTAAGAGATCCTGATTCAGAAACGTATGATTACAAACAATTTGGTCAAACTGCTTTAACAAGTGCAGAAAAAGAATTTTTAAGAGGTGTCATCAAAGAACTAAAAAGACTAAAACAATCTCACTTACAATCAAATGCTGGAATATTCAGAAAAGACGATATGGATAGATTTTACAGAGAACTACCAATTGTAGGAAGAAATCAATTGTCAAGATTTGCAGAGTTAATAGGTAAAGGAGATCCAAAAGAAGCCTTGTTGGCTATGAGAACCAGTATAGAAAATGCATTTGTTAAACAACAATCAAGCAGAAAAGATGCTAATGACAACTCTGGGTTTAAAACAAAATTTTATACGTTTTTGAATGCTCAAACTTCTCTTGATTCAAGAACACAACAAATAATTGAATTAGGAGACAATATAGAAACAAACGTAGAAACTTTGTTGTTTTTAGCTTCTTACAACATTAACAGAGAAAATGAATTCAATAAAGTACTCCCTCTAATAGCTGCTATAAGAAATCTCATTAACCTGTCGAGTTATTCTTGGTTTAAGAATTATCCAGAGTTGTTAAACTTGTTGGATACTTACGTTAACAACAACGTATTTGGTAGAACAGGTATAAGAGATGAACAAGAAGAATACGCAAGGTTGGTAAACAAAATAAAAACAGGTGTCACATTATTTCAATTGGGTTACAATATAAGAACTTCTGCCATGCAGTTAACAACCAGTATGCTAAGCACAATAACAGCATTTGCTGGTCAAGGATCACACTTATTATCAAAATCAGGGTTTATTGATGGTTTAAAAATTGCCATTAGTCCGTTAGAAAAACATCAAGAATTTATCCATTTATTAAACTCACACTATGATATATCAAATATAAATCCTGAAAGTTTATTGTACGATAGACGAATTAGTAAGTCAATTGGGAATTATTTGTCTACCTCTATGATGTGGATGAATGCAATTCCTGATATGATTTTTAGACGTGCAATGTGGATTTCACAAGCTGTAAAAGATGGAGTAATTAAATTTGAGAATGGAGATATAAGCAAAGATTCTGCTATTAGAGTAGAAAACGGAAAACTAATTTACGATCCTACTAAAGACGAAAGATACAAGGATTATTTCACAAAAGGACCTAAATACGAAGAACACAAAGCACTCTACGAAGCTAAAGTGATAAGAGCAAAAAAAGAAGGTACAATAGACCCTGAAACAGGATATCCAATGTATGCATATGACTCAAGAGAGTTAGAAGCAAAACAAAAAATAATTTCAGATACCTACGCTGATATATCTTCTGAAAACAAAACTTGGTTTGAACGAACTATTATTGGTATGTTGTGGATTCAATTTAAACGATTTATGTTATCTAAGAAAAACCAATATATTACTCGTTGGGAAGATCCTGTTAAAGAAACAAGAACTGGACAATACAAAATATTAATGATTGATGGAAAACCAGCTTTAAATGAAAACGGTGAGCCTATTGAGTACTGGGAAGGTCATTTACACGAAGGTATTTTGAATACTTTAATTAAAGTGGCTGTTAAAATTGCTAACGAACCTCTTCGAGTATTAAAACAAGGTTTAGAATTAAGTGATTTTCAAAAAAGAAACTTGAAACACTTTGCTTCTGATGTTGCATTAACACTAGCTACTATGTTGTTAGCTTATGGATTAGCATATGATGATGAAGATGAAAAAGATAAAAGCTTCTTAGAATCCATTGCAGTATTTTTATATCACGCACACAGAGACTCAACAATATTTGCAATTTTGAATGATGTAAGTGTCAATTCTCCATTTGTAGCATTTTCCATTATTAAACGCTTTGCTGCTGGTGTGTTTGGTGGTATTTTAAATGGAAAACCAGAAGAATCCTTAGAAGCTGTTTTAAGAGGAGTAGGTGTAACAAGATCAGGATTAAATATTTATGAATTTGTTTCTGGAAATAAAGTTTTTGATTAAATAAAAAACCCGTTAAAAACGGGTTTATTTTTTATTTATTAGTTTTTAAGTGGTTTGTTAGTAGCAACAGAAATGTTGCTTGTTAACTTAGAAAATGTTATCAAAAGTTTTTGTAAACGCTTTTTAATGTTTTTTTGTTTGAATTTTTGAAATTTCTTAAAAAGTATCTCAAAAAACATTCATTTATTGTTTTGTTTACTTTTACATTAACGATCAATCAAATCGCGATATATGTTGTTGTTTTTGCAGGTTATTTGTGAAAAATAAAAAAAGAGACTTCTTAAAGAAGTCTCTTTTTATTCACAATTTACACACTGTAATAATTTTCTTGAAAATTCTTTGGCAGAGTTTATGGAGTGTTGATAGTATAAAGTTTTGATTCCTTGTTCGTGTGCAAATAATATCAGTTCATTTATATCTTTTGCAGGAGTATCAGGATGTATCATTAAATTAAGACTTTGAGATTGGTCAATGTAACGTTGTCTAATAGATGCTTGTATAATGATTTCTTTTTGAGAAATTTCTTCAAATGTTTTAAAGACATCTTTTTCGTGTTGTGTTAAAAAATCTAAATGTTGAACGCTTCCTCCTGCTTTTAAAATACTATCCCAAGTTTCGTAGTCATTTTTTCCTTTTTCTTCTAACAACTTAGTTAAATATGGATTTTTAATAGTGAATTTACCTTTTGCTACGTCTTTTACAAAATAATTAGAATGATAAGGTTCAATTGACTGACTAACTTGACCTAAGATAAACGCACTTGATGTAGTAGGTGCAACGGCGAGTAATGTTGTGTTTCTCCTTCCATAACCTTTCAATACAGATGGTTCTCCAAATCTTTCTGCAAGTCTTTTTGATTCGGCATATGTTTCTTCTTTTAAAAACTTAAATATCTCATGGTTAAGATTTTTTGCTTTCAACGACTCAAATGGAATCATTTTTGATTGATAATAACTATGCAAACCAAGTACTCCAATACCTAATGCTCTGTGATTTTTAGCAAATTCTACTGCACGTTCCATGAACTTAATTTTACTTGCTCGTTCAATAAAGTCAGTCATTACTGCATCAAGCAGTTGAACTAAAATGTGAACTACACGAGGTTGATTTTTAATTTCATCCCAATGAAGTAAATTAATACTTGACAAATCACATACAAAAGATTCGTTTTCGTTAGTGGGTAAGCAGATTTCAGAACAAAGATTTGAAGAATGAATCACCATGTTTTTGTCTTTATAGACATCCACTGTGTTTCTGTTAACATTATCTGTAAAAAATATGTAAGGATAACCAATTTCGCCTCTTAACTGAATTACTCGAGCCCATATTTTTCTTTTTTCTCTATCACCTTGTTTCATTTCTTCTAACCACCAATCAGGTACACAGACACCAAAGGATATATCTTGAATAGGGAAACCTTCTGTTCTGATTTTCAAGAATTCTTCAATATCTGGGTGGTGAATGTCTAGATAAGCTGCAAAACTTCCTCTTCTACTAGACCCTTGACTAATTACATTGCTAATTGTGTCAAATAATTGCATAAAATGAACAGAACCAGAAGATTTTCCATTGTTTTTAATCTCAGCACCCCTGGGTCTTAGTTTACCAAAATAAGCTGATGTACCTCCTCCATTTTTACTCATCATTCCTACTTCAGCAGCTGTGAATAAGATGCTATCCATTCTGTCTTCAATGTAACTACCGAAACAACTTATGCTAAGTCCTCTAGTAGTTCCAAAATTAGTCCAAATGGGTGTAGAGAGTGAATAATACCCTCTACTCATGTATTCTTCAAACTCTTCAGCAAATCCACGTTGACCAAGTATCTTTTCTGCATGCTGACCTATCTCCATCACTCGGTCAGACACGTGTTTATGGTGAGGCTGTAAGTAACTTTCTTTGTTCCTCATGAAAGCTTCAGAAGCCTCATTGAACCAGTAATATCTTTTATTTTCCATTAGAATAAATCGTCTGCAGTTACACTTTTAGTTTTTTTGGAATAATTAGTAGACTTCTTGTGAAAGAAGTCTGTATGTACTTTTCCAATTAACTCTTCAAAAAACCAATTAAGTTTTTGTAATTCTTTATAGTCAACGTCAAATAACTTGATTCCACCGATTTTAATTAAAGATTCGTTGAAACGATGTTTTAGAAATTCGTTTAAAGTGGTTTTAGTCAGGAAACTCAAATCTCCTTCTTCTAATATCCAATTAATGATTTTCTTTTCTGCTTCGTATGCTTTAATACAAGTGGTATTTATCTTGTTATAAAAGTCTTCGTTAAATATGTTAGGATGTTCTTCTTTTACTTTGTTTAATAACCATATTCCAAAATTTGCATGAACTTGTTCTTCTACCATAGTAGCTTGAATGACGTTATCTATGTCTTTTAATAAGTTTTTGTACTTATTAAAACTCTTAATGATAACAAACTGAGAAAACAAAGAAACATTTTCTACAAATAAAGAAAACAAAGCCAGTGCTATTGAAAATTTAGATTTGTCTTCTTGATCGACGTATTCTAAATATTTCGTTAAATACTCAACTCTTCCTTTGATTTCAGGTATTTCAAGTAATTGTTCAAATTCTTTATTTAAACCTAACTTTTCTAATAAGAAACTGTAAGCATTGCTGTGTCTTACTTCTGATTCAGCAAATATAGCCCCCACTTGGTCAATCTCTGGTTTTGGAAATACAATTCCAATTTTACTCCAAAACTTTTTAACCGCTACTTCTATTTGTGAAATTGCCAGCATTGCTCGTTTTACAGCGGTTTTTTCTTTCGTTGTTAAGTAAGAATGAAATTCTGAAATGTCAGAAATAAAATTCCATTCGTGATGGAGCCAGTAAGCATGTTGAATGGCTTCGCCAAACGCAACAACTTCAGGATACTCGAACGGTTTAAAATTAACCCTTTTATCAAATATTCCCATCTTTTTAAATAGTTAAGAGTTTAAGAAACTATCTTAGACAGGAATATAAAAATAACCTCAAAAAACTTTTTTGAGGTTATTGGAAATTTGAAAAATTTGTTAGTAGAGAAATTTTAACAAATCTTTAATATCGCTTATTTCTTGTTCATCGATTTTAGCTTTTAATCCTTTTTTTCCAAACTCGTTATCAAAACACCACCACTTAATCCAATACCATCTGCGTTTATCTAACGCGTTGGCTAACAATTCAATAGTTTCAAATGAGTTTTTCAATTGTTGATTTTGAGTCCAATTTGTATTTTCACCAAAAGATTTTTGTAGTAAATCAACTAAAACAATAAACATCGATTTTGTTATTTCTAACATGTTTTTGTTTTGTCTTATTGCAGCTTTTAAGTAGTTAGCTGTATCTAATACTTCTTCATATGCATGTTGTAACCAATCTTTTAGTTGATAATCATCTCTTTCTAACGTTTTTCCGTATTTCTGAATACCAACAGAAGAACGATATTTTAAGTCTTCACAAACTTCTTCTACGACTTTGTCAATCATTTGTTAAGTTTTATTCATTTTACTAATTCAAAATAATTCAGTCTTTTTTTGATTTTAATTGTTGTATGTAATTTTGATAAAGAGAGTCTATGTAGTTATGTTCTTCTTCTGTTTTTAACCAACTTAATCGTTCTTCTGCTTCATTTTTTGAAAACATCAAAGCAGCCATAAATTCTAAAACTTCTCCTGGCGTTAAATAAGCATATCTATCATTAATTTGTACCTTCCAACCTTCTTTCAAAGGGTTAGAAGATTCGTGATACGTAATTTTTATTTCCATCTCAACTTACAATTTTAATGAAACTTGTTAGTTAACTAATGGTAACTGAAGTATAAAAACAACTTGCCACAAAAAGTAATTGAAAATATATGAAACTAAAAAATACAACTCTAAAAAATTAATCACTTGTTTTCAAAAACTTTAGCTTTAAAAAGTTTATTGCCTATTCAACTATGAAACTTTAGTTTTTTTAAAATGTTCTTAAAACTCTATCAAATTATAAGTTTAATTCATTAAATTCTCAATAATATATCTTTGAGATATAAACCCTCGAAGGTTGTATGCAACACCTAATTCTTTTACAATTTCTCGTTTCCCATTTTTTTGAACTATGCGTTGAATAAACATGGTTTCATATTCTTCTTTATTCATTGCAATTGCTTGATGACTAAAAGGTTCCCAATGTTTATGTGAAATTAGCATGTTACTTCTTTCAAGATGTTTTTCTAGGCTATCCTCTTTGTATTGTGTGTTGTAAGACAACTTAGCACACATTGAAGCTGATATTCTCATTTTAATCTCTGTTATTTCTGGTTCAATATCCTTAGTGGTAGAAGTTGTGGATACATAACTCCTAATTTGCTCAAGATACAACTTGTCTATAATCTCTTCAAAAGGGATATGATATTTAGCAACTTTCCAATTAGCGTTGTCGTACAGAGTTTTTAACATAGAAGCTATTTCTTTAAATTCAGGTTGTGCATTTTCGCTAATTCTAAGGTTCCAAAAATTATCCCACTCAGTGCCTGATATAATACAAGTTGTATAAGCAAAAGGTGCTAATAACCTATTAGCATTTTGTTTATGTGCATCGTTTGAAACTAATTGTTCGTATTGTTTTTTTATTACTTCCAAAGCTTCAATCCAGATTGTAGTTAACGTGTTTTGGTTTTCATGTCTCCCCCCACTCATACCTCTTTGTTGTTTAGTCCAAATAGGTACGAATGGATTTTGTAATACTTTTTCAAGGTATTTATTGTGAGGAATAGCTCTTGCACTGTTAGCTGATAAGTTAAAATCTAATAATTCAAAATGTTCGTATAAACTTCCTTGCGTAAGTATTCGATGAGTGCGAAGTTCTGCTAATAAAACCGTTGGAAAATCAACTAAAAAACTAATCATTCTCGTGTTGCTCACAGGGTTGTAAGTGGCTGCTAATATCTGAGGTTCGTTAAATAGCTTCATGTTTATATCAAAATAGTTTTACAATTGCAATTGATAATTAAAAAAAGATAAGGTTGGTTTTAACCAACCTTATCTAAAATGGTTGTTCAATTTACGTAAAATAATTACTAAAACACATCAATTTAATAATAACGGAATTACAAAGCACCTAAGACCTTTTTTAAACGTAAAAACGTAATTTTTGAATTTAATGTTGTAAGTAAATTTGTAATCTCTAATCATCATCAATAGGATTTAAGTAAAAAAGTTTCATGCCTTTATTTGTGTAAACCTTAATATAAGGTTTTTCAAAACTGTAACAAAGTACAGGTGTGTTTTTTCTTTCTAAGAAAGAAAAAATTACGTCAAGTGCATCATCTTCTCCTGATACAATGATCTTACTTCTTCTCGAATTTCCATAAACCATTGATTCTAATAAAACAGATTCTTTATTAGAATCATCAACAAAAATTACATGATAAATTCTTGACATAATTACTGTAAAATTTTTAACTACAACAACAGAATAAATTGTTTTTTGAGTTTCAATTATGAATTATTCCACCCGTTGTAGCTGTTAAACAAATCATCCCATGCACTAAAACTCCATATACTTTGATTGTATTGATCTTCATATAACAATCTATTTAATTGGTTAACCAACAATTTTACTCTTGGTGGTAAATTATTTACGAATTCTAATTCGTACAATAAATCAACTGTTAAATCAATGATTTTCTCTTTAATGTAAGTGTTAGTGCTTTCCATTCCGTCTTCTGGATTATAAACCCATCTTTTATAAGACGTACTCTTTGTGAAATCATACAAAAAGTTTAAACACTTTTCAGCAGCAGACAAATCAAGACGTTCTTGATTAGTATGTTCATTGTAATAACCACAGCTGATATTAAAACAACAGATACCAATTCCTCTATTTACCAAACAACCGATATCTGTAAAAGATCCTTCATTAAGATTGTACTTATATCGATCTAACAGTGGCAGTGAATGATTTATAAATTCTTCACTGACCACTTGTGTGCGGTTAGTATAATAAATGAAATCAGAGTCACCTCTGCGGTCAGGCTGAGCACAAAAACTCACATCATTAAAGAAAGATAAGTCTGCTTGTGATGACCCAATACAGCCTGATTCTTCATCTGAAGCAAAGAACAGTTTGACATTGTCAAACTGTTCCGCAAGTTGTAACGATATGCAAATTCCAACTTTGTCATCAAAACCTGGTCCTACTTGTTTTTCTCCATCCCAGCCAATCAAAAAACCATCTTTTTCAATTAACTCAATCTTCTTGTGAAGATTTTGCGAAGTATCCGTATGCGAAACAAAACAAGGATAAAACCCAGAAAAATTTTCATCCTTCTTTTTTACCGCATATATGTTGTTTGCGTGATCAGTTTTTACGTCAAACCCTTTTTCTTTAAGGTAATTAGCCAATTCAGTAATAAAAATAAGAGATTGTTGACTGCAGGTTGGTGATTGACGTTCCACCAACCACTGCAGTAAGTTTTTGTCAATTTTTAATTTTTCCATAAGTTTTAAACTTTTTCTACAACAAGTTTATCAAATACTTCTTTAGTAACCCAACCAACTTCATCATGATACATTGCTTCGTCTTTCATAATGTATCCATCCATATATACAGAAGTAACTACATGAGAGGTAAACCTTAATTCGTCGTTAATGTCAGTTACGCAATTCTCTAAAAATGCGTAATCTCCGCAATATTCCAAGTAAACTACGGACTTTGAATGAACATACACATATACTTCTTCTAACGAAGAGTATACTACATCATCAGGAGGGAAATAATCAAACTCATCAGGAGCGTAATATGCTTCTTCAGCTTCCAATAAATATTCTTCTAAATAATCAGAATAATTTAAATCGTCTACGTGATAGTATCTACCATTTACATTTTTATAATCTTCGTTATAAAAGAAATGCTCTCCCATGCACTTACAAAAACAAATTACATCATCATCATCAAAATTTTGAATCCCTTCTTTTGTGAAGAAGTTCATGTTATCTAGATAAGGCAAGTATCTGTACTTGCCATGATCTAGCTTAATGCTAACATCATCCGTTTCAATATATGGATAACCTTTTTCTTTACAATAGTCTTTGATTTTGTTTTCAATTGTTGAGTTGTAAGCGTAAATCTTGTCTCTATAAACACCATTAGGTGTGTGCCATAATAATGCTCTACCTAATACTTTGTTAGAGCTGTTAACAGCCACTACCAGACTTATTTTGTCTGGATTGTCGCAATAAATCTCAAGATGTTTTTGGCTTTCCTCATGTCTCATACAAGAATTCCAAAGTGTACCGCCATTTGACGGTTCTGCGTAGTTCTCGTAATAATATGCCCAAAGAATCTCTTTACCAGATACTTCTTTTATAGAAGCATCAATAAGATTAGTGTAAAAGTAACTGATGTAATCAATTATTTCTTGCTGTTTTTTCGTGTCATCATAAAATAGAGATTCCACTATTGGCTTTAAAACGCTTGTTGGTTTTGCCTTTATTCTTATATTGTGTTGGCTAAATAGATCTTCGTAGTACTTATCATCAACTACAAAAAGTATTGTTGTATGATGTAACAATACTTTTACCTCATACTTAGAAGCATTTTTGTAATTTAAATAAGACAACTTAGTGTTGTCTTCTACACTTTGAGAGATTGCAAATTTCCAATCTCTCACGTCATCCATGTTGTAATAACACACTAAAAGCTCTTGTAAGCTATCATTAGTTATTGATAGCTTATCAGCTATTTGATTTGGCAAATTAGGAACGAATAAACACCTTTGTAAGGTCAAAAGATACTTAGTCAACCTACTTTTATTGTTTTTGATAGGTTGAGATGTAGCTAACCAATCTAAAATTTCAGTTAGCAATAAAGGTTCTCCAGATAGAAATGCTCTTACTTTCTTTATGAATTCTTTGTTCATAATCATTTGTTTTTTTTAATTAAACAAAAAAACCTTGAGAGATTTCTCCCTCAAGGTTTGAAAATATTTATTTAAAGATTAATTAGAAGATATTGTTATAATCTTGCGTTCAGGTTTAGTTTTTTCTCGTTCAATAATTAAAAATCCATTTTCATATTTAATCTTAACATCTTCATCACCTACGTAGACCACGTACTCATATGTTTTCCTTCTAACATCATCTGGATTGTTGTACTTGATAAACAAGTAACCGTTTTCAATGTAAGACTTCAATTTGTCTAAGTCAATATAAGGCAAATCAATTTTTATTGTAGCATCATCGTAAAACTCTTGTTTTGATTTGTAAAGAACATTCTTATAAGAATTAAACCCAAATTGAAACTTTGGGTAAAAATCATACATATAATTCTTGTAATCATTTAGCACATCAAATAACAAACTTCTTGCTAACTCCATAGACTTAACTATTAGTTGAACCAAATCCTCCTTTTCTCTCTTCCTCTTTTACACTTAACATCTGAAAACAATCTACGAAAATCCCCTGCGCAATTCTCATGCCAGTTTTAATTTCAAAAGGTTCATTTGTTTGATTTCTCAATATCACTTTAATTTCGTCAGGATAATCCAAATCTACAATTCCTGGAGCGTTGTTGACAACAATTCCTTTCAGTGCTAAACTTGATCTAGAAACAATCATTAAGAAAGGAAGTTGTCTAAACTTATTAGGAATACTTGGTGTTGATTTTTCTTGTTTAATCAAAAAATAGTTTTGATTAAAAAATAATCCAGTTGAAATTGCTTTAATTTCACCAGGTTGTAAGATGTAATCCTCATTAGAAGCAATATCAAACCCGGCTGATAGACGGGTTTGATGTTGAGGATCGTTGTTATTAGACTTGTTTAAAATAATCGTCATACAAACAACTCTTCTAATTTAAGCGTTTTGCTAATTCGAGCAGTTACGCCTTTATCTTTTACCAAATCAGTCATAGCAGAAAGCAATTTCCAATCAGAATTAGGCATGTCAAAATACAAAGAATCTTTTGATCTAAATTGCTCTTCTGCATGTTTTAAGTAAGGAAGTAAACTCAAATCCATTTTAGATAGTATCTCACCTTTTCGATGCTCGAACTCAATAGGAGAATACTGTTTGCTTTCTAACTTTTCTTTTACTTGTCGAATGTGATTTAAATGAACTGACAAATTGTTAGTTGCTTTTGCCAAAATGTCGTTTAATGATTCTACAGAATCCAATAAGGAATACTCAACAACGTAGTCAGCACCAAATATTGATAAATTCAAACAAGCTCTTGCAGTAGCTCCTGAGTAAACAATTAATTTGTTAGAACTGTAGTTAACTATCATACCAACAGTTCCATAAAATCCTTTAATTACCTCATCATTCATAATTGATTTTTCCATCAAAAACTTAGGATACGCTTTGTAAACGGTTCCATTATCCCCAATTTCAATTGGGTTTTCTATATCAATGCGAGCAACATCTCCAAACTTTTCAACGAAAAGTTTAGGAAGTGGATACTTTACGTTTTTCTTTATGAATTGATTAGAGTTTTCTAACAATTTAATCTTCGATGTCAATCTTTCGATTAGCATACTTTTTTGATGTTTTTTTAATTTTACGAATATTGTCTTTAAATTTTCTTGACTTTGCTTTAAAGTCTTTTTTATCTTTAAACGTTTTACCCATTTTTTAATTAATAATGTTAACCTATAACGCTTTTAGGAATTATTTTATTCAAACCACAAAATAACTAACAAAAAACTTGTTTCGTTAAATTGTTACAAGTTTTTTGTGTATTGATCTTCAATTATTGGTAGTTCTTTGGTTTGTTTCTTTCGAAATTTGTTTCTTTCTTCCTTTGGAACATAAATTAAATGTGCCATGGTTCCCATACAAATAGGTATTACAGCAGATAAAACATACTCAATTATTTCTGTTGGAAATCGAAACCCATTTGGAGATTGACCATAATACAAAATGTTTAAGAACGTTTCTAACAAAACAAAAAACCAAGCTAATAAACGTTTTCCTTTTAACGTAACTACGAGAATTACAAAACCTAAACCAACTGATGTTGGAATAGCAACAAACAATCTAACACCAACATGCAAATCTGGCGATTCGTGTACGTAAAAACTATAGCTATTGTGTACAATGTTAGCTATTGAAAAAACAATCACTCCTACTATCAAAGGACGATTGCTATAAAAGAACTTTAAGATGTTATCCATATTCTTAGTTATTGCTGTTGGAAAATGTAAGTGGAGGGTGTCCTTAACAAGGACAACTTTGCATCAATCTCTTAGAAGATTCATACATTACTGTTTTAGTTTTATCTTTATAAAACAAATTCACAGATAACAAATTAGGAGAAGAAATCTTAGAAATCTTGTAAGGACTGGGTTTGCAATAAGTAGTTTTTCTTTTGTTTAAGTATTCAATAGCAGAAGATAAAATTTCTACGTTATCTCTTGCATGACCCAGCATAACGTTGCATGAGTGGCATAGCAACCCTCTTAAAGCTCCAGAATTATGATCGTGATCAACAACTAATTTGGTTGTTTCTTGATGACAAATAGCACATTTATTTTCCTGAAATTCTTTTATTTCTTCGTAAGTGGTTAAACTAATGTTGTACTTATTTCTAAGATGATAATCTCTGCGTTTTAGTCTTTTGTACTCTTCTTCGTTTTCAAACTCAACTAAGACCTGACCACTGTATTTCTTTTTCTCCATACTTTCTGAGGTATTCATTGGCTTTTTCAAGTTCTGTTTTAAACGACCAATCGTCTGAAGATTTTTTAGAAACAGGATGAGATACTTTAAAAACTTGATGAGAAGGTTTTGGTAGTTTTTTTATTAACTTACTTGCTTCAGACCCTAACGTTATCCAAACAAGATAACGATTAAGGTCTGAAATAATTTGTAATGTTCTAAACACAAACCTTTCCCAACCCCAATTTTGATGAGCTAAGGAATTTTTAGTGTTTGCTGTCAAAATAGTGTTTTGTAACCATACTCCTTGTTCGACTAAATATTGCAAATCAGTTTTTTCTGTTTGAAGAGACTTTTGTATTCTACGCAACGATAAAGGTCTTCCATATTTTGCAGAAAACGCAATACCATCTGCTTGTTTCGAAGGATAAGGAGATTGAGAAAGAATAACAACTTTTACTTTTTTAGGAGGTAATAAACGATATAGTTTAAAGACATCTAAAAATTCAGGAACTACTACATTTGTCTTTTTATCTTCTCTAATCAACTCAAATAATTTTAACATGTAAGGAGATTCAAATTCAGGTTGTAAGAAACCTGCCCAATGTTTCCCCACCCACTTAACAATTTTTTCTAACGGAAATTGAGGTTCAAACAATGGTATCTGAGGATTCATTGCTTAATCTCAATTTAGCAAGTTGTTTTCTTATTAGCTTTTGTTTTTTTTCTTCATCAATAGTTTCTTTAAAATCATCAATTTCTTTAGAAACTGTTAATAAGTCATCTCCTTGTGTTTTTAAAGGTGGTAATTGATTATTTTCAGTAACTGAAACGATAGTTTCAAGGAATTTTTCTAGTTTCTTTAAAGGGGGTAATAAGATAAAAAAACCAAAAGGTCTAATTCCATTTGGTAGTTTTTTAATATTCCAATAAAACCTATTAGTAATCAATAAACGAGAGGTTACCGAGTCGCAATAGTTTATAATTAGTTCTAAAAACTTTCCATCCTTTTTGTGTGCCATAGTGTTTAATGTATTCTTTTAAGGTTAAATAAAAATAACAACTTTTATTTTTAAACAATTTTTCAGCATATTTTATTCCTTTTCCTTTTAATGCTTTGATGTTATCGCTGCAATCACCAGTAATCATTTGTGTGTAAAAGTTTTTTAAAGCTTCTTTTCTTTCTACTTTGTACAGCTCCATCTTTTCGTAATTAAGATGAAGACCTGCTGTGTAAATTTGTTTTAAGTCTTTGTCGATATAACAAATGCAACAGTTTTCATTTGCGTCTTCTGCGATTAAATCATCTGTTTCTTTAGTTCCATTAGCTGTTTTTACAGGATAGTTTGATTTAACCCAACGTTTTAGTTCATTAAAATTAGGAGGGATTTGTGTTTTTCGGTTAGCTTTGTAAGTAGGATCGATTGTTAATCTGAAATTTTTGATTTTTTCTTGAAAGTATATTTGATATTCCCAGGAATTACCAGTTTTTGATTCTAAAAAAGAAACTAAACTTTTTATTTTTAAATCAAATAAACGACAAGCTTCTTCAAAATCATTTGTAACACAACAAATCTTAAAAAACAAACTATCAGCGTCTATAATTAGTTTTTTCTTACAACATAATTGAGATTTCATTTATTGTACTTCTTGTTTACACCTTCTATTTTACACTTTCTTAAACGTCTGGAATCTTTTTGTAGTAAACAACAAGTTTGTTTTCGTTAGTTGGTTTATGAGTCCAAGAATATCCTGCAATGTATCTTGTAGTGTCATCAGGAATGATTTTTAGTTTAATCAACGTATCAAAAAACGCTTTGATATAAATAAAACTTCCATTATCTACATCACTTTGTGATGAAGTGTACGACTCAAAATGAATAAAAACTGGAAATTCTTTTATTTGACAATTGATAAACTTTGAAAAATAATCAGTTAGATGTGATTTTATCTTACTTCTAACTGACCTATGGATTGTCCCTGACCAAAACAAATTAAAATTTAATCTAACCACGCGAGGACGATTTACGACTTTTTGATTCTTTATTATAGGATTTCCAAATTGATCGATTAATCTACCTTTTTCATCAAATCTGTTATTAGAGTATTTCTTGGGTATTTTTGAGTGTTTTGTGTAATAAATAGGCTTCCTTTTTTTTGTTAAAGGAATAGCATTAGGTAATTCTTTGCATTCCGCCAAAAGAATCATAGTATCTTCTGTAAATGTCCTCGCTGGTTTTTCTTGCATGTTCTGACAAACAATACAACTGACTTAACCAATTCCATGCATATTCATAAGGAACACCATAAAAATTTGTTTTTGAAAAAAATTTAACAACAAAGTTGTGCCTACTACCTGGAAAATAATCCAATCCTTGTTCCAACGTTTTGTCTAAAGCTCTATTACACAAATACAACCACAATTGTTCTTTGTTGATTAAGTCCAAGAAAGTAATAGACTTGTTGTAAACCACAGGTTTTTCAGTGATTGGCTCTAAAGCTTTAAACAATTTGTGGTTTTTGTTGTAATAAAGTTCAGGGTCGCTTGACAAAAAGTTTAATCTGGAAATATCTTTCAACTTATCAATGGGTAATTGATACTGATCAATAAAACCATTGTAAGTTGAAACGAAATTAGATTTATTCACATCAACTGTACCAATAATAAATCCCCATCCTCTACCAGATAGAGATTCCCAAATGGCAATGACTTCAGGAATAGCTTCGATTTCTTTCCTTGGTATTTTTTCATCAATGTCAAAATACATTAGTTGGCTAAATTCCTGTATTCCGTCATTGCCACGATGAGAGAACTTGCCAGCCCAAGCAACGCAAGGTCTCGTTAGCTTTTCTTCTTTGTAGTTTTGACTTTCCCTTAATGCAAGAACTTTCTTGCGGTTTTTTTCATTGTTTTTAATGAAATCAAGAACCGCAATATACTTTGCATATACCGTTGGTTTTTTGTCTTTAACAGTTTCAAAACATGTTACAACCATTAAAACGGTATCTCGTCAGCTGTATCTGCAACAACAGTCGTTGCAGCACTATCTTTATTATACTCTTCGTATTTTGTTAAGAGTATATTTGCAAAAATAGCAGTACTCAACGACTTGGCAATTGCTTTTCCGAATCTATCTAAAGTTTTAGTAATTTGATTAATGGACTTTTCGTCATTACCCGAAGGTAATGTCCAAGAAGGTTGAAAGAATGGAAGTACTTCTTGGTATCTGTCTTCTTTTACGCCTACACAAATAACAACTTCTGTGTCTTTTAGTTTATCGAAGATAGGTTGTAACTCAGATAAGTCACCACTTACAATTTTTCCAATGTCAAATTGAGGGAAATCAACTTTAAAGTTTTTGTTATAAGAAGTCCAAGCTTTCATGAACTCAACAAACTCAACTTCTCCAATCTTAGCTTTGCGAGATTGGTTAATGTTGAAGTTGATATCTTGAATTCCTGTTACATCATCTACCCAAATAGAAGTATTAGCGCGATTGTCAATAAAACGAAACTTACCCGTTTTGGATTGAGCAAGCTCGTCTTTGAACCAAATAGAATACTTTGCTTTAAAACCTTCGTATTTGTTAGAAAAATAAATGTCCATTCTACGTTGTCCTTTAGCATCTAAATCAGAAGCTAAAGAAATGGAAGGAATAGCACGTGTTACACCAATGTAACGAATAGAACTAGTTGTTTGAGTGTTTAAAGAATTTAAGAAATCAATCATTTTTTTAGTTTTTTTTTGTTTTACGAATTAAATTGAAAAAAAGAATCTCCTTCTTTAGAAGGAGATTTTATTGTTATACTATTGTTTCAGAAGGAACATAATCAATGTTGTTAATTTCTGCTACTTCGTCAGCTGAAAGCAATCCCAAAGTAGCTTCTGGTGCTGCAAACCTGGCTGCTATAGCTAAAGCCCTGTTTCGCATCATAATTACAGGCATTTTTTTCCAATTGTCTTTATCAGCAAGACCTGCTTTAACAGCATCAGACCAACGATATGATATCTCATTATCAAACCATCTACCATTTACAAACTCAGAAGTTCTGATTGTAGTTATCAAATCAGCCTTCATCTTAGGTTTACCGTTTTCTATAACGGGTTCACCATTAGCATCTAAGACAGGTTCGTATATTTTCTCAGCATCTCTAACGATGGTGAAACGAATACCAGCTTGTCTTGCTTTTGCTACAAGCAGATGAACAGAAGGAGATGGTATTCCGTTTATCATAGGTAGATTGCTCAAACCAGCCAAAGGACTCAATCCTAACTCTTTGGCTCTTTGAATACCTACAATGATTTTTTCAGGTGTATTGTAACTTGGTGGGATTGCTTTTGATTTAATGAATATTTCAGCTAACTGATACATGTTTTTAACATCATAACTAGATATGTCTGCTATTTGTTTATCAAGGTTGTTTATTTCTTGCTTCTCAATAGCATTTATTTCTTTCGACATATAAAAGAGTGTTAAGTATTAAAGAAACTATCTAAAACACTCTTTACTTTCCACTTACCAAATTTAAGGTTTTTATTAAAATTTTGTGTTCTCTCTCGTATAAGAATGTGAAAATGAAATGAGTTACTTGTACGCCTCTCTCTTCGTATGATTTGGTCATTAACATAACAAAATATGGATACTCATACCCTTCACCAGTATCCACTGTGATCTTTGATATTGAATTATAGTGATTTGTTATTACGTTTTTTGAAGACTTAGTAGTTGATATGTAATTAAACAAACCAGAGAACACTGTTTTTACAATTCCTGATGTTGTTAGTTTTAAGTTGTATGAATTATTACCATCGTATGACATGATTAGGTAATAATACTCATCAAGAGGTTCATCGATAATTCTGACTTTGTAAACTTGTGAATAAGAAGCAGTTGAAAAGAGTAACAAAACAATGATGCTAACGAGACTTTTTAACATAATCAACATTAGTTAGTTTTACAAAATAGGTTTTACCTTCTCTTTTAACAACTTCATTAACCTTACCACGATGATATGCAAATACGACTTCTTTTTCTTCTTTTGGAAGAAGTTCAAAATCAAAACTGTACACGTTATCTTGATTACTTAACAACGCTAACTTTAAATCTTGAATCATTTCAGGTCTTTTTAATAGACCTTTCAACTTTTCATCAGCAGATGACAATAAACGAGCATTTCCTACTACAGGATTTGGACGAGTTTGAGTGAGATTACCTAAACTATTAACATAGCGAAGAGGTACTTCTACAAATACCAATTCTTTGTTAACAGTTAATCCGTAATCAAACCCAATTTTACGAGCAATCCCAATTTCTTCTGCCCAATCTGTGTTAAAACGAAGTATCCCAGATTGAACATACGCACGAAAATGTTTGTAATTAGATTGACGCACTATTTGTGCGTTATTTAAAGTTTCTAATAAATGAGATATATTCATAGTTTTAATGATTAACATATACAAATTGTGAGGTTTTTAATTGTTTATGCCTCTTGGCAAACTCCTCACTTGGTAGTTCTTCAAAATCAAAAAATTCTAAACGATTTTCCAAAGGAATTATAATGTCTGATTCACCTGAACGGTTTTTAATGAGATGTAAATAGCAAGCTAACTCTCTTTTGATTATCTGTCCGTTTTTTCTGTGAATGTACTCACAAGGAAGTTCTAATTCAGTGTAACGTTTGATTCCTAACTTAGCAGGTATATGATTAATGATTATGTAATCTGCTGCAAATTCAATAGAAGAAGATCCAAATAAATCAGAGGATCTTGGTTGGTGATTAGCAGGATTGTTCACTCTTTCAACGGATTGAATATCCCGATTCATTTGTGATAAAACAATTCCAACAGAACTACCACCATCAGAAGCTATTATTTTTTTTAAATCAACCAGTGATTCCATTAGTTTGTCTACTTTGTCTTTTTCTGAATCTCCTTCTTTTCCTTTAGTCAGCAATGCGTGATCTATTTCATAAACCAAAATACCTTTGTTAGGCTTAACAATCTTTTCGTAGTAATGCAACAAAGAATTTTTGATTTTCATAGCATTATCACTTACTTCTACAAAGTATATGTTGGGATTTAACGTTCTCATTCTGTTGTATTCGTACTTAACCAATTCAAACTCCTCATCACTTAATCTTGTTTCGGTAGAATACAACACAGAAAGAGGTTTTGTTAACCTGGTTGATAATTCACGAGCGATTTGTTGCTTTGCTAACATCTCAAAATTGAAAACAAACGTGTAAATGGGTAAGTTGTTTAGTTCATTTATCGAATTTCTAATTGCTTTAGCAAGAGTAGACTTTCCACAACCAGATCGAGCTGATATACACGTAATAGTGTTTTGTTCCAACCCACCCATCAATACAGAATTGAGTTTTTTGAATTTAGTTTTCAAAGAAGTAATTTTTCCTTCTCTTCTGTCAATCAAATACTGTTCTGACTCATCAACCGCTTGTTTAAATGAAACAAGCGGTAACGGTTTAAACTCGTTCATACCAATTTAATTAAAGGAGAACCCATATCGTCTGAATCTTCCAAACTAATAGTTTCCCACATCCTGTTAACAACAAATTTCATTAGCGTGGTTCTTATCTCTGGACACTTTTGACCACGATTGTCAGGTCCGTTTAATTCTAATCCTTTTTTGATTTTTGATATAATCTCTTTGTGCTTTTCTTCAGAACCTTGTATAGTTTCGTAATATAATTGCATTAATGCATACTTTCCTTCGATGTATTTTCCATTTGGTAAAGCAGTACGTGAGAAACCTTTTGTTGGAAACCTTTGTCCATTGCTACCAAAAAACTGGTCAGGATAAGTTTTGATTAATTCTTCACCAAATAATTCTATTTTGTCTTTAACATAAGAAATAGAATTAGCTGAAACACCTATTAGTTTCTCAACTAATTTTGCTCCTTTCGCTGTTATTTTGGCATCATCTGGATATAACGATGACCAAGGATGATCTATCAAGTTATCAAGATACAATTGATCTATTTCTTCTTTTGTAAAAGGAAACTTTTTGTGTTTTTGATGGCAAACTTGAAGGTATTCGTAAATAGCTGCATAATTTTCCAGGTACAATAAACACAAATACGTAAACTGACCTGGAGTTAAGCCAGATGATGCTTGAGACTTAAGAATGTTAAGTAGGAACTGTAATTTTGACTCTTCTATAATTTGTTCCTTGATATCTTCATATTTCACTAATTTCTTCATAAGAGCGAATGGTTATAGGTTTGCTACCAGAAGTAGCTTGAAACTTTCTTAACCATCTCTCTTCTTGCGTTAGACCGGGAACAGAAGGATGAAAACAAGTAACTAAATTAACTATAATAGCTTTTCTTTTATAAGAAGTTAACCTAACTACACGACCTTTTCTTTGTGTATTCGTTTCTTCTGTTGAATAATAAGAAGCATTGATACAAAAATCTAAATTTGGAATATCGACTCCTTCATTTAAAGCTAAACAAGCAAACAAAGAACCTGATTCTGCTTTTTTGAACTTTTCAATTATTTCACGTCTTTTTTTGTTTGTATATCCTCCATGATAAGATTGACTATTACATATCAAAGCTGCTTTGTCACAAAACTCTCTTTCCATCGTAAAAACTATGATTTTGCGATGAGAAAATTTCTCTAAAATTTTTTTGATGACTTCTATTTTACCAGGGTAGCTGTAAAAGAATTTTTTTCTGTCTCTGATTATCTTGTTGGCTCTTGCTGCTGCAATAATTAAAGAGGAAACTGGAACATTTAATTCTTTTGCTAATTCTTCAGCATATGGATAGTGATTAATAGGTATTGGTTGACCTTTTCTCTTCCCTGATTTGTATGTTACTATTTGTCCGTCTTTTTGTTGATACCCAATTACTTTTCTGAATAGTATTTTTTTTAAAACCTTGTAATCAATTTCTCCTTGTCCTAAGAAAGCCAAAATGTTGTAGTACTTTTTGTCCCAATATTTTATTAATTCAGATTCTTCTTTGGTCATGTAGACTTTTAAATTGTATTCTTGATAGTTGTTGTTCCAGTTTTTTTCAATGGAATAGTCTAAAGGTATTGTATCAACAACAGGAAGATGGAATAATTTCAAAATTTCCCTTGTTTGAGGTGTTAAAGTACCCGATAAACCCAGTTTCCATTTGGATTTGTATCTTAAAACTTCAGAGAATCTTTCTCCCTTTAAATATTTGTGTATTTCGTCGTAAATAATTAAATCCCATTCTTCCGCTGGTTTGTTAATGAAAGAATTAACCGTTCTAACAACAACGGGATAACCAAATAGCTTTTCTTTCCACTGATTTACTAAATCGTTGTTTGGAACTATTAAAGCACATTTTAAATTTGGAAATTTCTCAAAAGCAGGTTTGATAACCCAATTTATTGTCATGATGGTCTTTCCAAAACCTACACAACCATCTATTGTACCAACTAAACCTGCTCTTTTCCAACAATCTATCGCTTCTCGTTGTCTTTTATCTCTTTCTGTTTCCACAATACGTAACTTACACAACCAAGTAACACAGAATAAGTAAGAACAAGAACTTTTAACGTTGTCAAATTAGTATAAGCACACAAATAACACGTTTCACAAATAGATACGATTGTAAGAATACTCGCTGTTATTTCTGGTTTGTATAAGACGTTCATTTTGATGTCGATTTTTTATTAACACAAAACAAAAACCCTTGTAATCAAAACAAAATTTAATGAGTCGTCATTAAATTTTGTATTTTAATTACAAGGGTTCATTAACTGCAGAATTATTTTTTAGTTAAAATAATGAATTTGATTCGAAAACTGAAATTAATTTTTTAGCTTCTTTGATATACCAAGATTTGTTAATGTCGTATTCTTCATTTTTTACATCAAATAATGGAAACGCGTTATAACCAGAAGAAATGTCTGACACTCTTTCTTTTCCTTGATAACGATCGCGTTTCCTAATTTTTGAATTTTTATTGCAAATAAACCAACGAATTGTTTTAGGTAGTTTCTCTTCTATTAATGTACCGTTTTCTATTCTTGTCCAAATTAATTCTGAGTTTCTATCAAACTTTCTACTAGAACAATACTTGTAAATGTCATTACAATTGTTAATAAACTCATCAACTGGTTGATTTTCTATAAAATACTTTTCAACAGCTAAAGGGATGATTGGGAAATTGTAGCTTTGTAAAATGTTAGGCTCATGCTCATAGTCGCCTTTTCTTTTTAATTTTCCATCTACTTTTTTGATTAGATAATTGTTTACATCCCTTAGCGCTACAAATTCAAATTCATCAAATTCTATTAAGAAATTCAAATCTTTTGCAAAGTTTTCAGCCCAAGATTTTATCTTTTCTTTGTTTTTTGTTAGAAATGTAAAACCATCTGTGTTACTATAAATACAACCATCTTCAGGAAACAATTCTTCAAGTTTGTAAATCATGTACATAATAAGCATTTGACCTATTATGCACACTTGTAACCTTGCTTTTGAGTCAAACAAGAAAAATGTATCACTTCCTAAAAGTCCGTAAATACTGTTAATTGAAATCTTGAGCCTATCTGATTGTAAAGTAAGAGATTTTAATTTTTCTGGGTCTTTTTCTATCTTACTGAGTTTTTTCAATTCAATTCTTTTTTCAGTCATCTCTTTTAAGATGCCTAAAAATATAGTTTTGTCTAAATGTTCAGGATAAACATCAAAATTGAGCATTATGTATGGGTAATAAGAACTAAAATCAGCATCTAGTATTTCATATTCACCTCGACGATAAAGTTTTGGTGGTGCTACAGAATGAATACCGCCAGTTGCTATAGTGTGTGAAACTAGTTTTGATCTTACATTAAAAAAACTTTTATCATCTTTAGTGAAATCTACCACCCAAGAATCCATCAATTCAAGTAGCTGACAATACTTTTTATTGTCTTTAAAACGAATTTTTTCAGGAATTAAATCTTTTACAGCTACTTGTGTTCGATAAGTCCTTAGAGAAGAAACATCTACCCCTGCTCTTTTTTGATACTCTTTTAAAACAACAACTTTTGCAAGTTCTGAGTCGTACGAAGACCTTAAATCGAAATCGGGATAAATCTGCATTATTGACTCTCTTAAATCTAACTTTGATTGACTTTTAAGCCATAATTTTTTGATAATTTCCACATCGTTAATATTGTAATTGATTAAATGATCACATACGTAATCAAGAGATTCTTTTTCTAATCCTAAACCTGTTGAAAAATCAACTTTTGACTCAGATAAGATGGGGTGTTCTAACATTACACCAACCATTTTTAAACTTTTTTGTGCTTTGTATTGAAACGTTAATGTCATTAAGTCAATTGTGTTGTTTGAAAACACACATTTCTCTCTTTCTTTTGAATCAATAATTGATCTGCTATAATTGAGTAGTTTGTTTAAATCAAATTTATCTTCTTCAACTAAAAACAATAAAAAGTCTAACACCCTATCGTCGTAATGATGGTTGTTATATCCGTACAGCAGAGGTTTATTATCTAAGAACTTAACTAAATCTATTAGCTGGTTTTTTCTGGGTGATATTTCAAAAACAATCCTATCCTGTTCGTTGGAAAAGACAGCGGAAAAGAAAATTCCGCTGCCTTGATTCCAAACGATAGGCAAAATTTCTATGTCATATCCGTAAGCTAGACTTCTATCCATACTTCTTCACTTCTGTGAGCTTTTTTTACATCGTCATCAATCAATCCATCGATAGCTATTGAAGAACTTTTGTTTAACACATAACGAGGATAGTAAGCTTCTTCTAAAAATATCCATTCATAAGTGAATTCTTTGTCCAGAATCTCTTTTAACGATTCTGTATCAGATACATGAAAACCTGTTTCGTTGACTACCCTGAACTTTCCTTGTTCTGTAGAAAAGACTAACACTTGTGGGTGATTTTCGAAGCACTTATAAGGTAATTTTATTTTGTCAATATAAGTGCCGTTAATATAATCACCTTCTTTTAGTCCTAATCTATTGAGAATAAATCGAGATATATTCTCGGTAGCTCTGCGAATTTCAGGTTCATAGATATTCCAATTATGATATTCTTCTGGAATACCTATTGATTTCATGTATTCTTTTTGCAAAGTCCAACCAAAATTCTCTCTGTCGGCTTTGCCTTGATACAAAGAATACACTTCACAAGATAAATGTAAGCTTACTATATTGGGATTGATAGTAGAAACAATAGCATCAATACGAGCAGGCATGAATATTTTTACTTTTCCCATGCCTGCTTCTGTTGATGGATTAATTGTAACGACTTTTACTTGTTTTATCATAAGGTAAAAGGTCTTTCGTTAAAGAAAGACTATCTTGACCTTTTACTCATGATACTGTATAAAGAAACGGTAGATCCATCTTCGAATACTACCCTGTCGAACTCACCGACAAAACTCATAGACTTAGTTTCTAAAAACGCTTGCACACGTATTTTCTTTAATTGCTCTTGTGTGCAAGACTTAGATTCAATAGCTTTCTTAACTAAGTCTGCTCCTTTGCGGAAGGGCTTGATAATTTTTGCGTATCCTTTTGATTCTTCAAAAAAATACACCTGACCTTCCTTAGGATTGATTTTGTTTACGATGAGTTCTATTTCATTTGAAGAACTTCCATCTGTAAAGAAGTAAGTGGTCTTGCCATCAACGTATTCCACCCTTTGAATAGTTTTAGGCTCTCCTTTTACTAAAACATTTTCTCCAGGTGTGCCAGAAACACATACATTTGAAACAATAATGTTAAAAATGCTACCTGTACGAAGATTTAAACCCAACATCATGTACAATTTTCCATTTGGGTTGGTAGCAGATGGTTTTGTTGTTACTAGTCCTACTTTCATAGTTCTTTAGATTTTTATTTTAACAATTTCAAATATGTTTTCGTATGTATCTTTTCCATCTACTTTGATAAACTTCCTACCAATAAGAGTAGGAACAGATCGCTCAAAGTTTTTGCTCGAAATCACTTTTCTTTCTATAATCGTCGACCAAGGCAAAATCTCAGCTGGCTTTTCAGAAATTGGTTTACCGTTTATCATCCGTTGTGACTTTGACTTTTCTTTAATAAGATCCAGTACTCTTTTCATACTGGTACTTATTTGAATAAACTGACCATCAAATTTTGCTGCATATTGACGCAGTTTATTCAGAAAAGCCTTTGTGTCTGATACATTTAGTTTGATGTTAACAGATGGTAAAGGCTTACCGTACTTCTGCATGTTTTTGTCATACATCTCTCGCAACATGTTGTAAACTACAACCGCTAAATTAATAAAACCAGGCTTTGTTTCAAATGGTTTGTAAGGTTGAATAACAACCTTACCGCTTGTCACTACCTCGTTGAATAACTCTTTGTAAATAGGTGCAAAATTGTCAATCATATCACAAATTGTTTTTAATGTAATCAATTAAAGAATCGTCAAATATGTTGTAACGAACAAGAAGACGTGCAACTTCAATCGCACGGTCACCACCTTGCTTGTCCGTTGTATTTTTGTACACTTCTAACAAATCCCTCTCGAATCTTTCTTTATCAAATGCTTCTTCTAAGATTAATTTAGCTTGATTGTCAGATTCTTGAGGAGATACGTTATAGTGTTCTTCAAGGAATTCTGCAATTAAAATGTAGAAATCCTTCACAAAGGTGGATTTGAAAGATCTATTTGTTGCAACTACTGGAATAGACTGTCGTTGCATCCATTGAATTAATTCATTTAAATCAAAGTCAGAGCCAGAATTGAGATACTCATCAACGCGCCTGATGAAATCCATCATTAATGCGACATCACCAGAACAAACGTTGACAATATGTTCTGCTTCTACTCCAACCTTTCTTTCAATTTGAACTGCTTTTGTTAACATTTCATTTTCAAGAAATGAAAACATTTCCATCTGACCACTTGCAGGAAGATGAATCACAGATTTTTTCTTCCTTGCCGCTAACTCACTTTCTATTTTGTTTAAAACTCTGTAACGAGTGTCTGTGAATTTTTCTTTAAACTTTTCATCAATGTAATTTGTTTCCATGTTTAACACAGCTTCTTTATAGCTGTTTAATGTTGTCTCGTCATATTCTGATAAGTCAGTGGAAAGCAGTTCAATTAAAAATCTCAAATTCTTTGAGCTGTAAGGATTGATATTTACATTTACCTCCTCAGCTTCTGTAACTTCAATAAGTTGTGGCTGTTCTTCTGTAGTCAGGAATGCCCCGCCAATGGTTGTGTTCCATTGGTCGGGGCATCAGGTTTATCTTTTTTATCTTCTTTCTTTGATTCGTTTGATTTGTTTATGATGTCTGAAAACATCAATCTTCTGTTGGGCATAGCTGCAATACCAGCACCCATTTCCAACAACCCGCAGATAATCATCAAAGCAATTGTAAATACAACTTCTGTCGGAGAAGCTGGAATGGTCTTTGCAACTAATGCACCATATATGTAAGAGCCACTCATCACTGAATACCCTAAAATGGGAGCTACTAAAAACAACATGAGTTTCTTTTTTTCCATGTCGTCTAACGTACCATCTTGTTTGAAAAATGATTCTAATAAAGGATAACCAAACAACATGGTAGAACATGGAAGAAGAATCCACTCAACCGCAACGCGTATGAAACCTTTCAGTTTGTACGCGTCTGCGATGATGCCCCCTATTACGTGATTGAAGTAAAAACCCAATCCTAATAAGATGTAAGGCATCATGAAAAAGAATATCATCAAAATAACAGTGGAAACAAACCTGGTTATTGATGTCCAGTGTTGTATATCAAACTTTTTGGTCATTTTTAAAACAACATATGTTACAATTAAACCACATTCGTATCTACATATTCGCTTAAACTAAGCGAATTGTTGCAATACTAGCAAAATATCTTCTTCCGTTAAATTAATGGTTACATCAACCGCTAAATCAATAATTGATTTACTATCAATACCAAACTTTTTATCCCTTCCGTTTGAAATAGCATACTCAAAAGATGAATCTACATCTACTACCCAATAAACAACATCCAATAACCAAGGCACTTCTGGAAGCGCTATGGTGTCAAATAAAGAAGGATGTTGTATTGAATTAGGACTGCTCTTAGCTATCACCTTTGTGAAATTCACGCTCAATTTATACTCTTTTTGATCAAAACAAGAACGAGCTACGAAAACTTTGGGAGTTATATAATTGAGAACTTTGTATATACCCCCATTAACGTCCATTACATGGTCCCCTATCCTCGGGAACTTGTTGATTAATACAAAGTCTACACTTGACATGTTAGTTGTATTTGTTTTTTTGAGTCGTTGAACTAAATTAAACTACTTGCGTAATTCATAAAAATATGTTATAACTCAATTTCTTCTCATACTCTCTTTGAATTTCCTGTACTCTTCATCCTCGTTTTTTTTTCTTTTTCTGATAGGTTCTAAAATGAGTACAGACATAGAAAATAACAACGCATATAGAATAATGTTCGGTTTGTCAATGATTAAAAGTAGACTAAACCAGAACGAAAAAATAATGTAAATTAATGATATCGTGTTCATCTTCATTTTAAATTAAAGTTTCAACTATTTTTTTGAAAATAAGTGAGTTATAAACTAAGTAGACTTTCTTCTTATCCTGTGTGTTCTAACAAAATGTTCGTTATAATACGTTTGAATGTAAAACTCATTTATATTCATCGCTTCAGCAATCTCAAACACATACCTAATGTCAGTTTCATCATACGAGAAGTATTCCCAAATGGGAAATCCTAAATAAACTAATACAAACCGAAACATTCTAATTCGTTTGTGATACACCAAATAAACAATAAATAAGTTGCTGTTTGTGTTATTGGATGAAACCTTATATCAATTCCAAAACAATACAAACAACAACTTAATAAAAACGGTACTGAACAAACTAATACCATTCTAAAAAGAAAACTAAGTTTCTCTTTGTATTTAAAGACGTGTTTTGTTTGTTTCTTCAAAATTTTCATGATTTATATTCAAATATGATGCAAAACTAAAA
>JANWZV010000119.1 GCA_025061805.1 Candidatus Dojkabacteria bacterium | reverse complement strand
TAACTTGTTCTTGAAATATGATCAACACTATTTTCAAAACCAGCGTATGGATTTGTTATTGCGTTTACCAAATGATCATAATTTGCTTCCATATCAGGAAAACTTGTTGTTGTACTCATTGTTGATTTTTGAATTTCTCGATCAAATGTATAATAAAATAATTTATCAATAATTTGAGAAGGTTTAATTGTTAGCGCTTGATTATTTAATGTAATTGTCAAAGTATTAATAATTTGATGAAGAGGATAATTACATAAACCTGCATATTCTGAATTTATCACATTTATATTCCAATTAACATTACTTTTTCTTTGTCCAGTAACTGTAAAATGTAATGGTAAATTTATTCGAACATATCTTGAAATAATTGTATCAGGTGATGGAGGAATTATATTCCAATTAATATAACTTTGAGAAAAAGATGTTGCAGGATATTGAACAAATCTATATTCTTGAGGAGATTGTGTGACAATATACTGAGGTGATAAATTTTCGGAAAGATCAATTGTTGGAACAATCGAACGAAATAAAATTGGTGTTGCAGCCATTGTAAAATTTTTTAATTTTTTAATAATTTTGAAAAATTTTGGAAAATTTTTTATTTCATTGATTTGAAATAAATTTTGATTGAAATAGATTCTCCAGGACTTAACATTAATTGATGAAGTTGTTGATCAGTACTTTGCCATCGAAAATCAAAAGAAAGTCGATCTAATGGTTTATCAGATAATAAATCCATCCATCGAAATTCACCTTGATTTGTATACAATAAGTTTGAAACTTGTTGCCCATATCTTTCAATTAATCCGCGAAAATCATTCAAAATTGGTAAAGTTGCGATATAACTAAAAGGATTCGAAGGATCTTTAATTGCATTTTCCGTTGATAATGGCAAAGTTTCTTGTCTTATGGGAATGTTCGAGAGAATTACAATACTTTGGAGAAAATTAAAACGATAATCAGTATTAAATTCCGAAATTAGTTTGTAAGAATTAAATTGTGTGGGCGAATTTCCAACAACTGATGCAGATGGTGATAAATTATTATATCTTGGTGAAAAATATTGATAATCATCATTTAAATAACTTCTTAATGCAAATGAATAAAAACCATCAGACAATAAAATTAATGGAAAACCACTGATAAAAAATTGCAAATCTTTTGAAATATCAATAAGAACATTATTATTCACGTATGTATATCTAACAACGAAATAAAAAATTCCAGTTTTTTCATCCATCATAATATATGGTGGAAACATTGGATTAAAATCGTTATTATTTCCTGAAGCAGAAAAAAGATCATTTGTCAATAATTGAAAAAGTTGATTAATTGCGCCAATAAATGAAGAAATACTAAAATTTATATTTGAACCTGAAATTGTTCTCACTAATGTAAAAGTGCTCCATCTAAATCTCGCAGAAAAATTTTTTCCTTCCATATTAAATGTTGGAGAAATATTATTTAACGGCGCATTAAATCTCAAAATTGTCATTTTGTAATCAGAACATTTTAAAAGAATTGGTTTTTCGAGACCAATATCAATTGATGCAGGAATATTTGAAACAGAATTTATTGGATTATATAAAGAAAGATTTGCAACAATATTTTCACCTTTTGGTTGAAAAGTATAAAATGTCGTCATCTGATCGATTTGATGAAAAGTTTCTTCTTTTTTATAAAGGAGGAAAATTTAATAGTGAAGTTGCATTATCAGGAAGAGATATAAAAAATATTTTGCCAAAAATTTCGAAAAAACCATTCACTGTTATTTTTTATTATGATATTCCCGAAAAAATTATCGAAGGAATAAATATAATTTTGTTTATTTATCAAGGAGCAGATTATGGTCATTGGTGTTTTTTGGATGTTGATCATAAACAGAAAAAAATTTATTTTTTGATCCTTATGGAAATGCGCCTGATAGTCAGTGGTCATTTCTCCAAAATCCTGAACAAAAATCACCTCCTGAATTTAAATTATCGCAATTTATAAAAG
>JANWZV010000118.1 GCA_025061805.1 Candidatus Dojkabacteria bacterium | reverse complement strand
ATTTTTAGTCTTGTTAAAAATCAAATAATATTGCTTTATGTTTGAAAAGAATTGATCTTGAGAAACTATTTCTATGTTTTCACTTATATATTTTAAAGATTCTTTCCAATACTGGTTGGTATGATCAAAAACTTTTATCTCTATATTTCTGCGCTTTGGCTCTACTAAAACTCCATCCTTGATTGCATCTCTTTCAGTATATATATCCAAGTATCCGTTTTCATATGCCTCTTTTATAAAATCTTTAAAATCGAAACTTAGCCCTTTTGCATTGGCAAAATTATAAAGATAATCTAAAACTACATCCAAATTTCCAGTCTCGCCATATTCTCTGATCGTTTGTATAATACTTGAATATCCTGTGTTTTTATAAAGTTCGTATTCTATAGCATTTCCTCTTTGAGTTCCACCTGCGCTCTTTGCTAGAGTATAAGAATCCAGTAATAAATCTTTTTTGGTTACTCTGCTATCCGACTCTCTGCTAACACCAGTCATAAAAAACAACAGCCATGCATCATGAGGCATATTTGGAATAATAGTTCCAGATATTGTAATGAAAAACTTTTTCTTGTAAAATGGTATCTCTTTTAAATCTTTATTAGAATTTAAATATCTTAAATAAACAAACAACAATATAGCAAACAACTTGCTTGGCTTGCTTGTATAACAATATCCAAACTGTGTAAGATCTGGATAGTCAGGAATCGTTTTGCATTTTACTTCAGAATTTGCTTGAGCATTTATTACAGTCCCTCCTTTAATATAATGTGCTTCATCAACAACTATAACATCATAGTTTTCAAAAAGTTCTATAACCATATCGGTATTAATACTTATTCTTGGTTTTACTTTTGCACTTTTTCTTACATTTCTCACAACTTTAACAACATCTGAACTAGAACTCGGCACATTTGGATAATAAGACGCAAATTCATCGTCGTTTTCTAAATACGAATCTTCTGTATCCTCGGATTGTCCAACGTATTCTATATCAACATTTTGATCTGATTCTTTTTGCTCTTCTTCTTGACTAACTTTCAATGGATTATCGCTTAAAAAGTCGGTTAGCAACTTAAAAGAAATTCCAATATATCTCGGATATTTGTTTTGATTGACTATTTCTTCTAATTCTTTTCCGCTTCTTACGTTTCTTATTATCCCATCCTTAACAAAGTAAACAAATTCATCTGCAATCTTGTCTAAAATTTCGCCTTTTGAAACAAATAGAACTTTCGTGTCTAAACCTAAATTTTTTCTGTATTCTATTATTCTTCTTAAACTATCAGATACAGTTACAGTCTTGCCTGAACCAGTGGCATGTGCCAGAACAAATCCATCTTTCCCACTCACATAAGCATCATATATTTTATTAATAGCTCTGTCTTGATGAGGAAACGTAGAAAGATTAAACAAAGTAAACTTGTCTTTAACAAAATCGGAAAACTTAGAAGTTATATTATAAAAACCATTGTGCTTCTTAGATTTCTCATGATATTCAATAATATCTTCATACCCAATCTTATTAAAAGAATAACGAGGCACAACTTCTTTCAACGCAATCAAAGATTCTTTGCTTAAGCTAATAACAAAATCTTCAGAAACCTTTATAGCAAAATCATAATTTAAATTTTCATTCATTTTGATCAAATAAACTATATAAAGCAAAATCCCAAAATATAAAATATGCTGATTACCTCTTTTAGAAGAAAATTCTTCATAAAAATACTCAAAGAAACTTCTTTTGTTTTTGTCTACAAAAACAGTTATCTTCTTACTTTTCTTTGAATAATCCATAGAAAGCTCATAGTAAGATTTACCATAAAATGCTTTAGATATAAAAAGAATTGCATAGGGCAAAAGAACATAAGAAAATTCTGAGTTGCTAAATATCTTGTTTATGAAATCGTACTTGTTTTCGGTATTGCCGAACAAAACATCTCTAGTTTCTCTTTCTAAATTAAGTAAAAATAAATCTTCGTTGTCCATTATAAAATCTTTAAGAT
>JANWZV010000117.1 GCA_025061805.1 Candidatus Dojkabacteria bacterium | reverse complement strand
GTATTTATCTTCAATGAACAATCCTTTGCTGTCTATAGAAAAACCCTCGTGATGTACATAAATCCAATTATCTGTTATAAATGAACCTAAGAGCGATTCAATTTTTATTTTAAATTTAAAAGTCTTATATTCAAAAAACAAACTGGAAAATTTTAGAATTCTGCTTTTGTCCATTAAGAAAAAATAAAAAATTTTATTGAGAACGTTCTCGTATTTTATTTGATTAGCTTTATCAATAAAATTGAAGCTTGTATCTATAAAAAAATTATAAGCAGAAATATACAAAGAAAAAATCCTAACAAAATAATCGTTTAACGAATAAGATAAAGTGCTTGTACTAGAATAGGCTGTTCCAAAATTCATATAAGAATTTTTGTAATCAACAAAAAATGAAATCGCAAAACTTTTTTCTTTTATTTTTTGAACTATGTTTTTGTTTTTTGGCTCAACTGCTAAAATATTATAAAACATTCCAGTTTTATATCTTGAAATAGCTGCTGGAAGCAAAAAAACAGAATTTATTTTTAATAACGCATACTTGTATATGTTGTTTTTTGATATTTCTTTGCCAAGCAATTTTGATGCTAGCTTAGAATTGAACTGTTCGTTTTTTCTAATGATGAATGCTGCTCTTTTTCCAGAAAATTGCATTTTATAAAAATTGTATATTTTGTTTGTCAAAAAACACAAAAGAACCTATAGAATACACAAAAAGCATATTTTAGTCAATTTTAATAATACCAAAACAAAATTGGATCAACTTCTTGTAGTCTTTTTTTTGCATAACCAACATATTTGTCACTTATATCTATACCTATATAATCTTTCCCCATCTCCTTTGCAGCAACTAATGTGGTTCCAGTTCCACAAAACGGATCTAAAACAATACCTTTTTCTTCGCCCAATATAGCACCAATTATCCTTTTTGGAATATCCACTGGGAAAACTGCTGGATGAATCTTGTGCTCTGTCTCAACTCTAATATTCCATATAGAAGTCATCTGAGCATAATTCTGAATCAGTTCCTTTGGCTTTTGCTTAACTAACCAATATATTCTCTCATCAATATTCCAAAAACGCCATCCCCTTATATTTCCAGTTATTGCTCGGTTCCAAATTATCTCCTGCCATATTATAAATTTGCTTTTAACCAAAAAAATTACTGGATGTATCATATTCCCATCATCATAACGCACTTTATGATTATAAAACAAAGCACCATTAGGTTTCAATATTCTATAAATTTCATTTAAAACCTCTATCTGCCATTTCTGATAATCTTCCTCGCTCATGTCGTCACCGTAGTTGTCATAAATAACTTTCTCGACTAGTTTCCCTCCATGCTTCCCTTTCTTATTATATGGCGGCGAAGTTATAACTAAATCTATACACTCATCAGGGAAATTGCGCATAACATTCAAACAATCTCCAACTATAACATCATTTATCTTAAACATAAAAAACCAGCATTATTGTTCTTCTAAAAAATGATTGATAATGAATCTCATACCATTCTTTGTTTTCTCAGACAAAAAAACTTCAGACTTGCACATAACTCCTTTCACATTTCTTAAATAATTAATAAAAGGATTTAATGATTTTGAACCAATCTTGTACGCAAAAGCACTCTCATTAACAAACTCTTTGAAGATAATAAAATTCTCAAAAACAACATCAGCTATACCTTTATCAAATATAGAAGCACAATAACTCATCACTATATCTATGGGCAAATAACCATAATTGTCAATTATGTTTTCTTCCCAATACTTAGATGCATTTTCAATATCTAACTCTCTTATCATAAACTTTACATTTGTTCCAGATAACATATTAAAAACAAAACTTTTCCAATAAACACTATCCTTGTAGTATGTTTTTTGCTTTAAACATTCCTGAACCAACATATTAAAAATATGATCCGAAAAACAAAAAAAATCCTGCAGAAAAAATCTGCAGGACCAACAACAGCAGCAGCAGAAGCAGCAAAAATAGAAAGAGCAGGTTATTTCAAGAAAAAATCTTGCATTTCAAGACATGAAGAAATCTTGATA
>JANWZV010000116.1 GCA_025061805.1 Candidatus Dojkabacteria bacterium | reverse complement strand
GTTGTTTTGTAGTTCAGAAGATTTTAATGAAGAAAAAACAAAAGAATTTGAAATAATCGTTATAACATTTTTAAAAGACAACAAAAGAAAGGTTTGCTTGACTGAAATATTAGAACACGAAGCACTTAAAAAGACTGTCAAATCAGTCAAGCATGATCCATACATGATAGGAACTACAATAGAACAAAAAGAGCTTGTCGGCAAATATTTTTACTTAGACTAAAGAATTGTGTATTGTATAATTTTGTTGTGGCAATTGCTAACTATAGAGGTGCTATTTGTATAAAAAGAAACGAAGGTTTTAAAGAAAAGGCAAGTAAAAACATAACAAGCAGAAAAAAACAATCTACGTCAGGAAAAAGAGTTAGATGGAAAGATGATTATAGATATTTTTATATGTATTCAATTCCTGCCTTTTTCTTTCCTCTTTATTATGAGCGAAGAAATGCTTCTTATGGCAACAGAAATGATTCACTTTTCTTTTATTATTGGAATTTGTTAAACAATTATTCAGAAAATAAAGAAGAAGCTAAAAAATATTTAAATAGAGGCATAAACAATTTAACTTACTTTGCAGAATATAAAAATTACTTTTTCTTTTTTAGAAGCACAAGAGACGCAGATGAAAGAGACATAGCAGTTTTCAACTATATTTCCAATTTGACTATATTCTCGGATTACTATAATTTAGAAACAAAAAATTTTAATGGACATGATTCTAAAAGAGTTTCGCACAACGATTACTCTTTTAAAATAAACAGATTTTTTTTAAATATTTTCCTTAAGGAAAAAAACGAATTTGCTGATCTTTACCAGATAATTGATTTCAAAAAATATAGGATTAAGATTAGATTTGAAAGCAATATTATAAATAGTTTTAAACTAAAAAACTTCATTTTTTACCGTTACGAATCTAATTCTGGTGCTTTAATTGGAATGGAAATTGTTCATAATAAATACACTTTTAGCACTAGAGACAAGTCTTTCTTAAAAATGTATTTAGATAGTTTGGTTATTCCATCAATTAAAGGAGAAGAAGGCGAAGAGTATATTAATCAATTTTTTTTAGAACATCAAGATTTGTTTCATGAAATAGATATAAGCAAAATATTTTTTGATATTGATACGATTGGTGTGCACTATAACTATAAGATAATCTTTTATGCGCATGATTATAAAAATAGAAATCGTTTCTATTTTCTATTTTTGTCTTTGCCAGTTACGAAAGGAACAAGTAAAGAAATAAATGAGGCATATTTCTTAAATTTCTTATTCTTTGTTATAAAGAACAAAAGAAAAAGATTGTGTTTTATAAACAAAGCTGTTGCAACAGAAACAGAACAATCGCAGTTTATTGACGACGATGCAGCAACACATTTTACAAGTTATAGTCTTCATGAAATAGCAATTTTAAATTTTTGAAAAGTATAATTTTATAAAAATGAATTTTGGGAACTACAGAGGCTGCATTACTTTTAAAAGAAATGCTGCGTTCAGCAAAAAACTTGCTGATTTGATCCATTTAATAAAAAGCGAAAACAGAAAAAAAGATGATTCTAAAGCTTTTCCTTATTCAACTATATTCTTGTCAGATTTGGAATCTCTTGCACCAACAATTTATCCTTTTTTGAATTATAGTGATCATGAATTTGGTGCTGAAAGTATCATAAAATACCAAGAAATTGTTAGTACTTTTTTGTCAAGAAATAAAAATGAAGTATTAGGATACAAAACAAATCAAGAAAAAGACTTTCAGTTTTTTATAAACTACAAAAACTATTTTTTTGCAGGAAAACATTTGAGCAGAGTTAGTTTAAGTTACACAATTTTTAATTATATGCTCAATAATTTTATATTTTCCGATTATATAAAAAATAGAAATTCAATTTTTTTAAAAATAAGTTTGCCAGAATATCAATATAAAATAAAAAGATACTTGTATAATAAGTTTATTAAAAATGAGTTGACTAAATCAGATTTTATTGATATTTATGATTACAAAAATTCAAGAATCATTTTTAAGACAATTAACCTTTCAGAAAGTTTTTTATTGTTTGATTCTTGGTTCAGTTTTTGTATAGAAAAATCATCTGTT
>JANWZV010000115.1 GCA_025061805.1 Candidatus Dojkabacteria bacterium | reverse complement strand
ATCAGGAAGAACATGGGGCGCGAAAATAAAAAAAATACGAAATTATTAAAAGTCTCGATAATCTATGGTAAAAAAAATTTTGCGTCATTTTTAAAAAAAAGTTGACGCAAACATGGAAAATAAGAATTTGCGAGATAGAATCGAGGAAAAACAAGAGTGACGCAAAAATTACTGAGTTGACGCCAAACCCACAACTATCATTAACTAATAATTAAAAAGTTATAAATGTTAGCGTTAAAACATTACAAATATCTTTTAACAAATCCCGATGTTTTTGAAATTTTTTTTCCTGGTTTAGCATATTCGACAAATGAATCAAAACAAAATGATTTAATTATTATAACAGGAAAAAAAGGTTCTGGCAAAACAGAATTGGCAAAATTTTTGGCTTATCTTTATAATAAAGTTACACCAAAAAACAGAGTTATAATTTTTTCAGGAATTCCAAATTTATATGATGATTTAAAATTTGCAAAAAAATTGATCTCAAAGAAGTTGAAAAAGAAGAAGAATTAAGACATAAAAACGATTTTAGTGGAATTCCAAATGTTTCTGAATTTAAAAATTCTTTGGTAATTTTTGATGATACAGAAAGATATCCAAATCCAAAAGTTGAAAAAATGTTAAATATTTTGGTAAATATTTTGGCGCAAAATGGAAGAAATTTTAATATTTCGTTGATTGTTATTTTACATCATTTGAATAAAGGATTAGCAAGTAGCACACTTCTTCGAGAATGTGATAGTTTAATTATTTTTCCAATGTCTTATGACCGAAATACTTTTAATACTTTGTTAAATCATTTTGGAATTGACAAAGAATTTGCAATAAATTTATATGCTAATAAAAAAGAAAAATTTATTTTAATTAGAAATTCTCAACCTTTATACATTTTTCTTGGAACATCGAAAGAAAAAATTGATTTATAAAATGGTTGATATCGCAACAGTTGCAAGTTTTATTTTACCATTTGTGATTGATGAAATTTTTGGTAGTGGATTTAAAAAATTACCACCACTTCCAAATTATTGGCGTAATATGATAAAAATTTCAAGTAAAATTTACAATAATTTAAATTTTGCACAAAAAGAATTATTACAACGATATGGATTAAAACCTGAAATTGAAAAAAATCTTATAAAACTTTTTGATGATTATTTAACTGAAGAATCATTTGTTATTGAAGGATATGATTATTCAAAATTTTATGATAATATTATAAATATTGATCCTGATCTTGTTAAAAATACACCAAATCCATATAGTACATTTAAACAATTGTTTTTAGAAATTTTTCCTCAATATAAAAAAATATTTAAAGAAAGTAGAAGTGATGGTCATCCAAATTATTTTGACTTATTTCAATATTGGAAAAAAATTAATAAAATTAAATTTTTGAAAGAAAAAATTTTTTCTTAAATATTAAAAAAATTAAAATAAAAAACAAAATGTCTTTTTATGGTTATGGTTATCCTTATCCAAGAGCTGTAAGATCAGTAACATTTACAAAAGATTGGGCAAGAGCCGCTGTTTTAAATAAAAAAATTTCAAAAGGTAATAAATGGCTTGAACATTTAAGAGAAACTGGAGCATATGACCAAATTGGATCTATATTAAGAGATGCTGCTGCATCATATAGAAAAAAATTTCCTGATAAAGCAAAAGATGTTGAAAAAAGAAGATCTACCGCATTATCTAGAGAACTTGCAAAATTAGAAAAAGCAAGAAGTGCTATTGAATCATATGGACCAGATATTATAAAAGAAGAAAACTTAGCACCAGAAGATTTAGCTTATGCTCTTAGTAAAATTCAATCAGAAATAGATAAAATTAAAAAATTTATGCCTGTTCAACCAAAAGGATCAGGATATTATGGTTATGGATATTTCTATTAAAAAAGTATATGCTTAATCAAAAACATATACTTTTGTTAAATTACTTTATAACCTTTTGCATTTGTATGTTGATTATCAACTTTTTTTCTTTTTGTATCAATATTATTTAAACATTTTATTTCTTCTTTAACAAAAATTTCATGATTTTCTGATGAAATTCGATTGAATGAAAATTCTTCATTTTTTTCAATTCTATCAACAAATGATTTTTCTAATTTTTCCAAAGATT
>JANWZV010000114.1 GCA_025061805.1 Candidatus Dojkabacteria bacterium | reverse complement strand
CAATCCGCGATATAGCAAAACAGGAAAGCAAATCAGAAGTTCAATTAATATATCATCGAACAGGGAGTAGTGATCTCATAGCTTGGTTTGGCATAGAAATTAATAATAATAATAAGGGGAAGCTTGCAAGAGAGCCTAGAAAAAGAATATATGTTAATATAGGCACAGAAAATCTTGAGTTTCGAGCATTTTTTATTTATACAATAGTTGTATTGTTATTATTGTATAACCGTTATGCTGATGGCGACGAAAAAATAAATAATTTAGGTATGAAGTTTTGGACAAATTTTGATGGTGAATTTCTTATAGGTCGACGAGACGGTATTGTGCTATACGTTAATGAAAGAGATCTACAACTTGTTGTACGTATGCTAGATGGTATTATTCGTATGTTTCGATCGCTATTAAACATAGAAATAACAGCTGATACGAAACCTTTGTTTGCAGATTATGTACGGGGTGTAAGAGGTGTTTCAGTAGGACAAGGTAAAGGATTAGTAAGTGATGAAGATAGTCTTGGCTATAAGCAAAGCCAAATCTTAGTGGAAGAGATTATTAAATATTTTGCACAATCTTTGCGATTGTTGCGATTATGTCGTAGTGGATCTGAAGTTATTAACAAAATTATTAAAGCATATTTGATCCGTATGCTTAGTAAGCCTCGCACAGTAAAAGGATTATTAAAAGGTTTGCGGGGTTTCTTTCAACATAAGGATGATTAAAATATATGATATGTTTTTTAAAGTTAGACTTTCTTTGACGAGTTTGCTACTTTAACGTGCTAGATAATATATGTTTTTTAAGTTTTCATTTTGTTTTCAAAATTAATTGAACCTCTATCACGTATTAAAATACAAACAATGGGATGTTTTTTATTTTTATGGTTAGGGTTAAAAGATAGCATTTATTACAAAATATTATAATCAATCTACATATATATAATGTTTGATCGGGAGCAATAACTACCATAATATATTGCGCCAGGTAGGAATCGAACCTACAACCTACTGCTTAGAAGGCAGTTGCTCTATCCGTTGAGCTACTGGCGCACAATAAGACACTTTAAATGTTCTAGTGCTTTCTAAACACTAAAATATTAAAATAGTTAACACGTAATTATATCACTTTATGAATTTTTCTTAATTAAACTATTAAGTTGTAATTTAATGATATTTAATAATTTATTTGTTGTAGAAAAAACCGATCGTCTAGATTATACATTAATTAAATTACTAAATATTAATCGCAGTTTATCAAAAAAATTAATTGAAAGTAATGCAGTAAAAGTAAATAATGTTTTACAAAATAAGCCAGGTAAAAAAATCTTCAAAGGTGATTACATAGAAGTTAATTTAGATATGATTAGTAAATTATCTAATAATAAACTTAATTATATAAAACCTATTAAAATTGATTTTGATGTTATTTTTGAAAATGATGATATTATAGTCATAAACAAACCTATTAATATACCTGTTCATCCATCGTACAAACAAAATATTACGCTTATTAATGGCGTAGTTTATTATTTAAAAAACATAAACAAAAATTATCATTTTGTTGCTCCTGTTAATCGTTTGGATAAGCTTACTTCAGGAATCGTAATATTTTCTAAAACATATAAGGCACACAAGATAATATCAAATTTATTTAAAAATAGAAAAGTTAAAAAAACATATTTGGCTGTCGTTAATGGTAAATATTTAGGACCAAATATAATTACGTCATATATCTACAAAAAACCATATCATTTTAGATACGATTCTACTACATCTGCTTTGCCTAATACAAAATTCGCACAGACAAACGTACAAAATTTAATATATCTAGAAAAAAACAATTTATCAGTACTAAAAATATATCCAGTTACTGGACGTACACATCAAATACGCGTACATCTATCTAGTGTCGGATATCCTATTCTTGGAGATACTTTATATGGTGGTATCCCATATAAACGCCTTATGCTACATTCTTGGGCAGTTGAGTTTGAATACTACATAGATAGTGTCAATTCCGTTTACGATAAGAATCTAACTAAAATAAATCTACAAACTAGTGTTAAAGAATTCCTGAGTTACTTAGACAATATACAAATTTCTAATGTAATAAATCAGTTATCTGTT
>JANWZV010000113.1 GCA_025061805.1 Candidatus Dojkabacteria bacterium | reverse complement strand
ACTGAAATATTGTACAATCCAGAAACCAATTATCCATATTATGAAATGATTGGTTTTTGTACTAATAGAATGAAAACTATAAAACAGGCATTAGCAGGAATTATGACTGGGAAAACTGTTGTTTTTGATAGATATATTTATAGTACTTTTGCCTATCAGTTGTTTTATAACATTGCAACAGACAGAAATATTTTGCCTTATATGAAGAATAGCATTGACATTTTTGCTTGTTTTTCAGAATTCGTGTTTGCGTCCGCACACATGTTGTTTCCTGACGAAATAATTTTTATGAGAGGCGATTACAGAGAAATGAGTTATAGTTTAACGTACAGTATGTATGACAAGTTTGAAGCAGAAATGAGTAGAGAGCTAATATTAAAAATATATAACGACATGTTTGCTGCGATAAAAGATCAATTACCTATAAGAATCATAAACTAGCAAAAAGTATAATTTTGATATGTCTGCAAGAAAGTTTTTTTCTAGTGTTTTGTGGCAATTTTTAGGTGGTCCTTATTCTATTGCTGCTGATCATGGAGCCAGAGGATTTGATAGTTATGGATGGATAAATTCGAGAACTCGTTTTTCTGGGTATGCTGGCGGCACTTCTTATCCAGGTATACTTTATAATCAACAAACTGTTGAACAGTATCTTGCTATACTTGACATGCTTGGCGAAGTTTTTATGTATTCTATAACTGGTTTATCTGTAAGATATATAGCAGAGGCTATTTTGGAAAGCAGAAAGGACGATTTTTCAGTTGTCACAAGTTTAGAAGATCAAGAACTTTCTGCTGAAATAACAAAAGAAGTTATTGATTATCTAAATAGAATAAACATCAAAAATATAATTCCTAGAATATTGCCTGAGCTGATTTATTATGGTTCATATTCTTTTGCTATTGATGAAGATTTTAATTTGCTGAATCTTTATGATCCTTACTCAGTTATATCGCTTCTTGGTGAAAATCATTCTGAAGTTGGATATCTTGTTAATACGCCTTCTGGAGTTGGTTTTGTATTTGCCAATGAAAGCAATATATTTAGAATAGGCACGCCAGACATTATATTGTATTCAAGAATATTTGCGTTAGATGAGCTCTATGAAGAGCAAGTTGATCTGTTTGAAAAAAGTAGTCCAAGAGTAAAGAATTTTTCTAAGTTCTATAAGGAAAGCAGTTTATTCAAGAAAGATGCTAAAAATTCCTATGTCAGGAGGTTTATGTTTGCTGCTGCAACGCCTTTATTTTATTATTCTAGAATGCGTTTAAGAGAATATATTATGAAAGAGCTTATCTTGATGCTTATAACTATAAGAGATTTGTTGTTTCCAGTTGTTCTTACTATGCAGTATGATTTTGCGGGCACATCTTTTCAGATTCAGAATTTGGCTGATCAGATAGAAAACATTTTGAATAGTTATATAGATATTGGTGGATTTATAGGAGTCAAAGCTAATTTGTCTACTGTTCTCAATATGATAACTTATTCCATAAGAGTTTTACCAGATTATAGAGGTGCAATAACAAATTTGTCTGGTATAGATACTTCTAAGTTTATTGAAAAAATAGATAGGTATAAGAGCGATCTCAATGAGCTGCTTGAAAATATTTTATCAGAAATAGGTATTCCAACAGAAGGATATACCAGCAAATCTACTTATTGGGAGAGCATAAAACAATCTGAGAGGTTTGCAAGCAAAATTATAAGTATAGAAAAGAACATAGAAACTTCTTTTAGTTTGCTTGCTGAAAAGTATATTAAAAGTAAATATCGTGAACTTAGTGATGCCAATAATTTTATTCATGTTAATATATTTGATACCACTATCGGCAACTTTTCTAGATTTATAAATGCTGCTGAACAAATATCGTCTTTTCTTAATTCTGCGTATGAGATTATTAGCTCTTCTATAGAACAAATGGATAACGATTATTTTAATAAGGAAAAACTCGTAGAGTTTATAAAGAGTTATACAAGGTATGTTGTTCCCGACATAGATCATCTTGTTGATTGGAACAAGCTTTTGAAAGAAAAAGCTTCTTCTGAAGAAGAAGGCGAAGATTTTGAAGAAGATGAAGGCGGATTATTCCAAGAAATGCCTGAAGAAGAAACTGAAACTGAAGAAGAA
>JANWZV010000112.1 GCA_025061805.1 Candidatus Dojkabacteria bacterium | reverse complement strand
ATAATATTAACAAATCTTTTTTCAACAGACTTCCTGTTTCTAAAAACAAAAATTTTATACGGCTTATCTGTTTCTATTTCAAGAACTTTTTGATTGTGAAAATTTATTTTTATATTAAATTGAGCCAACTCAAAAACAGGAAAAGTAGTAGAAAAGATCATATTCATTAAATCCTTGAAAGCCTGTTCGCCTTCAGTGAAGTTGAATATATTGTTGTATAAGATTTTGCATTTTTTAGATCTCAAGAAAACCTTATTGTTTTTTATTTTAAAGAATATGCTGTTAAAAGAATTCATCTTCCTTATTCTGCCAACATTCAAATCAATAAAAATGCCAGATATATACATCATTATTTTGTTGTGATGATGAATGTTGCTCGTATATCTTTGAAAAAATCTTTCTATATCGGTTGACAGCAGGCTATACATCTTTAAAAATGCATCCTTTTTCATATGCTTTTTTCGGAATTATACTTTTTCATATGTCAAACAAAATACTCGAAATAGTAGAGACAACTAATCACATTCCATTAACAAACATAGTTTTTGTCACAGATGATTATGAAATATATAATTTTGCTAGCAAAAACAATAAGTTTTTTTCTATTTATATACCAAAAGAGATAATTTTGTATGGAAAATCAATTGAAGAATTAAAAAAAGCATCAGAATTGCTTTATAATATAAGTCAATTTTGCGATCAGTGTTTGATTTTGACTGATGATGATGATTATTTTGTTTCAGTTGCGTCTAATGTATCTTGCGAAGTAAATATTGTTAATAGAAAAGATTTTAGGCAGAATAGTTCAAAAACAAACAAAATAAGAATTAGGCATGCCTAGACAGGATTCCAGAAAGGAAACAAGGATGAATATATCTGAGTATTCTAAAATTAAGAACTTGCTTTCAGTTTTAACAAAAAGACCTTATGTTGATTATTTTGAAAGAAATCTAAAAAAGTTTTTTGTAGAAAAGGTTGGTGCTGAAACTGTAGACATGCATATAGCACTTAATTCTAAAAAGGTGACTTCTGAATCTTATGAAAACGTAAAACTAAAGCTTGTTGATTTTCTAGTAAATTATTTTCCAGAAAAAGCATATCTAGCAATAGACAATTTTTATCAATCTTCAGGCGCATTTAAAATTCAAGAATCTCTTAAGTTTATCAAGGGCAACACTTTAGTTAGCGAGGATTATATAAATGAATTAAGAGCAGCTAACAAATTTGTCAAAAGTTTTGTTAATAAAGAGATATATAGAAGGGGCGGCATTCACGTGATAACTGCACCTCCTGCTGGTGGAAAAACTTTATTTATACTTCAAGAGGCTGTTTATCAGGCAGTTATTGAAAACATGAAAGTGATGTTATTTATTGTTGGTGACATGGATGAATATTCAGTTGCAAGCAGAACAAAGATTATATACGATTATTACGCAATAATGGCTAAAAAACCAGAACAAATAAAAAATCTTCTTGTTTATGTTTATCCTTTTGGTTCTATAAATATATATGATATTGCTAATGAAATAAAAAGAAGTGAAGACGAAGATAATTCTCCTGATTTTGTATTCATAGATTATGATGACAATTTAGCTGATTTTAGTTATTCTGAAAATATGTATAAAGGTGCTGCAAAGCCGTACGAAGTTATGGACGAATATAAATCTTCTAGAGTGATTGTTTTTGCATCTCAAGGCAAATCAGAAAGCTGGATAAGAGACAGAGAAACAAGTATAGGATTTTTAGCTTCAAGTTCAAGAAAAGAACAGATAGTTGATGCAATATATGCAATTAAAAATGCATCTGAACCAAAAACAAACAAAAACAATCAACAAAAAGAAATTCAAAAACCAAACAAGCTAAAAGAACTAGTTGTTTTAAAAGACAGACATAACATGCTTAACGGCGAAAGAGTAGCAGCTTATCTTGAAATAAATAACGGAATTTTTTCTGTTAAATAATTACTCTAATTTTTTAATTTCCTTCAAAACTTCAATTTGATTTTTATTTAATCTCACCAGTTCGGGTTTAACATAAACATACAAACTATCACGCCCAAATCCAGCTCCGTTTATTCTTATAAGTTCTTCCTTGTAGGTTTCGCTAGGTATACGAATTTCTATTTCTCTGCCATCTAAGTGCTTTATGATTTGCGTGGTTCCAAGTATAGCATCATAAAAAGGAA
>JANWZV010000111.1 GCA_025061805.1 Candidatus Dojkabacteria bacterium | reverse complement strand
GAAGATTTTTGGTGATTGTTAAAATTTATATGAAAACTTTTTCAATGATGAGATGTTTCTTGAATAGCTCGTAATAAATTAATGAGAGTTCCCTTAAGTTTCCATTGGAAGACTGGAACGGCAATTCAAACTAAAATATATTGACTAGATGAAAAAAATAATTTAATAGAATTTGATATAAAAAATATATATTTAGCAAAAGCTAAATGAATTTTAAATGATATTAAATTTTATAAAGATAATTTAGAACAAGAACAAAAATTAGAAGAACAAAAAAATAGTTGGGGATTGTCTAACTTTTCAGATGTAAACAAAATACCATTTCAGGATATTTTTGAAAAATTGAAAAATTATCCTAGAGATGGTAAAATTTTTATTTTAAGGTGAGAATCTATAGTAATTAGTGATTGAGTTACCGAATACAGAACAGATTGATACAAGTTAAAAAAATGAGAAAATTATGTAAACTGCTTTTCTTCTTGTTTTCACGATATAGACGAAAGACCAAGATGACCAGTTTCCTCTTTTTTATATTATTATTTTAAAAGAGATCCTGTAAAAGTAGCCAATTTCCTTAAAACAAATTATGGCATAGTAGTTTCAAGTGGCATTACTAAAATTGAAGAAGAAGAAGTTTTAAAAGAAATACATATGCCAACATATACCGTTTCCTTTACAAATATGAGAGTTTTATTAAATAAAACATTTGTTTCTACTAATGGTAAAACAAAAAATATTACAGTAGAAATTTTCAAACAACCTGTTGAGGTTATCGGTAAAGCTTGGCAAGAAGAAGATAAATTTTTTCTTATAAGATATAATAATGAAGAAAGGTTTATTTATTGGTATCCATCAAAAAGAGAGTTTAATAAACATAATGAAGGATTGTTTTGTTATGCAGACGACAACGATTTGTGATTATTTATGGAAGCTTTGTTGTTTGCAAAAGATATACCAACATTAAATGTTATAACAAAAAATTGAATATATGATTGATTTGTTGTTTTGTGATGAGAGTGTATATATTGAAAAACAAATTCACATATTGTAACAAAATATAAATTTGCAATAAATATAGATAAACAAATTTGAATATTAGATTTTTATGAAAAAATATACAAACTCTATGAACCTCATGTAATAGTGCCAGCCTTTTTAATGGCTCTCGTTTTGTGATGAATGAATATTTGGCAGAATAAAATAGTTTATCCGGCCTTGTTGTTAACTGGCTGAACTGGTAGCTGAAAGTCTGTTTTGTATTCTTTATTAAAAAATATTATATGATATAAAAATAAATCAAGAGAATTTGCAGCACCTGCAACCACACCAAAACCATTAAAAGATGCGGCCAGAGATAATTCCATTATTTGCTTTGAAGAAATAACCTGAACAATACCAATTAGAACAGAAGAGATTGTTAGAAACATAATAAACCATGATTTTTGTGCGATAGGTACTTCCGGCAAAAGTATAGAATATAAATTAAATTCTTTAGTTTTTTGATTATGAGAAAGGGTTTTTAAGGAAGAGTCTATAAATAATAGATTTGTAATAATAGTAATGCACCAGGCATTTTTAAAGTGAACTTCTGACGAAATATCTAATTTGTTGTGATATTCATGCACAGATGAAATTTATGATATCTATATGAACCAAAAAGAATATATTAGCGAACTTTATGATCAAAGTAAAAAATTTTTAATAAAAACCTGAATTACATGAAGAATCGCTGATGTTTGGGCTTATGTTTTTGCTTGAAATCAACTTTTTAAGATATGAGAAAGTAGTGATAATTTAATAAATTATATGCAAAAAAATTTAGAAAACGCGTGATTTTCTTTAAATATAAAACAAATAGAGCCTCATATAGAGCTTCAATGAATTTTAATAAGATGAATAATGGCTAAAAAAATACGGGCATCTCGTCATGATGAATATGATTACTCTCAATTTACTTTTGTTTTTGATGAAGAACATTATCAAAAAAATAGAGCTAGAATACATTTTTGTATAAATGAATTAAATAAATATTGAGAAAGAATTTATGTTTCTAATTGAATGTTGGTGTATAAATACAAAAATACTCAAAGCGAAAAAATAGATTTTGTTTTAAAAAGTATGAGTGATTTTATTTGCTGAATAGCAAAAAATGCAGTACAGCAACAAAGTTTTGGATATATGTAAAGACGCAGTAAGGTTTTTTTATAAAATAAATAAAAAATCGCATATATCTAGTGTATTCGT
>JANWZV010000110.1 GCA_025061805.1 Candidatus Dojkabacteria bacterium | reverse complement strand
TTACTACAAAAAATTTTTCGGATAAATTATTTTTCATGTACAATCAATCGTCATCAAACAACGGTAACTTTAAGTATGTCAGAGAAGGTCAAATAACTGTAAAAATTAAAAGACTTAGAGAAGACAGTCGAATTCCAAGTTTAGGCACTCAAATGAGCACTGGATATGATTTGTATTATGTGCCAACAAAAGATTATAAAAGCGAAAATATTTATCTTAAAGACATTATAACCGTCAATCCTGGGCAAACAGTTTTGATACCAACTGGTATCAGTATAGAACCGCCAGAGGGATTGTGGTGTGCTGTGCACGGCAGAAGCTCAACAAACAAAAGAGGCATTCTAGTTCACACTGGAATTATAGATAACGATTATAGAGGCGAAATAATGGTTGTAGCAACAAATGTATCAGAAAGAATAATCTTTATAGAGCCATATACTAAAATTGCTCAGATTGTTTTTTACAATCTTATTCAAGTTCATTTTGAAGAAACGGACAAACTTAGTGAAACATCAAGAAACGAAGGCGGTTTTGGAAGCACTGGAAATTAGTTTTCTTTAATACATTCTATTAATAAGTTTTTGTTATCAACTATAAAATCAAACGCATCGCTTATGCTGTTTATTTTCAAGCACAAAAATTTAACATAAATAACGTTGCTTGAAGCATATTCTGTTCTTTTTTCTTGATTATAAAAGTTGTACCATTTTATTATGCAATCGTAAAACAATTTAAACATGCTTGTTGTTACTAATAAAGTGCAATAAAATCTGTTCTTTTCTAAATCTGCATGTATGTATCTGTCCTTTATTTCTGTTTTTATATTTTTGCTGGTTTCAAATTTTTGTCTAATATAATCCTCTACATTTTTTTCTATTTCTTCGTAAGTTTCTTCGCTTATTTTATTGCTCTTTATGTTAAAGTACACGTTTTTTGTTCCTATTATATAAAACTCTGTCATATCTTCTTTAAGTTCGTTTTTAGGATCAAAAATAAGATTTATTATGTCTTTTGATTTTTGATTGTTTAAATCTAAACCAACACATTCTTTTGACATTTTTTGTATCAAATAAGAAAAATTTGAAGACATAAATTAATTATACTTGTGTACAATTTCTTCATGAAAGATTATATTTTTAGAGAATTGGACAACGAATATTACTACGAGATTATAAGTTCTAGATATTATTTTGTAAGAGCTGAATCTGTTTTTGTGCTTGATTATTATGCGAAAAGAGATCCTGAAGAAAGAATAGTTTCAAAAACAGACAAAGTCACTAAACGAAATTCTGTTTTAGCTATTGAAAGAGCAAAAAAGATGAATATAAGTGCGGTTTTTGCTTCTGATAGCCCAACTATGGTATTTTGTTATTATTTATTAAGCAGATATGAAGACAGCAATCCTGATAAAACCTTGATATTTTTTGTAGAGCCAGATATTATACAAGATAGTTTAACAAAAACAAAGTTTTATTCTGAAAACGAGATAATAATAAACCCAGACACAAGCAGTTCAATACTATATGTAAATAAAAAGATTATAGAGCAAATGATTCCTTTTATGTATGTTTTTGCGCCTAGTATATCAAACTATACAAGAAATATGTATCCAATTTTAAAATATTATGAACCTAAAATTGATGAAATGGATGAAATATTGTTAAGGCTTTTGGCTAAAAAAAGAATAAAAAACGATATACTTAAATTAGTTGAGTTTTGTGCCTTTTCAATATTTGTGAAGCTTTCTGCTTTTTCTAAAGAAATGACTCAATGGGACAGTTCTTTTGCTCGTCATACTATTAGAGTTGTACAAAAAATAGATATACCAGACGTTCTAGATAAAAAAGAATATGTTGAAAAACTTAAAATATACTTACAAAAATTTCTTAAAAATCCAAATAACTACGAAATAATATTGAGCAAAAAAGAATATAAAACAATTCTTGATTTAAACGAGTTCACAGTCGTAGACAATTCTGGATATATTGACGAACCACTAGAAGTTTATCTCACGCTAAATACTATTGCAAACAAACTATTCACCAAATTTTATTGCAAAATAATTTTAACTTAAAAATTTTATTCGGTTATATGTATTTTTATGCCAAATTATAGATACGAATGCAAAAATATAGTAGAGTACTGCTTTTATAAAGCAGGATTGAAGCCGACAAAAGATGAGTTAGAATTCATTTTAGACAGGACAAAAGAATGTGTTTCTGACTGGCACAGGGTATACACTTTATTTATGAGTATAAAAGATGATCAAGAATTTGAAGGAACCTTGATCTCTTTAT
>JANWZV010000010.1 GCA_025061805.1 Candidatus Dojkabacteria bacterium | reverse complement strand
TCATCAAAATTGTGCTTAATTCTATCCGTAACTAAACCAATAGGGATTTGTAAAGTACCTTTAGCAAAATAAAATATAGCAACGCCTATACCCAAAACTATTTCTGCATCTTGAGTTATTTTTCTTGCAATATATATTCCAATAAACCCATTAATTATCATATATACACCCCAAGTCAATACATCCGATAAAGTTAAGTACCATACTATCCTATTTATATTAAAAAACTTTCCAAACATATACCAGTCTAGATTATTTAAAATAATCTATTTTAATTGCTTCTCGTACTAATTCAAGCGTATGTTCGGCTTCTTTCTTTACAATACTAGTACCAGTTCTTAAAATATCCCACACGATATCTTTATTTTTCTCAAAATATATTCTTCTTTCTCTAATTGGAGCAATAAATTCCGTTAAGGCTAAAAATAATCTATGCTTTACTTCAACATCACTAACTTTTCCCTTAACATATCGTTCTTTTAAATCTTGAACTTCTAGAACGTTTTTATTAAATAGGTCATGATATATAAATACAGGATTACCTTCAACTCTACCAGGATCAGTAGGATGTATTCTATTTGGATCTGTATACATGTTAAATACTTTTTCTTTTATTATTTCGTCGCTATCCGAGAAAAAAATTGCATTGTTTAATGATTTACTCATTTTGAACTTACCGTCTATTCCTACTAAAACCTTATTCGCAGAGTAAACACCTATAGGAATAGGAAATACATTACATCCATAAATTTTATTAAAACTTTTTGATATGTCTCTAGCAAGCTCTATCATTGGTTTTTGATCTTGTCCAACAGGTACTAGGTTAGCTCTTACGATTAGAATATCTGCAGCTTGTGAAACTGGATATGCAACAAAACCAAAAGGCGGATTCCTAAAATTTTTTGATTTTAATTCTTGTTTTACAGTTGGATTACGCAAAACACGTGCGTGTGTTACTAAATTCATAAAAAAAATAGTTAACTCTGCTATTTCTGGTATTGCGGATTGAATAAAAAACTTAACTTTATCAGGATTAAGACCAATTGCTAGATTATCTATAGTAGACTCTAGTATATTTTCCCGAATTTTCTCTGGACAACTAAAATTGTCTGTTAATGCTTGGACATCAGCAACTATTATAAAAACTTCGTGACTATCCTGCATTGCAATACGCGCCTTTAAAGATCCAACATAATGTCCTATATGTAATTTTCCAGTTGGTCTATCTCCCGTTAATACCCTACTCATAAAGTAATAAAAGTAATAATTAATTTAAAAAATTAAATAATAGTATTGCTTCGGCTATTTATAAGCCAATTATATATTCCAAAAATAATAAGAAAAATACCTAACAGAAAAATCGATATAGCTATAACTTTTTGTTCGCTACTAAGGTTATCCATAAAACTTAAGCCTAAACTTGCAAAAACACTCTGATCTACAACTTGAACTAATAAGTCGTTAGATAACTCTTTATTTACTGTTTGATTTGTAGACATTTGAAATGTCTGATTCACAAAAGTAACGTTATAATCAGTACGTACTGCAATTGCAGTATTATTAAAATCACATGGATCAGAATTATATTTGTTCTCATTCAATATAGAAACTACTATGCCAACAACTTTATTGGTATTTTCAATATAAATTGGGCTACCGCTATCGCCAAAGCATATACCAGATCTTTCTGATGAATCAGCTCTAATTTTAAAGATTTCAGGCTCGATACTAAAGGTACAAATTTTGGCACTTTTACGAGGGAATTTACCAAATTCTTCAATGTTTTCTGTTCTACCGTATGCTACCACACGATAGTTGCAACCCATTTCTACTTTATCCACATCAGCAAATTCAGTAAAATAATTTGTATAGTTAAAACGCAGTATAGCAAAATCGTCTCTTCTATTTTTATTGTTAACCCAGCCAGCTTTTTGTACTGCAGAATTAACAACTATTTTGTTATTCTGGGCGTATGAAAAGTCACCTAATCCCATAACTACACTTATTGCATCATCTAAGCAATGTGATGCCGTAATAGCAACAGTTGGGCTTAACACCGAAAAGCCACACGTTTTAAGTCCATTTTGTGTATTTATAATTAAGTATCCAGCTGATGGATAACCTTTCTCTAATCTCCCGCCAAATAATGCATCAAAATTTTTTATGCTATTATTCCGCTCTATCCAAATAGACAGTAAAAATAATAAAACTAGCATAAAAAAAGTAAAAACACTAAAAATAAATATTTTAACTCTCATACACCGTAGTTATAGTTTAGGATTAAAAATGGTTAATAATAACAAAAAACCAGCATACTAAATATATCATATATTTTAATTTTAATGGAAATGGGAAAAGTTTATAAAAAACTACTTACAAGGTAACCACAGACATTGACGATAATAAAACTTACTAAAAGTGCTTAAATAAGTTACTAATAAACTTTTACTATAATAACGATAACAACATTAACTCAAAACAACAATCCGCACGAATTATAATTTGTAATTAGAAACGATGGGAGCTTGTTTTATTAAATTAATACATTTTCAAAAACAAATAGTAATAAAAAAAATCAGTTATCGTTAGACTAGTTATTGTTACCTTCTATACTCTTCAAGAAATTTTGTATAACTTTAGGAGCAGAATTAGTTGATAAATTTAATGCTCCAGTAGCACCAAAAAATGCCAGCACTACAATGATACCTATAACTCCTACAAACAACGCTGCCAAGCCTACAAATACATTTTGTATCGCTTTTTTTGCTTGGGCAACTTTGTTGTTGTCTCCTTCAGACTGTATATAAGTAAGGGATGCTTTGACTACTACTACTACTGATGATATGATAATTCCTAGAAATATCAATGAAAGTAAAAATCTAATTAGTCCTGCTACTTCATTTACTGCAGCATTAGCATCTCCTGAACATACTGCATTTATTCCAAAACTAGCATTATTTAAAAATGGGAACAGTATACACAAAAAGTTTTTTCCACTCGAATTATTTGTATTTGCATACACTAATATACTTTTATCTAAGTATTGGTAGACAAAACTTGCACAAAAAAAATATAAAGAAGTAACAAAGACTACCAAGAGCTTCATTATAAATTTTTGCATATTTATAAATAATAACATCTAATACTTAGTTGTATAATTATATTATAATACAAATAACTGGTTAATTCAATAGTAAGTACGAATAATAATTTTAGTATAGTATATTAAAACAAAGACACGTATTAGTTTCACAAAATAATACTAAATAAAATGATATCGAAATTTAATATATTGAATTTTCGCAACATATCTAATTTATCAGTATCTTTAACGGATGTAAATATAGTTGTAGCACCAAACGCAAAAGGTAAGACTAATTTACTAGAAGCAATTTTTTTCGCTTTTACAAGTAAAACGTTAAAAAAAATACAAACTTTAAATGACCTAATAGGTCCAATATCAAATACATGTAAAGTAACAATAAATCTCGATGACAACTCGGTTTTAGAATACATAATTACTAAAATTAACCATGGTAATAAAACAATAAGTAAAAAATCGATAAAGTTAAATAACAAAAATATTAGCCACGAATACGTTGCTAAAACATATCCAGTAATAAGCTTTGTACCAAGTTCAATTAATTCAATAGAAGGCGAGCCAAATGAACGCAGAGAAGAAATAGATAGTTTTTTAAGCATCCTTTATTATGAGTATGGAGTTAAATTAGATGAATACAAAAAAATACTAAAACACCGTAATGAAGTATTAGAAAAACTACAGATTCAAAATAATAATACATTTTTATATCAAACCAAACAAATATTAGATGAGAAAATATCCACTTTAGCAAGCATAATAACACTTCATCGAATAAAACTAGTACAAGACTTATCACCAATATTTTTAAAACTATTACAAGACTACAATATATTCGGCGACAATATAGAAGTACAAATAAAGTACATTTCAAATGTATTAAACAAAAGCAATCATAACATTGAATTTAGTAAACATTTTTTGAAAAACCTAAACGAAAACGAACTTAACAGCTGTATTATCAAAACATACCAACAAACAGAAAAACAAGAGATTGTATTAGGTCATACGATATACGGACCACACAGAGACGACTTTGAATTTACAATAAAAGATAAAACTTTTAAATATTTTGCATCTAGAGGACAACAAAGAATTTTGTTATTTTTACTAAAAATTTCAATGATAAACCTATACTATAACATTTACAAAAAATATCCATTTGTATTATTAGATGACATAATGTCTGAAATTGACACTAACAATAGAATGAAAATAATTGAAATAATAGGGAAGCAAGAGTTCAAGTTTATTTTAACTTCTCTGACAGAAGATGATGCTATATCAACACTAGTTCAGAAAAGAAAAGCTAGTTTAATTAGGCTGTAGGTAGTCAACAAACAAAGCTTCAAAATCATTGTACGATTTTACGCCCTTTAATATCATGAACACATCCGCTACTTCTATCGTAGATATTGGATCTAGTCCAAAAAACTTATTTACTTCATTTTTTGAAGAAATATCAGAGTACACAGAAGTTTTTTTTGCATTTATACCATCTAATGATAAATTAACTTGCATCATAGATATATTACCACAATTTTTACACACCAACCTAGCAAGTATGTTTTTTGAGCTGTTGCTAACAATTTCTACATCTGCTTTAGAATGTTTAGCTCCACATCTATCGCAATAATTTGGAATAAAATTTGGTATCTGCTTTAAAAATTTATCAATCATGAATTTGACACTTAATATTTAATTTAATATCAACAAATTTATTACATTTACTATTAGCAGTTATATTATATACTTGCTAAACATAATTAGTCAACAAGCAATTTAATTAATATAGTACCATTAATAATAACGTGGAATAAGTTTTATTTTACCTGAACCTAAAAATTAAAATTGAAAATAATTCAAATATATATATACTTGACACACAACATTTACTATTCATTTACATTCATTTAGCTAAGCTTACGAAACCAGTAACTCCAAGGATGTAAGTATGTAGTAAAAATACGAAATTTGAAAATTAAAATATTATTCAAAAACTAAGCAAACTGGGAAAATGCTCTATTTGCTTCAGCTATTTTGTGTACTTCATCTCGCTTTTTAATAGCTCCTCCTTCTTTTCTATATGCATTTACAAGTTCTTTAGATAAGACTTGCCAAAATGCTTCTTTTTTTCTCGTATCTCTTGCTGCTTGTATAATCCATTTACAAGCCAATGTAAACTGTCTATTTTTTGTGACTGGCACTGGAACTTGTAAATTAGCTCCTCCTACACGCCTCGATCTAACTTCTATTTTTGGCTTAACATTCTCTATTGCTTCTAAAAATATTTTTAGAACATCTTTTTTATCAAGCATTTTTGAAAACGCATCTAAGGCTTTATAAACAATTTCAATTGCTATTTGTTTTTTACCATCTTTCATAACATAATTAATGAACTTTGCAATTTCAATGCTATTGTATCTTTCATCTGGCTTAATTTTGCGTTGTACAGGCTTTTTACTTCTCATATTTGTTTACTTAAAATATCGTTTAATTTTAATATTACTTCTTTGATTGACTAGTTTTAACTCTTTTTCTACCATAACGACTTCTAGCTTGTCTTCTAGCTTCAACAGGAGCAGCATCATATACTCCTCGAACGATTTGGTACTTTACTCCTACAAGATCAGGTTTTCTACCAGCACGCACTAAAACTACAGAATGTTCTTGTAAATTGTGTCCTTCTCCAGGTATATAAGCAGTTACTACTTGCTTATTAGATAAAGCAACTTTTGCTATCCTTCTGTTTGCAGAGTTTGGCTTTTTAGGTGTCATAGTTGTTACTTTTATACATACACCTTTTTTAAAAGGATTATTCGCTCTTGTAAACTTATTTTTTAAACTATTATAGTTAAATTGTATAGCTTTAAACTTCGCATTTTCTGGAAACTCTAAACCTTTAAACTGTGTTTTCCCACGCTTTGGCTTTCTAGGATTTTTAACTAATTGTGATATTCGCGCCACTTCAAATAAATAAAAAGTAATTATTATAAATTAAGCCTTAAGCATATATACTAACGAATTTAATACTAAGTTAATACTAAGATATTAAAACTGAACCAATAATTTTTATTACTTTAATAAGCCCATTGAACGCTTCAAAACGTTACCTAAAGGTACAGGCTTACCTATTATAACATTTTCTTTTAGTCCTCTCAAATAATCCACTTTTCCCATTAGTGCAGCTTCTGTTAATACTCTTACTTGCTGTTCAAAAGATGCAGCTGCAAGAAAACTTTCAGTACGCAACGCAGCACTTGTAATACCCATTAAAGTTCTTTCATATTTTATAGTTTTCTTACCTTGTGCTTCTAAATAACTATTCTCTGCTAAGACGTCTAAGTAATCCACATAGTCGCCATAAAAATAATTTTGGCTATCACCACTATCAGTTACAAGACAGTATCTGAACATCTGTCTTAAAATCACCTCAAAATGTCTATCATCTACTTTAAAACGATATCTACCATATACTTTTTGTAATTCGTCAATTATATATTTTTGAGCAGCTTCAATACCTTTAAGCTTCATTAATTCTTTTGGATCAATTGTACCAACAGTCAGTTGCTGTCCCTTAGATACAATCTCTTCATCTTCTACTAGCAATTTTACATCATCATTAATTAAGTATTCAAACTCTTGAGATGTCGTTGAAATAATCCACAACTTGTCATCCTTTATTTGTATCCTACTATCACAATCTGCAATAATACGTTTTTTATCTTTTTTAAACAATAATGTACCTTTTTTTACTTCTTGCCCATCAGCAACATTCAAAACTATATCATCATCTATATTGAAGGATCTCACAATGTTTTCAGGCTTAGAAACTACTCTTAACATTCGACCTTTTTTTGTTTCAACAATATTCACTGTACCATCAGTTGGAGACAGTATAGCTTTAGAAACAGGTGTCCTAACTTCTAATAATTCTTCTACTCTTGGTACACCTTGAGTAACATCTGCTTTTGACGCACGAGCACTAGATTTACTTTGTAACGTAAATTGAGTAGTTCTTTCTCCTATTGAATGTGCTGCAATTATACCAACAGCTTCTCCTATATCTATGACTTGTCCAGTACCATTGTCGTATCCATAGCACCTTGTACATATGCCATGAGCTTTTTTACATGTTATAGGACTACGTACCTTAATTTTATCTATGCCTTCTATACTATGTATTATTTGAGCTTTTTCTTTAGTAATTACTTCGGATCTTCTAACAATAACTTCATTAGTAATTGGATTTATCACATCTTCACATACAAACCTGCCCTTTATTCTGTCCATAAAACCCATGGTCCTATCGTCGCTTCTATACAAATAAATACCATCATTAGTATTACAATCGATTTCATTTGTAATTACATCCTGTGCAACATCAACAAGTCTTCTAGTTAAATAACCGGAATCAGCTGTTCTTAGGGCTACATCTGTAAAACCCTTTCTCGCACCTTTTGCTGAAACAAAATATTCAAAATTATTAAATCCCTTTTCAAAGTTACCTTGCAAAGGTAGTTCTACAATATTACCAGATGCATCGGTAACAAAACCTTTAACCGCTGAAATGCTTTCCAACCACTCTTTCACAGACAAAGCTCCAGAGTTATTTAGTTTTACCAAATCTAAACATTCTTTTTTTGCTTTTAGCCATACTTCTTCTTTTATTTTTTCAGAATACTCAAGCCACAAATCTCTATTTTTCCATCTTAATTCATTTTCAGTAGCAAAACCTTCAGCAAACAAAGTATATAACTCGTTTTCTTTTTGTGAAAATTCTTGTAATAATTTTTCAATTATTAATCTATTTTCAAACCTAAAATCTTGCATCGAAACAGAAAAACCAGTTTTACAGGCATATTTGAAACCTAATTCTTTAATTAAATCTAAAGTCTGAATTGCTTTCTCGTTTCCAAATTTCGAAAATATTTCTAAAGTTAGCTTTTCTATATCAGATTTTGTCATATCTTTATTGATAAAGCCCATATCTTTTGGCAAAATCATATTAAAAATAATTCTACCAGGAGTAGTCGAAATCAATTTGCCATCTACTAATACTTTAACAGGCGTGTTTAAACCGATACGTCCTAATTCATATTCAACAAGTACTTCATTTGTTGTATGATAAACGTTCGTTATTTCTTGAATATTTTCCATATAAGTAAGCAAATATATGCCAAGCGCCATATCCTTCTCCACATTTACAATTGGAGATCCATCACGTAAATTCAACACATTTTTACTCGGGAACATTCTTTCTTTTGCTTCTTGTACCGCTTCATCGGTTAAAGGCAAATAAACAGCCATTTGATCACCATCAAAATCAGCATTAAATCCTGCACATACCATAGGATGTATACGTATTGCATTCCCTTCTATTAATACTGGATAAAAAGCAAGTATTGACTGCTTGTGTAAAGTAGGAGCTCTATTCAACAAAACAGGTCTATTTTTTGATACTTCTTCTAAAATATCCCATACTTCTGGTATTTTCTGCTCAAATAAAACCTTAGCTTTAGCTGGATTGGAAGCAATACCCTTACTAATTAACTCTCTAATTACAAAAGGTTTAAATATCTCTAAAGCAATTACCTTTGGTATACCACATTGGTTAAAGTTTAATTCTGGTCCAGATACAATGACAGCATTTCCAGAATAATCAACTCTTTTACCTAATAAATTTTGTCTAAACCTGCCATATTTACCTCGCAGCATATCAGATAAAGATTTGAAAGGCATTTGCCTAGAATTTAGCGATGGTGTACCTGGTTTATGTTGATTGTCGAATAAAGAATCAACTGCTTCTTGTAACATTCTTTTTTCATTTCTCAATATTATTTCTGGAGCACCAAGTGAAATCAACCTCTTTAATCTATTATTACGATTAATAACTCTACGATATAGGTCATTTAAATCGTACGTTGCGAACCTCCCTCCTGGTAATTGTACAATAGGTCTAATATCTGGAGGAATAACGGGTAATACATCCAAAACCAACCATGAAGGCTTTATATTTGAAACAAACATTCTTTTTAAAATTTTTAAACGCTGAATTATTTTACTCTTTTTTACATCAGATTTTGATTCCTTCAGTGCGAACTCTAGTTTTTGAATTTCCAATGACAAATCTAAATTTTCTAGTAGCTTTTTAATAGCTTCTGCTCCCATCCCAGCATCAAAAAAGCATATACCATAGTTTTCAAATGTGTTGTATTCTTCTTCAGACAAAGTACTTCCTACTTGCATAAGTTCTATTAATTTTTTAAGATCTACAAACTTTTTTTCTAAACTTGCAATTTTTTGATCAAACATTAACTTTAACTTAGCTTTTTCCTGTTTTAATGCATTATTATGCCTTTCAATTTGCATGTTAACTTTCGCCTGGTCAGATATAGTTTTCTTTATTTCCAATAAATCTTTGTATGACATTTCTTCTATTTCTTTTAACTTTAGTTCGTGCTCATTTTGCAATTTTACATACTCGTTTTGTTTATAATTTGGCAAGGCCTTAAGATATTCTTTTCTCTGCTCCTCATTTATTGATGTTACAATATACCTAGCATAATAAATAACCATTTCTAATTGTTTTTGAGGAATATCTAAAATAGTAGACAATCTATTCGGTACGCCATGGGAAAACCACACATGACATACTGGAGCAGCAAGCTTTATATGTCCCATACGGTGTCTACGTACTCTTTTGTGTGTTACTTCTACACCGCATCTATCACATACTATACCTTTATATCTAACACGTTTATATTTACCACAATAGCATTGGTAATCCTTTGTAGGTCCAAATATCTCTTCTGCCATTAAACCACCTGGTTCTGGTCTTAAAGTTCTATAATTAATTGTTTCTGCTTTCTTTACTTCACCATATGACCAAGCTAATATATCCTCAGGAGAAGCAATTGATATTTTAATTGCAGAAAAATCTTTTAACATAATGTAATTCTAAAAAATAAAATGCTATTAGCTTCTACCAATAGCAAAATAATATAATTTATTATTCAATAGTAAATCCTTCCATGTCTTCTTCTAGATTTTGAGTTGGTTGTGCTAAAAATTCATCTTCTCCTATTGAATCTACTATTTCTTGTAATGCCATATCTGATGTAGTATCAAATTTAGCATCTATTTTATGTAGTTTTATAGCAAGCCCAGCTAATTCTCTGTCAAGAACATGAAATGATTCTGGGATATTTGGAGAAGATATTTTATTCCCAGTTATAATAGCTTTATACGCTGCAGCTCTACCTACAACATCATCTGATTTGATTGTCAACATCTCATGTAAAATCATTGGCGTAGCATGTGCTTCTAAAGCCCACACTTCCATCTCACCAAATCTTCTCCCCCCTTTGTTAGCTTTTCCTCTTAAAGGTTGTTGAGTTATCAAAGTATATGGTCCAGTTGAACGTGCATGTACTTTTTTGTCTGCTAAATGATCTAACTTTAGATAGTACTTATATCCAACAGCAATTTTTTGATCGAACTTTCTTCCAGTACGTCCGTCATACAAATCTACTTTTTCGACGTAATCTATATTTTTACTTTTAGCAATATCTAATAATCTTTCTATAGAATACTGACTAAACGGCTCTACCTGTACATTAACGCCAAGTTTATAAGCTAACTCAGCAATATGTGATTCTTCTAATTGTCCAGTGTTCATTCGTTTAATCATACCAGTTGGATTCATTATTATATCGACTCTACTACCATCAGATAAATATGGCATATCGTACTCAGGAACAATTTTAGTAATTACACCCTTTTCACCATGTAAACCAGTTAGTTTATCGCCTACAGAAATTTTATGTATTGTTGCTACCCATACTCTGACAATCTTCAAAACGCCCGAGTTTAATTTTGCACCAACATCAGGTGTTAAAATCTGAGTACCTATTACTACACCACTTTCTCCATTTGGCATACGCAAGGAATTGTCCCGAACATCCCTAGAATACTCACCAAAAATAGCTCTTAATAGCTTTTCTTCAGCAGTGAGTTCTGATTCACCTTTAGGAGCTATAATACCTACTAAAATGTCGTTTGATTCTACATACGCTCCAATTCTTACTATTCCGTTTTCATCTAAATTTCTGAGAGCATACTCACTTACAGTTGGAATATCTCTAGTAATTATTTCTGGTCCTAGCCGTGTTTCTCTAATTTCTTGTACATATTCTTGAATGTGTATAGATGTTAGAATATCTTCTTTCACCAATCTATCGGATATTACTATGCCATCTTCAAAATTATAACCTTCGTAAGATAAATAGGCTGTTCTCAAATTTACTCCTAGCGACAACTCACCTCCTACAGAACAAGGGCTTTCTATTAAGATATCGTTCTTTGAGAAACTTTGTCCCGTTCTTACTACAACATTTTGTGAAAAACACGTGTCTTGATTGGTACGTACGAACTTTTCAACATTAAATTCTTCTTCGCACCCATTTAAGTTACCACTCGTATAACGCACTTTTACCTTACTAGCATCTGCATATATCACTATACCATTTTCTTTTGCCATAACACATCTTTTAGTGGCAATAACTACATCGCGCTCAAAACCTGTACCTATAATAGGTGGTTCTGGTTTTACTAAAGGTACAGCTTGAGATAACATCTTTGCAGCATACATTGCTCTATTTGTATCATCACTTGCAGCAAAAGGAATTAAAGCTAAGTTTAGACTTGCAATCTGAGCTGGCAGCACGTCAACCAAATCTATTTTATCCACACTAACTTTAGAATAATATTTGCCATCGCGTACATAAGTTCTTTCGTCCAAAATATTTCCATATTTGTCTTTTTTAATTGCTGCACTCGCAATTTTATATTTCATTTCTTCATCAGGATCTAAATATAGCAACTGATTATTTACAACAAAAGATACAACTTTCAATATTCTTTTTAAAGATTCCTGTTTTACACTAGCTATATTATCTTTTGTAATATATTCCCCTTTAGCCAAAATTATCTTTTGATTCTTAGATATTACGTCTTCTAAAAGAATACGATTTAATAAAATATCATCCATATCTTCATCCAAGTGTATATTATGTCTAACAATTTTATATGGTGCTTCTACGAATCCATATTCGTTAATTCTTGCATAAATTGAAAGTTGATTAACGAGTCCTATGTTAGGTCCTTCAGGAGTAGCAACTGGACAGAATCGAGAGTAATGTGAATTATGTACATCACGTACAGAAAAGGTAGCTCTTTCCTTTGTTAAACCTCTAGGACCGCCTGCTGTAATTTTTCGTTTTGCATCTATTTCCGTAAATGGATTTGTCTGATCTAAAAATCTTACAGTTACACTACTACCAAAAAATTGATTAATTGCAGCACTAACCGAACGTGTATTTACTAACATTGCTGGAGTTACTTTTTGATCAGGAGAAAAAGTAGACATTTTATCTTTTATATTTTTCTCCAATAACAAAAATCCAACACGAAGTTTTTCTTTTAACAACTCATCGACACCTCTAACTTTACGATGACTTAAACTATCTATATCATGTGGAAGTCTTTTCCCATGATTTAGTTCAATTAATGCTTTTATTGCTTCAACTAAATCTTCTTTTCTCAAAATATGATTTTTTTTATCTCTTATATCTACATCAGTAATTCCCAACTCTTTGTTTAGCTTATATCTTCCCACCTTTCCTAAGTAAAACTTCCTACGATTGAATAATATAGAATCTATTAAATTTTTAGCACTTTGCAGAGTAACTGTATCTTCGGGTCTTAATCTTTTATAAATTTCTATTAGTGCTTCTTCTGTATTTTTGGAAGGATCTTTTTTTAAGGTTGCTTCTACAAAAGATATATTACCCCCTTCATCCGATTTACCAAGTAAACGTATTATTTCTTCATCTGACGAATATCCTATTGCTCTAAGTAAGGTAGTTAGTAGTATACGCGGTCTTCTCTGTAGTAATCGTGTACTCATTACACCAGTTTTACTTATTTCTAATTCGTACCAGTTACCTCTGTTAGGTATGAGTTTTACAGAATATAATCTTTTGTTCGGACTAGAACTAGCACTTTCATCAAACAGTATACCTTCAGCTCTAATTATCTGGAATATTACAACTCTTTCATTTCCGTTTATCATGAAAGTTGCTCTAGGTCCTATAATAGGAACATCAGCCAAATATATTCTTTGTTTTTTAATTTCTCCAGTTTTCTTATTCAATAACCTTACATATACGTATACAGGTGCCTCGTAAGTAATGCCAAGACGATGAGCTTCTTGAAATGAGCATTTTGGTTCTCCCCACTCTACATCTTGAAATTCTAGTTCCCACACACTACCTGAATAGTCAGTAACAGGATTAATTTCTTCTAACAATTCTTGAAAACCTTCAGCTTTAAATCTATCAAAAGCCTTAAATTGTTCTTCTAAAAAATCCATTTGTAACTTTTGAGAAGCATCTATAGTAAGGTTCAGACGATTAGTCATAAACTAAAAGTTTAATTAAAGATAAAATATCGAAAGTATATTTTATCACTAAAGACAAGCAATTACTAGCTAGAATAACAAGCAAGCTATATACATACAAATAGCTAAAAAACATGCCGTGATTCTACAACACGCCTTGCAAATTACAATTGCGTATATGTTAGAGTTACATATTTATAGAATAAAATTATAAAATAAATATTTGAGATTGTTAATTAAAGTAAATAACACGTACGTTAAAAAGTTAGTACAAAATATTTACGCATATACTTACAGCATAAGCACTTAGAATTTAATATCTATAGGACTTGCATTTGCACTTTTAGTATTAGAATCCAAAGTTATTTCAACAAGTTTTTCAGATAAAGATTGATCACATACATTAGTCTTTTTTTCTTGTACACATTTTACGTATTCAGTATAAAAAGCTTTTTTATCAGAAAAAGTTCCATTTTGGTACATTAAGGTGGAAGTTACATAGTATTTACCAAAAGGAACATCTAAAGTAAAATGTTGTTCAATTGCCGACAATGATACACAATACCTAACATTTGTATTTGTTACGTTCTCAGCACATACTAGTTGAAACTGCCCATACTTATTTTCTCCAGTTGTAGGTATAAACGCAATGATACTACCTGTAATTCTACCTTTCTCAAACTTTTTTATCTCTTTTAACTCTTGTACTAATCTATCATTCTCATTTCTTAATACTTGCACTTGCTTATTTAACTCAACAAAACTTTGTTTTAGGTCAGCAATAGTAGTTTCTGATGCTTGTTTGTCTGCATTCAAACTTTGCTGTGCTTCTTTGTATACAATATTTAACCTATCTAGTTCATTAGAACGTAACACAAACAAAACACCAAACACTACTGTGCTAGAAAACAACAAAAAAAATAACATAACCAATAAAACTTTCCGCAAAAGATTAAATATTTTCTGCATAAACTAATAAAATAAATAACTAATTTTTAATAAATTATTATAATACAATATTATTTTACAGTCTAGTAGTTTAGTAGTGCAATGAAAAATATTGTGGAATCTAGAGCTATGTTTTTATTATCCATTGTACTTTTGATGTTATTTGGAATAGTGAACATCTTTACTACAACATTCACAAAATCAGAACAAATTTCAAATGACGTGAAAAACCAACTAGTTTTTTACGCTATTGGCTTATTAATAATTTTTTTTATGAACTATTTGCCTGTTTCCATTTTTTTAAGCAACAAATTCAAGATAACAATTTTAGTAATACAAATAATTTTATTAGTACTAGTACTCACTAATGGAATAAAAGTAGGTGTTGCACAAAGATGGCTTGACACAGGTATATTCTATATTCAACCAGCAGAAATAGCCAAACTAGTAATTGCACTTTGCATATCTTGGGCGTTCAATAAAAAACAGAAAAGCATGAATACATTTAGAAATGTATCAAGTAGCAATAAAAAACATATTTTTCTTTATACAACGCATCTTTTACAGAATAACATTGACAAAATAGTATATATATCGATTTCTATATTAATTATCATACTAGTTTTTTTACAAAATTCTCTAGGTAACACAATAATCATTTTATTAATATTCACTTGTTTACTTATAAGGAATATTTTTAATACGAAAGCAATTTATTTATTTTCATTAATGTTTTCTGCCATAACTGGATTACTGTTAGCTTATGTATTTTACTCTATGGAATTACCTAATAGTTTAGACAAAATTTTGCTTATCCTATTGTTGTATATAATATTTTTGTTTCCAATAGGAATATTATTGAAATTGAAATTTAAATTAATTTTACTAATTACTTTTATATTTGTTATTTCATTTTTTATTCCTAGAATAATAACTTTCCTATACGATAACATACTGATCGATTATCAAAAAAATAGAATTATTGGATTTTTAAATCCAAACATAGATTATTTAGGAATAAATTGGCAACGCAATCAAGCAATTATTGCTTTTGGTAGTGGTCGGTTATTTGGCCACGGTTTAATGAATGGAAAAATAATTTCAGAAAAATTATTACCATACGCCCATACGGACTTTGCTTTTGCAACAATTGGAGAACAATTTGGTTTTATTGGTAGCATTGTCTTAATGAGCACATACTTTTACATTTTTCACTACATACTATTAGTTTTTTATAAAACAGAATCACTTTTTTTTCGAAATGTGTTATTTGGCATTTTTTTATTAATATTTTTTAATGTTATACAACACATAGGAATGAACATAGGAGTTCTACCAGTCACAGGAATGACACTACCACTAGTAAGCTATGGAGGAACTTCAGTAATAGTATACTGTATATCGTTTGGTATAGTAATGTCTATAAAAAGCAACAATTACAATGCTATGAAAATAAAAAATATAGATTTTTCAAAAGTATTCATACGTAATAACTAAATTTAACTAAATTTTAGTCAACTAAACAAAACAATCCTATATGGAAATAATATAAATAAGCCAAAAGTAATTAGTTCGATTTTACTAATGCTGTGTTATACAATATAAGTTAAGCAGGATAAGGATTACATAAATGCACTGAACAACATAAATGAATGTACTCTAATTATTTGTTACTACATTTCTATCGAACAAACAAGAATAATTCACGAAAAAATGAAAACACACAAAAAAGACAATAAAAAAATTTTAAATTGCGTACAACTTTAAACAAATTTAACTAACTTTAGACCAATCTAACACATTCCAAAATGCGTCTATATAATCAGAGCGTCTATTTTGATACTTGAGATAATACGCATGCTCCCAGACATCTAGTCCTATAATTGGTACTTTACCTTCAGTAATTGGACAATCTTGATTAGGAGTAGAATAAATTTCTAATAAACCATCTTTATTTCGTACAAGCCATGCCCATCCACTACCAAATCTTTGCATCGCTACCTCCTTAAATTTAACTTTAAAATCAACAAAACTACCAAACGCTTGTTTAATCTCTTCCATTAAATAACCATTAGGCTCCTTAGAACCATTTGGGCCAAGAATACTCCAAAAAAAAGTATGATTCCAATGACCTCCTCCATTGTTCCTTACTATAGTCTGAATTTCAGCAGGTAGGTTATATAAATTAGTCAACAAATAATCTAAACTAACGTCTTCCAATTCGCGATGAGTTTCAAATACAGAATTTAAATTGTTTATATAAGTTAAGTGATGCTTAGTATAATGAATTTCCATTGTTTTCGCATCTATATATGGTTCTAAGTCACCATACGCGAAACTTAACATAGGTAGCGAATACATATCAGTAAAATAAAACATAAACTTGCAATACAACAACTACTTCCTTAATTATAAAAAACTTACGTAACAAACTAAGTTATTTTTATTAATATTTATATAGCATTTGTAGTAAAGCTACATGGAGTAGCATTACCTATTTCTATACGATGAGCACCTCCGCTTTCTAAAGAAGCACCAATACTATATGCTGCACCATTTGCTGTACGAGTAAAACAATACACAGTACCTTCTGGAGTAGACAAACCACTCGTCGGATTAGTAGAAAATAGTACTGCTGATCCTTTTAATTCTATTATTCTACTACTAGTACAAGCACTCGTTGCACAAATTCTCAGCTGCGTCAAATTACTAGAGCTAACTCTACCCACTACTTCAGGATATCTACCATTTGCCCCTCTAAACTCTTCCATTAAAGCAGCTATTTGTTCTATTACTGCTCTTCTTTCTGCGTCTCTAGCTGACCTTTGCACAATAGATATACCAGCTACACCTAATGTAGCAAGTACGGCTATAATCGCCATTGCTACTATTAATTCTAAGATTGTAAATCCTTTTGATTTACTATTATACACTGGCATAAACAAAAGATAATATATAAACTAAAACTACTTAAACTAGAGTATACTTATTTTTTCACACAAAATACAAAAAGTCAACTCAAATTGTCTCCAAAATTACATTAGTTATTTAGTCATTATAACAAAATTGCTATTTATCTAATTAATTAGTATATTTTTGATTATATTTTTCATCTAACATATCATAAATCTTTTTTATCTCAGCAGATTTGCTATCATGAACCACAAGCAAAACATCTTCAGTATTAATCACATTTACATTATTGATCCCTACTAAACATACCAATTTATTTTTTACATAATTTAAAATCAGATTATTACTAGAATCCGATAATTCAACCAAACCTTTGCAAAATGATGTACTACCTTTTTGTTTATTCAATAATGCAATTTTTAGATCAGTCCACGTTGAAAGATAATACCATCCATAATCAGAAACAAATACATGTATGTTATTATTAGGTAATTTTTCCCACAGCGCGTAGTCAATAGAAATTCTTGGCATTAAGTTATATAGCCTTAATATTTCTTTTTCATCTGATACTTCATTAATTCGTTGAATTAAGTTAAATATACTAGGGCTAGTAACAGATAAATTTTCTAGTATAAACTTTGGAGTAGTAATATATGTTCCTGGATTCCAAAAATACACCTTTGAATTACTAAAATATTCAATAGCTTTGTCTATACTTGGCTTTTCAATAAATGATTCAAATTTGTAAACAGATATATCCTCACCAAAGCTGAACAACTTTTCGCTAACCTTGATATATCCAACATTTGTACTTGGGAATTTTATAGGTACTGCAAAATAGACTAAATCCAATTTATGTTGATCAAAAGATTCTTCTGCCTTATCTAGCATAAATAAAAAAATTTGTTCATTTTGTATAATAGAGTTTTGCCATCTTATTAAAATTTTATCTTCTGGGAATTTTTTGTATAGATAATTCATCGCATAAGCTACAGCTGGCCCGTTATCTCTGCTACTAGGCTCTAATATCAAATTACTATCCGAAACATTCTTTATTATTCCTTTTATGTGATCGTAATAATCTTTTGTTGTAGATATATAAATATTTTCGATACCATACTTTTTTGCTAAAGGCCAATAGGCATGTTCTAGCGTCGTCATGTCTTCATATATCTTATGAAATTGTTTTGGTATACTCTTTCTAGACAATGGCCACAATCTTTTTCCAAACCCACCAGCAAATATTACTACTTTCATAATATTAACAAAAAAATTATATCAATCTAGAGACATTACTTGTTAGAACTATTTTGTGTATTCTTAGTAAGTTCAATCACTCTATTCTCTATATCTTGTATTCTTTTATCTAAATTTACAATTGCGTAATAAAGTATATCATTAAATTTGTTTTGACGTACCAATACCGTTTCTAACAAGTTTAAAGATATATTTTTTACAATTTTTTCAATTATACTTTTAATCTTACCTATCACACCTCTTCTAGATTTAATAAACATATTCAAAGCAGATAAAATATTTCTAGTACTATCAAGCGCATTTAGTAAATATCTCATATTATCTCTATCTCTATCTCTATCACTGTCCACAATATCTCTATCTGCCAGATTAAGTATATCTTTTTCTCTAATAAATTGATTTAGCTTGGAAAGAAGTACTTCAGATTTTAAACTATTATTATCGTGCATAATACTTAAAAAATAAAAAATAATTAATAATCAAAATATTTAGCATTATACAAATAATCGCTGATTACTTGCTCATCATTAACAAATACAGTAAATATATTATCTTCAATTGTTATACCAACAAAGTTATTACCACAGAATAATTTCAGCTTTTGTTGACTTTGCGTATCAAGTAAATTATTTAAATTTTCTAATTTAAGTTCAGACTTAAAGTCAATTATCCAACCAGTATTATCTACAAAAGTTAAAAACAACTTAATAAGTCTCTTATTATCTGTCAATGCGTATATGTTATTTTCGTCAAATGCACATGAATACAATATATTTTCTGCAAATATTTTATTGGTACTAATAATATCTATTGCAGCAGTAGAAGTAACTAAAATCAAATAAAACTGTATAACGTTATCTTTATTCATTAATTGAATTAAACCAATATTACTTATGGTTGTAAGAAAACTAATATCTACTACTTTACCGTCTTGGTACTGCACAGGTATTGTGGCGACATCTTTCCCATCCTTGGCTTTTAAAAGTATTTTCTCGTCGCTTTTAAAAACGTAAATATCTCCAACATGACTAATTTTTAATTCTTTAAAAGCTGCATCAACTTGAAATAGTTTAGTTATAGACTTTGAATCTATATCGTAATTGTGTAACCATTTGCTGTTATTATCTCCTTGCAAAAAAAGGATATTTTTGTCATCAAGCCACAAATAATCATCTATACCAAACAAAGTATAATTTGTAGCTTTGAACAATGTACTATTATTTAAGTCATACAAAAACATATTTTTAACTGTATCTAAACGTAATATTGCTAAATAGTTTTTAGATCTATTCCACTTGGGATGCAACCACGTTACGTTCTCTAAACTAATAGGTAAAACATTATCATTTAAGTTAAGCAAATATAAATCTCCAATGTTATTTACTACAACCATACTAAATTGGTCTAAACCGTGTATATTATTTGTGTCATTGTTTACATCGTGATTATTTTTATATTTTCTGTCATCTTTATTCATTTGATTGTTTAAATTGTTATTGTTAGGAGTGATACTATTTTGTCTAGCGCTATCTCGTATCAAAACTATATTCGAAAGATATAGTATAAAAAGTACACATATTATAGATACAAGTACAATGATGAATAGTCTTTTCAATTTTTACTAAAATAACAGAAATAAAAACAAGTCTATATAAAAAACTATATAAAACAAAAGTAAGTTTTAAATAAACTCAAACTTGTAGTTATTAAATGAAAGACTAAAGATAGTATACAACAATCTGACAGTATACGTAACAAAATATAACAAACTGTATTCATTACCATGATACGCTAATACTCCTACAGTATGCTTATAAAAATAATTACAATAACTTAGTATTTCTAATAATATATTTCGACTGGCAAAAGATACAAATCTGTTGTATTCATAAATAGAGGTATTTATACAAAAATCTAAAGCATCGACATGTTTATAGTCAAAATCTATCTTACCTGTCGGTAAGTCTCTAAATATACTAGAAAAAATGGTATTATCTTCTACAATTTTGCTATTTTCGTTAAAGACTATGATTTTGATTTTTTTTATTTTGCCTAGAGTATAAGAATTATATGCGTGTTCAATGATTTGTTTTTTCATAAAGTAATCATCATTATTATAAATAAATACAACACCTTCAACAAATTCGTCTGGTATATCAATTATGTCATATATAATCTTTGAATTCTGAACATATATCGTAAATCCACAAAGAAATACAGTATAAATAACAAAAGAAATTAGTACAACGAAAACAAATTTAACAAAGGAATAAATAGTTAAATATTTGTTTCGTAAAATAAATAAATATAAGTTAATTTTACGTTTAGTTATATGTGAGATCTTCAACATTTTATTTCAAATTTTAACTATTTTATTCATCTCTACTATTGTCTATATAAAGTTAGGATTGTATACAAATTCTCTTTATCATCTTGGCCATCCGAATAAAATTTTTCCACTATTTGCAAATTAGCTTGTTCAATAAGATTGTTTATTTCGATATCTGTACAATAGTGACAAAATCTCTGTGCATTCAGACCAAACTTCATTATATAATTGTATTCAAAGCTATGGGGGCTACTATTATCGCCATTATAAAATGAATTTGTATAATCCAAATCTATTAAAATCTTTTTTTTATATTTTTGGAAATCTAAGAATTTCCACCAAGTAACTACTATATAGCCTATATCATTTAAAATGCTTGACGATATTTTCATAATATTTAGTCTAGCATTATAAGTTTTTAAATGATGCATCAGTCCAAAAATTACTATGCAATCAAATTTACATTTGATTTGTTTAACAAAACTTTGCATATCAACCGTATTTAAGTCAATTAAAAATAATTTAATATTTTTCTTTATTTTTTGCGAAAGATTCTTTGTTATGTCTAGTAAAGTTTTGGAATAATCAACACCATAGTAATTAAAACTTTTTAAGTTGTCGTTCAAAAATCTTAAAAAACGCCCATTTCCACATCCAAAATCGATTACATATGGATTATTAAACTTACTAAGATAAGGGATAATTTTATACCAACCACGCCATGGTTTTGATCTAGTACTTGAAAAATAATAAGCATGTTGCGGATATAAATACAAATTCATCTATTGTAATGAATACTTTAATGTTAATGTTAAAAAAATTTCTCCAATGATTAATGATTACATATACGATTCTATTACTTTAAGCATTATTTTTTCCGAAGTATTTTGTTTAGCAAATATCTCTAAAGAATTTGCTAATTCTTTCTGCAAGTTTTGATTGTGTAAGACCTGTTGTATTTTATCTAACATAGCATTATAGTCATAAGGAGAACTAATTTTTAACACCTGTTCTTTAAAATCATAAAAAGTTCTAATATCTGTAACAATTATTGGTTTCTTAGCATTTATTATTTTATTTAGTGCAGCACTAGCAGATTCGCCAACATCAGAATAGTTTAGCAAAAATAAATCTGATATGTGTGCAAAATAGATTATTTCATAATCATTTAAAAATTGTGGTACGATTAGGACGTTATTTTCTAGTTTTTTGCGAACCGTATAATCGTATAAATCATTCAATACTTTGCTAGCGAGGATATTACTATCACTAACAGCAGATAAACTAATAAATAAAACATTTGGATATTGTTCCTTCAAGATCTCAACAACCTGTATTATTTGTTGTATATTTTTGTTGGTATTTAAAAAACCATGTGTAAGAATAATAGGATAACGATTATTTAATCCTAGATATTCTTTTAATTTTGAAATACCAAATACAGCAAATTCTTTCACTGGTAAATGATGTACTACAATTCTATCAACAGGATAAAAATCTTTTAGATAATTGACATCTGAAGAATTGTGAACAAAAATTTTTTTAAACCTATTAATATTGGTTATCTCTTTTGCAAAATTAATGTTGTTAACTTTTAAATTATGAAAAGTTATATAAACATCAACATTATTCGGCAATAAATCGAGCAATGAATTTACAAATTGAATTGACATTTGAGCAGAATGAAACTGTAAATGAATCGATTTAACATTATTTGACAATACGAAATCTACTATTTTATCCACGTTATTATCTTTAATATTCCATAATCTATGTACATTATCTTCATCTTGTTGATTTAATAAAATCGTATCCCGGTTTGATAAAAAATACAGATTTTTAAAAAATTTACGTGCAAAACTATATATTGTTCGAGTATATTCAGAGATACCTGAATCATCATTGTATGTACTAATTATTGCTAAGCTACTATCGCTCAAGTTGGAAGCACATATTTTAAAAAAGCTAGATAAAATACTATAAAATTGGCTAGCTGTATTTTCCCATGTGAACTTTTTTGCTTCTAGATAAGCGCGTATAAGATTTTTACCAAACATTGATAAATTAGTATGATCACCTAACAAAATTGATTGTTTGTCTTCCTTTATTTGTCTAGCATTAGAATATAAGTATTTTAATATTCGACATAAATCATCTTTATTTGGTTCAGCCCATTTTGCTCCGATATTAGGAAATTCTGACTGTACGGCATCAGTTATTTTATAATCCAATAAAAAAGCATTATCTTGGTTAAGAAAGTCTAAATATGCACTGTACTCTGTCACTACTACTGGGTTATAAAACAACATAGACTCTATTTGTGGATATCCAAACCCTTCTGCACGACTAGGATAGACCTCTATATCAGCTATCGAGTGTAGACTAGCAATTTGAGCATCGGTCAAATCTTCAATGATTAGTTCTATCTGTGGGTTTTGATCAAATTTTTGTAAATGCCGTACGTAAGAAATTAGCTCAGTATTGTCTCTATTTAGAAAAGTTTTTATTATTAACACAACATCATCTGTAGATTTAAACGTCTCTATGTATGCTTGTAACAAAACATCTACACCTTTTCTTTTTTTCAAAGAGCTAATGTGGAGTATTTTAAAATACTTATCTGATTTCAAATTAAAAAAGTTTTTTGACTCAAATTCTAATATATCATCTACTCCTGGATGAACAACGAATATAGGGATTCGTACACCTGAATTAAGTAAAATTTTCTTTACGAACGTCGACGTTACGAATATACCATCTAAATATTGGTTAATTTCTTTTACCCACCTTTCCGGATACACACTTTCTTCCCATGCTAGATACATAAACTTTATTTTTCCTGCAAGTTTACTTAATCCCAAATTAGAATAAAAGTTTTTTGGGAAATTATTATATATTGATATATCAGGGCTTTCTTCATTTTTTACTAAATGTCTATATTTAACGTTCTGTAATTCTGTTGAAGTAGGATAATAGTCAATATCATCTTCGGAACACCATAAAGTTACTTGAACATCTAAATTATTTGATCTTGCAAACTTATCTAAAGCCAACGCTAAATTTCTGTTTATCTTTGCAAGACTATAACTAGTATAATAAGGACCATAAATTTGTATCTTCATATTTATTTAGTGATAGAGTAAGAAATACAAACTACAAAATTTACTCTAAATATTTATTTAACTACAACTTTATCAGATCAGCTTTCTTGCCAATTAACAAAACCAAATCTTGAAATATTATGTCTAGTAAATTTTGATCTCTTCTTCGTTTACGCATTACGAATTCAGAGGACTTCATTACCATGTAATGTATTTCTCTATTAATTTTGTATTCTTCCTCTTTTACAATTTCTGATAATAGGTCTAAATCTATGTCTCCTACTACAAGCAAATCTATTACTTGAGGGCCAAAAAACTGACCTTTTGTAAAAGCAGACGTTAATAAAGCAAATTCTATATTACCCAGTTTTCTAGACTGTGAAATAACTGCATAACCAAGACCGTAAGATTTGTGTACTATACCGATAAGTTCATCTATGAATTCATGTTCCATATTGAGTCTATAATATTTTTTATTTTCTTTTACTTGCGATAGTAGTAATTTAGCTTCTTCTAGCCTACTTAACTCTCTTCTTACTGAAGTTATTTCTTCTTCGAATTCGCGTACTGCTTCGCGTAAATGGATACTTTTTTTTGGATTATACAGAAAGTATTTTAACGCCTTAATTCGTACTTTTGATACAAATATTGCTTCTATAGTTTTATCTATATGATTCATAATTTGGCATATACTTTGTAAAATAGATAAATAATCTAGTTTATGATTTTTGTTAATTACAAACCTGCAACACTTTTTACTTCACTCCAAACATCTTGTAATAACTTTTTATCATTTTTTATCATGTCTTTTACAGATTCTTTACCTTGTCCCAAATTTTCACTTTTGTATTTAAACCAAGCACCTGATTTTTCGATTACACCGTACTTTATAGCTGTGTCTATTAAGCTTGAAATTTTATCTATTCCTTCCCCGTATCGAATTTCAAATTCCGCTTCTTTAAATGGTGGTGCAACTTTATTTTTTACTACTTTTACTCTAACTACGTTACCTACTACCTCATCATCTTTCATTATTTTTTCCTTTATTCTTATATCTATTCTAATAGACGCATAAAACTTCAAAGCATTACCTCCTGTAGTGGTTTCTGGATTACCAAACATAACCCCTATCTTCATTCTAAGCTGATTAATAAAAATAACAACAGTTTGGGTTTTACTTACAATACTAGTAATTTTTCTGAGCGCTTGACTCATAAGTCTAGCTTGCAAGCCTAAGTGTGCATCTCCCATTTCTCCGTCAATCTCAGCTTTTGGCGTTAACGCTGCTACAGAATCAACTACAATTACATCTATACCTCCAGATCTTAATAACGTCTCTAATATTTCAAGTGCTTGTTCACCATAATCAGGTTGCGATACTAATAATAAATCTGGCTTTATACCTATTCTTTTGGCATATTCAGAATCAAAAGCATGTTCAGCATCTATTAATGCAGCTACACCTCCATTTTTTTGAGCTTCAGCCATTATATGCATAGCTAAAGTAGTCTTCCCAGAAGATTCCGGACCGAATATTTCTATAATTCTTCCTTTAGGTACCCCTCCTACTCCCAATGCTATATCTAAGCCAATCGCTCCAGTAGAAATAACATCCATTTTTTTTACCTTATCGTCGGACAACGTCATAATAGCACCATCTCCAAACTGTTTAGTAATTTGATGTATCGCTACTTTTACTGCTTCTAGTTTTGGATTTATCTGAGAAATTTCTGACTTACTCATATGAAACATGTAATAACAACTTAGAATACATGGCAAGTACAACAATTTTAATGTGTTTACAGTATTTATTCAATATCAAAGAAAATACCAAATGAAAAGTTCACAGGGACACTACTATATAGGTTTAAATATAGTTCCCTTGTTTGTCTAGGTTCTAAATTTATGTATTGTACTGTATTTTCCCCTCTGTCAAATAATCTAAGTACATTGTACTTATCTTGAACTTCTATAGTTAAATAATTTGAAATTTCTCCAACTACTGATAAACTAAGCTTTATGTCTTCTTGAATATTAGATAAATTAGTAATTTTTATAAAAGGTATACTCAAATATTTATCGATGTTTTCTAACAAAATTGAAATAGAATAAGAACCTTCTTCACCTTTATTTAGGAACAAGTTATTATATTTATTTTTTTCACCTAACAAAGTTACAATAGGCGGAACATTATGTATTTTCTCATCGCTATTATAATTATTCGTACTAATAATTCCAGCTACATTTCTTTGTAAGAAATTGTTTACACTTATTTCACTATTATAGACACGAGGATTTATTGAAATTAACCCCAAGAAAGAAAAACCTAATAGCGAAACAAAAGTTGCTAATACAATTGAACTATACAATACATTTTTCATATTATTTTATTATTTGGCACAAATAAAAACAAGAACGATATTTACTACATAAAAATTAATAAATATAATATTACTGTATTGTGTTATTTTTCACAATATAAAAGACTCAAACCTTCAACTTTGTTTTAGTTTTCGTAAAAACACTTACGTATTTATATACTTTAGATTTCTTAATTTTCATAACAACAAAAACAAAAAAAATAACTAAAATCACAATAGTCAATACTGAGAATATAGGTACTACATAAAAATGAGTTATACCTCTAAGGTTTTCTGGAACAAGTAAACTATAATCATCCTTCAAGAACAGATTAGCTGTAAATTTACCTATATCAAAATTGAATACTGAGGAAGAAGTATTATCCCATGTTACTACAAATTCTTTTTGTTGTTTTGGAAATAATATTTCCAAATCTTCATTAATAATAGATGTCTTTTCAAAATATTGCATATAGGGATTATATACTCTTATATATCCAATAGGCTGTAAAAATTGATCTGTCTGATTCTTCAATGTAATACGGAAAGAAATTGAGGGAGTAACTCCGAAATTCGATAAGGGTAAAAACTCAACAACGTCGATACGTTCTTGTGTTATAATTTCATCTTGTAATTTATCTTTGTACACAAGTATAGAATAAAATTTGTAACTAATGGATAAATTATTTTGATCTTGGATATTATCAATTGAATTTATATTAAACTGTATAACAGGATATAAGTACTTAAGCTCTTTTAAATTAGATATATTTACTACAAAATTTTGAGTTGTACTAGGAGGTATCTGTACATTATTCTTGTACTTGTCAAGTTCTAGCTTATTTAATAACAATATAATTTGTTCCTGTGTAATGTCTCTAAATACAAAGCTACCAGTATCAACGTACTTTAGTATATCTAAACTATGTACTTCAATATTTACAGCAACAGCAGTATCTGTATTATTTTTTAAGAAAATAGTTGCAAAACTCTGATCGACACTCTCATCTATGACTAATACAGGAGGACTCAAAATTATACCTTTTGACAACATATACCATGTATTACTTTTATAAAATATATTAAGTAAAACTAGTATGTATATATTATCATGCTATTAGTAAAAAACATAATGTATAATTTAAATTTATATAATTCTTTATATGAGAAACATACGTAATTTTTGTATCATAGCACACATAGATCATGGTAAGTCTACTCTTGCAGATAGGTTAATAGAATACACGGGTACCCTGAATAAAAGAGAGATGAAAGACAGAGTTCTAGATACACTTGAACTCGAACAAGAAAGAGGAATTACAATAAAATTACAAACAGCTCGTTTAAAATACCAATACACTAAACAATATCAAACATCGCCGATTGGAGAATATACACTAAACCTAATAGATACACCAGGACACGTTGACTTTAGTTATGAAGTATCGCGATCAATACGTGCCTGTGAAGGTGCATTGCTTCTAGTAGATGCAACACAAGGAATACAAGCTCAAACCATAGCAAACGTCGTAAAGGCACTAGAATATGATCTTAAAGTCATTCCTGTAATTAACAAGATAGACATGGGAAATGCTGATATAGCAAAAACAAAAAATCAAATTAAGGAAATACTAGGATTTAATGAAAACGAAATTCTTTTAGCTTCTGGTAAAACTGGCGTTGGAATAAAAGAAATTTTAGATGCAATAGTAGAAAGAATACCACCACCTAAAAGTACAAATACATTATTAAGAGCTTTAGTTTTTGATGCATTTTTCCACGAATTTAAAGGGGTAACAGCTCTAATAAAAGTCGTCGATGGAGAAATACAAAATAATGATACACTTTGTTTGCTATCCAATCAAAAAATTATAAAACCTATAGAAATAGGTTTCATGACACCTAAAATGCAATCTACTAGTAAAATTCAAACAGGAGATGTTGGATATATTGCAACTGGTCTAAAAGATATAAAAGATATTGGTATTGGTGATACAATAACACTAGGTAAAGAAGACATTGTAAGTAAGGTAATGCCTTTGCCTGGATATACAAAACCAAAACCTTTTGTGTTTGCAAGTTTGTATCCTGTAGATTCAAAAGATTTCTTAAAATTCAAAAATGCTTTAGAAAAGCTATCTATAAATGATTCGTCGTTAACCTATGAAAAAGAATCTTCACAAGTCTTAGGAACTGGATTTTTATGTGGTTTTTTAGGATTACTACATCTAGAAATTACACAAGATAGATTGGAAAGAGAATTTGGTATAGATTTAATAAGTACAATTCCAAGCGTAGAATTTAAGGTACATTTAAAAACAAATGATTATACAAAAGTTCCTAACATCAATATCTCTAATATAGATACAAAAACAAATATAGCAAAAATACGTACAGCTATTGAATTCCCAGAGAAAGGATTGTACGATAAAGTATACGAACCATGGCTACAAATAAACATATACTCTCCAGAAGAATATCTAGGACAAGTAATGGAACTATGTCAACAACACAGAGGTATTTACAAAAGTTTAGAATGTTTTACAAAATTTAATAACAGCAGATACATTTCTTTACTATACGAAATCCCAACAATTGAAATCGTTACTAGCTTTTTTGATAAATTAAAATCAATTACTCATGGATATGCATCAATGGATTATTCATTTTTAGAATACAGGGAAAGCGATATAGTAAAAGTAAACATCCTTGTAAATGGAGAAGTAGCAGAATCAATATCATTTTTAACACACTGTATGCACGCCGAGAAAAAAGCCAGAATGGTAGTCGAAAAACTAAAAGAATTAATACCAAGACAACAATTTAAAATTCCAATACAAGCTGCAATTGGTAATAAAATAATAGCCAGAGAAGATATACCACCATATCGTAAAGATGTGTTACAAAAGCTTTATGGTGGAGATGTAACTAGAAAAATAAAACTACTAGAAAAACAAAAAAAAGGTAAGAAAAAAATGCAAATGATAGGTAAAGTAAATATACCAAAAGACGTATTTATCCAAATTATTAAATTAGATTGAAATCAATTACTAAGCTGAGAAAAATATTTTCTTGCTATCACAACATAAGCACCAGGAGAAAATAAAATATAATTACGTTTTATCCACTCTCTGATCAATCTTTTAATTCTATTTCGCTGTGTCGACTTTTTAGCAACCCTTTTAGAAACAATAATAGCAAATCGCGAATTATTTAGTGATTCATAGCATACACCTTTTATAATAAAAAACTCATTTTTAAGTACAATTTCCCCGTTAAGTAACACATACTTTATTAGATTCGAATTTAATCTGAAGTTTTTAGGGAGCATTTTCTTATTCGAGAAATAAAAAAAATAAATTAATAATTTAAAGTATACATGATACTTTTAAGATTAGTTTATATATAATAAAAATTCTACCAATTTTAATTATCTGGCCAATTTGTTAAACTTATTAGATCATGTGGTATTTAAGTTAATATAAAGATTAATTCATGGTAAAACTAACATTTTTTGGTGGAGCACAAACAGTTACTGGTTCTTGTTATTTAGTACAAACAAATAATTGTAGTTTTTTGGTCGACTGTGGTATGTTTCAAGGTCCACACGTAGAGAGTATTAATCTTGAAGAATTTCAATTCGATGCAAAAAAAATAGACTTCGTAATACTAACACATGCACACATTGATCATTCAGGACTATTGCCAAAGTTGGTATTAGACGGCTTTAAAGGTAAGATATATACAACGTTGCATACACATCAAATTACTGAACATTTATTGTATGATAGTGCGAAGCTACAAGAAAATAACTATCGGCGTGGAGAGTTTTTTGGAAAATATACTAACATTAGAGCAATGATTTATACTAGTGAACATGTCCGTGAAACATTAAAGCTGTTTTACTACGATATTAAGTTTAATGAATTTTTTCAACCTACTTCATCTGTAAAAATAAGATTTGTAAAAGCAGGACATATTTTAGGAGCTGCAAGTGTCGAAATCACTATCGAAGATAATAAAAATACAATACAACTTGTATTTTCTGGAGATATAGGTAGAACAACAAGTCACTTAGATAGTAGTTTCGATCTAAACCACAAATGGAATCCAAATTATATAGTAATGGAGTCGTTATACGGTGGAGTAACACATCCTAGTAGAGATGAATCAGCAAGAGTTTTAATAGATATTATTAATAATACAGTAAAATATGGAGGGAATGTATACATTCCGGCTTTTGCAGTTCAGAGAACTCAAGAAATATTGAATGATATAAAAAATGCGAAAAGCTTTAATCTATTACCTCAAGACTTGGAAGTATGGCTAGATACTCCATTAGGTCAAAAAATAACAGAAATATATGATAATGCACTACAAGAAGGGATTGATAGCTTATTTAGTTTCCCCGGTCTGAAATACGTTAAAAAATTTACACAATCTATCAATTTAAATAAAAAACGAGGAGTAGTAATAATAGCAGGAAGCGGAATGGCTGATGGAGGTAGAATAGTCACACATCTAGAAAGATGTATACAAAACAAAAGACATACAATCGTCTTTGTTGGTTTCCAAGCCGAAGGTACATTAGGAAGAGAACTTGTAAACGGAAGTAAGAAAGTAGAAATTAATAAACGTAGATACAAAGTTAATGCAAAAATATATCATTTAACAGGTTTTTCTGCACATGGAGACGAAAATGATTACTTAGCATGGATTAGTAGATACAATACAGTAAATTTAAAAAAAGTATTTTTGGTACACGCTGAACCGGAAAATAGTATAAAGTTACAAGAACGACTTAATAACAATAACATTAGCTCTACTATACCCGCGAGATTTGAAGAGTATGTGCTAGATTGATTTATTAATATAAATTTAAAAACAATAAATTAGTTGCTATTTTATTTACTAGTCAATTTTAAATGAGTAAAATTATAATATGATTACGAAAGAACAAATAATTAAAATCTTAGATTTAGCAAAAATATCTATAGATGATAGTGAAATAGAAAATTTCATAAAAGAAATCGGTAGCATACTAGAATATGTTGCTAAAATTAAAGAGTGTAATGTAAAGAATGATGATATTTCAATGGCACACTTCTTAAACAACTATGTAGGTACAGTTCTAAGAGAAGACGTTTTAGATATTAACAGTTACTTAAGTCAAAACCTATTATTCGTAAACATTCCCAACAAAAAAACACCAGGAAACTACCTTAGGATAAATAAATCAGAAAAAAAATAAAACTAAACATAGCAACAATACTTGGAAGATAAACGTGTTTTGTAATTTGACTGCAAATAACAATAATTAAAACTCGCTTAAGTGCCAATAAGCTGTCTTCATACCAGAACAATCAGCCCTTTCGCATAGTATTATGTATTTACCTCCGTACTGGTCAACTCCTTTATGTACAAAACCATCATGTGCAGCATATACAGGAGCGTTCCATGGTGTTGCTACTACGTCTATACCAGTATGAAAGTCACAATAGGGCGATCCATTAAAACTAAAACATCTAGGACCATAAGGACTAGTGAAAGAAATAGGATAATCTTTGACTGGCCACTGTAAGATGCCATTTTGAACTCCACAACCAGCAGGACCTGGTTTTAGGTAATTACAAGGATTTTGTCTGACATTATTAATCACTACTTCAAAATGCAAGTGAGCACCAGTTGAGAATCCTGTCGATCCTTGTTTAGCTATGTACGTACCAGCAAGAACATAAGTACCCGGATCTTTTGGTACAAAATTATTTATTATTTGCTGCCTAATTAATTCTGCTTCTGCTTGTTTACGACGCTGATACTCTGTAATTTCGCGCAATGCTGCATTTTTAATATTCTGTTGAATACGTATATTATATATTTCTTGCAATATTTGTGCTTGCTTGATCGATGATTCTTGCTTTTTGTGTAGCAAATCAGCTGTTTGCACAGCAAGCAAAGTTTTTCGTTTAGTATTTTCGGTCTGAATATTATCTAATTCTTTTTTCTTTTGAATCAATTGTGTCCGCAACAAATTAATTTTAGAGAGTAACTGATTAGTATGAAACTGTAATATTTCTTTGTAAAGATTTTTTTTGAAATAATTATTTACATCATCCAAAGATAGTATATAATCTGCTCCTTCAAAATTACCATATATCCTATAATTTACATAACTTTCTAAAATTCTTTTATTAGTTTCATGTTCTATTTCTGATATAGAATTTTCTGTTTCTAGTATTTCGCGTTGTAATCTAGATATTTTTTCTTCGTTTATTTTAATTTCAATTTCTAGTTTATCTATCGCAGCCTGTAATTCTGCAATAAAATTCTCATATAAAGATATTTCTGCATTTAATTTGCTCAACTGTAAATCAAAACCAGATAAAGAACGATTTAAATTACCTATTTGATTTTCTACCTCTGCTCTCTTATTTTTTATTTCTTTTATTTCACGTTCTAACCTTTCTAGTTTTTCTTGCAAAGTCTCAGCGCTAATTTGAATGCTTAAAGGAAATAAAGCAGAAGTCAACAAAAATATTTGGACTAATAATACTAAAATTATTTTCAACTTAAACATATATGTAAAACTTACACTCTATTGGTTAGATTTAACTACCAAATTAAACAAATTAAAAAATTAAATTTTTTATTTGATAATTTAAAAATTTTTAGTATAAATTAATTGGATCAATAACTTTAACCCACGTACCAGCTATAGGAACCGAGTATTGGTCGATTCTTGGATCGCCATATGTAAAAAAATAATTAATCAATGAAAATCCATGATTGTACCTTAAAAAAAACGTAGATGTAGTTATATCATAAACACCAGGAACATCAAATCCTTGATTTGACCAATCTCCAGATATAATTTTTATATTATTTTTATCTAAAACTACATTACCATATGTTGTAACATCATAATACATATCAGCAAGTCCAGATGTTACATCATTCTTCAAATATACTTTACCGTTTGAAGAATCGTAATAACCGATGGAGTCTCTCCCGTCACCGTCCCAATCTCCAGATATCGGTATTTTATTTATAGCACCACTACCAATTACAACAATATAAGTAGCTTGATCTACAATTCTGTCTGACGCAATAATATCAGTTAAAAAAAATTCTCCTGTATCTGGCTTATACAATCCTAAGCTATCTTTAGTATCACCATCCCAATCACCAGCAATTGGTACATAATAAGTATTAGGATTTCCAAATATCATAGTACTTACATCTTCCTCCGAAATGATATTATCAGCAGGATACGATTCTACAAAATAAAAATTACCATTTCTATATATGCCCGGAGTTGATACACCATCTCCATTCCAATCTCCCATTACTATTTTATCGTCTTGTTCCAATATACTACCAAAATAATATACCCTAGAATCAATATTATTAGACTTAGATACACGTAAAACTATATTGTTTCTTCTATACAATCCAACTGAATCTACTTTTACTTTAGGAGTAACTGATAGCAATTTGGATAAACTTGGTGATGACATCAAACTTACATTTGAACTAAAAGATACTGAAGTATCATTGCTACGACTTTGATTTAAACTAAACAAACTACCACCAGATATAAAACCTATTAGAAAAAAGAAAATAGAAAGAATGGATAGCAAAATAATAATTTTATTTGTAGTTTTTTCTTTCATATATAGAAGCTAAACTAAAAAACTAAATTTATAACTCACAAACATGATTCCAAAAAACACTTCAGTTGTCAAGATATAATCTTTTGAAGTTATATGATTCATTTTCGCTGTAAATTTAGAATATAAGCAAAAAATAAGCATTTTTTACGCTAAACTTTTTACAACAACTGTTTTTACATTTGTAAATTCTCGAATACCTATATATCCTAATTCTCGTCCATATCCCGACAGTTTTACCCCACCGTATGGCAAACGTGGATCAGATCTTACAGAACTATTGATAAATACATTACCTACGTATACTTTATTAATTAATCTTTTTGCAAAATTTATGTCTTTAGTCCAAATTGAAGCACCTAATCCAAAGACTGATGAATTTACCATATTCAATAAATCATCAATGCTTTCATAATGACTAATTGAAATTACTGGTCCAAATACTTCTTCATCAAATACCGGCATACCAGGTTTCACTTCACTCAAAATCGTAGG
>JANWZV010000109.1 GCA_025061805.1 Candidatus Dojkabacteria bacterium | reverse complement strand
TTGACTGATTGATCTTAGGAGCAAGTGCCATATATAATATTATATATTGCATTCGATCCTAAGATTAATCAGTCAATCACACAGCTCGATGTTCTCGAGACAATCACACATCTCAATCATCTTCCTCGATACTATCCCACATCTTCTTATCAATGTATCTGTTCTTCAAGTGTCTAGAGAATCATCGAGGAATGGAACTGAGTCTTCTTAGAACTACGACCAACACAACTGTCTCGATGATCCTGACGATCTTGATGATCTTGATGATCTTGATGATCACGTTCATAACAACTACAACAACTACAACAACTACAACAACAAAAACAATCAAACATTTCAAAAAATTAAATTCAAAAGTGATTTCAAAAATTTGAGTCTTAAGGAAATAAAAAATATTTAAAAAACAATGGAAGAATTAACACAACAACAGAAAATACAATTGAGAAATATTATTGATGCTTTGGAAAGAGCATATAAAACTCGAGGTGTAATTGCTAGACCTCGAGGAAGACCTTCAAAGAAAGTTCAACATGTTGGTGTAAAACCATCAAAAGTTCCAAAAAGATTAAAATTAAAAAAGACTAAAGAAGTTTTAGATACTATTATTCCTAGCAAATTAAAAAATTTAGTTAACGAATATAAAAATTTAATGATTAATAGATTTAAAAATAATCCAAAATATGGTGAAACAAAATTTATTCGAAATATTAAAGATTTAACACAATTTTATAGAAGATTACCAAGAAAATTTGAAGAAAATTTCTTGAATGAAAATATATTACCATCTCAAATTTTAGATAAACCTATTCCTGCAAAATTAGATTTTGGAATATTTGAAAAAGAAATTAGTAAAAAATTAAAACATAATAGATTATCATTAAAATTAGATTTTGAAAAAATTCATGAAATATCAATAATTAAAGAAGAAAATTTTATTGATATATGTTTAAATCATACATTAAAAAGATTAACAGAATTTTTAATAGTTAAAGTAGAAACAGGTGAATTTCCATTAGGATTTTTTATGTCATTAAGTTTTAAATGTTATTTAAGAACTGGTAATAATGAATTAGTAGAATTTCATGCAAATTCATTAACATATAAAAGAGAAGAAGCATATGTTTCTAATAAAAAAGAAATTAGAACTGTATTAAAATCATTAATTGATGAAGCAGCTATTAAAATATATAATATAGAAGGTTCAGATTCTGTAACTTCAATTGAATCAATAGAAGAAGTATATCTGAATATTTTTTTCAGAAATAAAAAAGATCTTATTAATTTTACTCATGAACCTGTTCCTGTTGGTATGAAATGGAGAGAATTACCTGAATGGATTCGAGAATCAAAAAGTATTGTTAATATTCAAAATAATGATGATTCTTGCTTTAAATGGTGTGTAACAAGATTTTATTTAAAAGAAGTAAAAAATAACTATAGAGTATCCAAAAAACTTAAAGAAAAAGCTAAAGAATTTAATTGGTTTGGATTAGATAAAATAGAAACTTTTAATGAAGAAAATATTTGTAAGTTCGAAGATTTTTATAATGTTAGAATTATAATTTTTCAAATTGAAGATAATCCTGGATACAAAATAATGCATTTACGTAATGATGCATCTAAATATACAAAAATTTATCTCGGACATTATATTGATCATTTCTTTCTTATTAATAATATTAAAGGTTTTATAGGATCAGGTGTAAAATTAGATAGAAATTACAATAATTCGTTTTATATTTGTGATTCATGTTATTCTTATTTTACAAAAAAGAAATCATTAGAAAGACATTCTATAAAATGTAAAAATATGCCGCCAAAATATGAATATCCTAGAAAAAATCAATATCTTGAATTTACAAATTATCAAAATACTTTACATTATCCTGCTGTTTGTTATGCTGATTTTGAAGCAACAACAAATGAAGATAATTCTCAAGTTCCAAATTCATTTGCGTTCTTTTGTCCTGATTTTAAATATTTAGTTGTCGAATATTCACCAAATCCTGAAGAACTTTTCAAAAAATTTTGGAATGTTACAAAATATGTTCATGATATGTTAATGGAAAAATACAAAGAGAATGAACATTTGAGTGAAAAAATTGATATTCAAAAAATTGGAGAATGTTTTTGTTGTTCAAGACTTAGAGAAGATCTTGTTAGACATCATGATCATTTTGATGGAAAATTTATTGGTTATGTTTGCGACGAATGTAACAAAAAGATTAAAAAACCCAAAAAACTTAGAATATTTTTTCACAATCTCAAAGGTTATGATTCACATTTTATCATCAAATATGGAATAAAAACTTTTTA
>JANWZV010000108.1 GCA_025061805.1 Candidatus Dojkabacteria bacterium | reverse complement strand
ATTATATTTATAATATTTTTTTATAACAAAATTAATATATTATGGCTCTTTCAAATTTCGATATTGCAGCTATTTTAGATAAATTAGATATTCCATATAGAATAATACGATATGAGGAACTTGCAAATATTCAGCCTCAAGACATTCCAAAAACAAATTGGATATTATATTTTGGATATCCTGGAGATTTAGGTCATTGGACATTAATTTATACAAAAGGAAAAACAGTACATTTTTATGATCCATATGGAATTCATCCAGACGGTCAATGGAACAAAATATATAATACATTTAATAGAGATCCACCTGAACATTATTTATCGAAATTATTACATGAATTAAGAAATATGGGATATCATACATCCTATAATCATTATGATTTACAAAATTATTTAATTCATCATAGCATTGGGAAACTTGAGAAGAAACTTTCTGAAAATGAATGTGGTGAAATAGTTATTTTGAGACTATTATTTAAAGAGTTAAATGATAAAGAATTTTTTGAATTTGCTAAAAATTTGCATCCTGATGAAATTGTAAAATTTATTATTTAATAATTATATATATAACAAATGAGAGCATTAAATAAAAAAAATTATAAACTTTTCTTCCCTGGTAAGAATAGAAAAGATAGTAAACAAAATGATGTATTAATTTTAGCAGGAGCAAAGGGTGTTGGGAAAACAACACTTGCAAAATATTTGTTAGAACTTTATCATAAATTTAATCCTGAAGATAGAGTATTTGTTTTCTCAGGAATAAAAAATGCTTATGATGATTTACCATTTGCAAAATCAATAGATTTAGAAGAAGCGTCAAGAATAGAAGATGAAAAAACATTTAATGATTGGTCTGGAGTTCCAAGTGCTGATAAATTCACAAATTCTATTGTTTTATTTGATGATTATGAAAATTATCCACATCCAAAAATGAATAAAATATTAGAAAGATTAGTTAATAATTTAGCACAAAATGGGAGAAACTATAGTATAACATTAATTGCTATAATGCATCATTTAAATAAAGGATTGAAAAGTTCTACATTATTGAGAGAATTAGATGCATTAATATTCTTTCCAGAGAAATTTGATAGTAATGTTTTCAATACTTTATTAAATCATTTTGGATTAAAAAAAGAATTTATTATAAGATTATTCAATCTACCAGATAAATTTATTTATTTAAGAAATAGTTATCCATTTTATTATTTTACATCATCTGATTTAAATCCAAAACCAATAAAATAAAAAATATAAAATATCTTATGTAAATATATATAAAATATGGATCCAACAACTGCACTTTCAACTATATTTTCTTTAATTCCAGATCTTCTCATGACATCAGGCGGTCAATTAATTACGGGCGGAGTATATGTTGGTGGAAAATACATCACCAGCCAAACAATGAATGGTTACAATTTTTATGGTGGTGCAAGGAGAAGACGTTTAAGTCAAAATAAATGGGTAAAGTTTATTAAATTTATGAGGAGTGTATTTCGTACATTCCAACAACCAAATAGATTTAAAGTGGCTAGAGAAATTTTTCGAAAATTAGTCGATAATGGACAAATAGATTATGCTATTAGATTTCATAAATTACCCAAATCATTGGCCGAAAGATTAAAAGAAATTTTTGTTATTAAACCAACTGAAAAACTTGAAAAATATACTTGGGATGATGCTAGATATTATATTCATAAAGGAAAACTAGTAGAAAAACCAGTTTCTGAACTTGTAAAATTGGAAACAATGCCATCACTATCATTAGAACATCCAAGTGCTGGTGTTTTTACACAATTAACAGAACAAACTGCTGAGAAAAAGGCGGAGAAGGAAGCAAAGAAAGAATCAGTAGTAGAAGAAATTCAAGAAGCAATTGAAAAAGAACTTCCAAAAATAAAAGATCTTTCTAAACAATCTCAAATTGATGCACTTACTAATCTTCTTTTAGATAAGCAGAATGAACTGCTTAAACAAGGAAATTTAGAAGCAGCAATTAATAAAAATATTGTTGAAGGAGCTACACAAGCTGTAATACGTAATCCAGAATTTACAAGTCCAATACTTGAGTCTCTAGTCAAATTCGACGGGAATCAATCAATGGTTATGGATGAATTTCGAAAAATGTATGATATAAGTAGACGTGTTTTGAAAGAAATAACCACTCGACTACCAGAACAAGAAAAACCAATATTTACACCAATAACAGAAAAAGCAATAATGGAACCAGAAGAAGGATTACCAAGACCTTCACAAAGAGAATTTTTCCCAATGAAAAAACTTAGTGAAAAAACAGAACCATCTGCTCCACCGGAATCAAAAGAAGAACTAATTTTACGTGAAGAACAAGAGGTACCAGAATCACCAATTAAAATAGAAGAAAGTAATGGCGAAAATATCCCACCTGGATTT
>JANWZV010000107.1 GCA_025061805.1 Candidatus Dojkabacteria bacterium | reverse complement strand
GCAAAGATAATTGATGCATTTCCTGCTAGCGCAGGAGACCCGCATCCATTTAATGTTAAGTATCCACTTCTTTATTTGTATTCTGTAATGCTTGCACACAAAGTTCAAGAAGAGGTTTATAGTTTTATGCCAGAACTAGAATACTACGAAGATTTAAAAGAAGAATCTGCTATAAACAAAAATCTGTTTTACTCTAGAGTTTCTATGCTTTATGAACTTATTCTTAAAACATACACGATAGAAGCATTATTTGATCACACAAAAGAAACCGAGGTTTATTTGTTTTCTAGAATATTTTTACCTGTTTTTTATAGAGATGTTTTAAAGTATATAAAGTTCGCAAAACATACAGAAAAAACTGAGGTGACTAATCCCAATGATACTTTTTTTTCTGAAGACAATCTAATGTATTTAGACAAATTGCTTAGACCTAATAACAGCACTTCAAATGAAGGAGCAGAACCAAACTTTGAAAATAATCCAGAAATAATTAAAAAACACGGATGTTGTGCAAGTTTTAATAACAGTGATATTTGTGGAAAACAAGTTGAGTTTCTTGATGGAAACGAATTACCTATTGTTTTGTTTTTTAGAATATTAAAACAAACTGATGGCATAAAAACCAGTACTACTTCTGTTCTTAGAACAAAAACCAGTTTTATTTTAGACAATTCTATTTTTAACGCAAGAGAAATTTTTGGTTTTTCAAGCACGCAAAACTTTTATGTTTTAGAAATGTATTACGATTCTTATTTTGCTATTATTAGAGACAGAAAAGATTATTGTTTTAGTGTAATGCTAAACAAAAGTTTAACCGATCAAAATATAAGCAACATTCATATCAAAGATGTAGCTGCAGTTTTTTATGAAAGACACATTCATAGAAACAAAAAAGCATTTTGTGACAATTTCTTTATATCTACTTACTTTAAGCGAGAAGACGTTCATTATGCTAGTTTTTACAATAACTTTACAACTCAAGATTTCCCAGAATATATAACATATCTAGCATTAAGTCCAGTTATAAAGAACTTCATATTTTATTATCATGACGAAAAAGATTTAGACAATTTAAGCAAAAGTCATTGTCAAAAAGAAAAATGTAGAAACAAAATAGCATTCTTATTCTTAACCAAAAGAATGCATTATACAAAAGAAGATGATGATTATATAAACCATGAACAACCTTTATATATAGATTGGATGCCACATAAGCATTCAAATTCTTTTATAATGAAAGAAATAAAAGAGTTAAGTGGAATTATAAGATTTTTGGCAGCAATTCATTTGGGGTTTAAGCCTTTTATGTTTATAGACAAAACTTTTGAAGGAGAAAATGTTTTTAGGAAAATAAAAACAAAAACTAATATAGATTATACATCTATACCTACTTACAAAAGAAAGGATCATGTAGATGTAAGAACTTTGCCTCTGTTTTTAGAATTAGAAAATTCTTTAAAAGTAGTGCTATATCACGCAAAGGTGGATGGCAAAAATAGCATTATTTTTAATATTTTTAATTTTGAATTGTTTTCAAAAAACATATTTGAGATGTTATACAATACATTTTATGAACAAGATGGCATTAATGCAAGACATTTTAAGTATTATCTAGAAATGGATGAGATGATAAAGATTATTTCTTGTGGGAATATGCTTTGCTATATTTCAGATTTTAGAGACAGACTATCAGTTTGGTTTGATTCTTACTTTTTTAGAGAATTTGCTGATCTTGAAAACGGTTTAAAACTTAAAGATTCTTCAGATGAAAAATTTGGCGAAGGCGGTATAATATTATTTTTAGATTACGTCAAAAGCTTTGAATTGCCATTTAAAAGAGTTTTTTCTTCTGAGGAAATAGTAAGAAAAGCAACTGGAGAGGAAGAACGTATAATACTAGTTAACGACCCCATTCTAAAAAACAAAATCTTAGACAAAAGATTATATGCGTTTGGGTTACCTATGTTTTTTGGATATTCTATGGAGTCAGACAAAATGATAACTATTGGCGGCTCGTCTGTTATGATGACTTATACAGATCGTCATTATCATGTAGTTATTAAACAAAACTCTAAAAACAAAATTAAATACGGAATTATGATAGATTTAGACGGCAGCAACAAAGATCTTTATAAAATAATGAATAAAATTGACAACAATGAGTATTATTTTTATTATAAAAAATCGTGTAGTAACGACAACAATTTTACTGCAGTCAAAAATATAGAAGAAATTTTGGATATAAATTTCTTAAGAAGAAAAAGCATAAGAGATGATTTTATTTATGAAGTTATGAAAAATTCCGCCAATCAAATCAATATAAATCATTTTTATCCTCAGGAGTTTTACAACAACTATATTGCTAGTAATATTGACAAATTAAGAATTCCTATATTGGTTAAAGAATTTTTGCCAGAAAGATTGAGTCAGGCATATTTATCATT
>JANWZV010000106.1 GCA_025061805.1 Candidatus Dojkabacteria bacterium | reverse complement strand
CTATACTTATCTTGTCTGGTTTTACAATAATACTGGAAACAACTGTTTCATCTTGATTATATAAACTAAAATGCGCTTTTTCTTCTTCTAATCTTGTTCTTGCTCGCAATTTTTCATCTTTGTCATACATAGCAAAAGTTATGTTTTGACAATCCATAAAAAAGTTTGCCTTCATCTGCAATGCACCATCTTTTATATAATTCCTTGCCATATAAATATCATTGTCAGTCATATCCAATTCAGTTCTAGAATAAAATGAAAGCGAACTTTCATCCTCAACCTTCTCTACTTTCTTAATTCTTATCCTGTCTCTGTTAATTTCTACTAAAGACCTTAAATATGTTTTTCTCTCCTCTGCTTGTCCTTCATTGCCTCCACTATTTCCCTCACTGCTTTGCTCTTCCTGACTGCCACTGGCATCCTGCTCTTGATTCTGATTTTGTTGATCTTCTTCACCTTCGCTCTCTATGCCACAATTATCTGGATCTAAAACTATGTCAGAGAACTTTTCTATTAAAATTTCATTTTTGTTTATAGTTATGGTGGAATAAGGATTGTCTCTTGAATTTCTTCCTATCTTTATAGTTTTCCCTTCAAGAATAATATAAGTACTATATTTAGTTCTATCTCTTAGATAAGGCTCAAAAACTTTATAAGGCGCATTCATTTTTCTATAAAAAATACTATAATACTCATCTCGCATAGGAGATTCGTACTCTATCCTTTGTGGTTCTTCTGAATTGCTATCAGAATTTTGATTTTCTGAATCATCATCAACTACAACCCACTCTTCTTGACTACCAGAGTTTTGTTCAGATTCTTCGTTCTGTTCTTCTTCAGCACCTTCTTCTTCAGATTCGCTTTCTTCAGATTCTTCTTCAGAAGATTCTTCGTCTTCGTTTTCTTCTCCGTTTTCTGTGTCTTCTTCTTCACTAGAGTTTTTTAATTCTTCTGCGTCAGATAGATCGTCCATTTCATCAACATGAAACAATTCTAATTTGTCTGAACTTAGCTTAATCTCAAAATTTTCAAAATATATTCTTATATCGTCTAAAGTATCTGGATAATTTATGTTTCTCGCCGTTATTATAGCAAATGCTCTTGTATATCCAGCAGAATCTAGACTAAATATAATAGCAACATCGCCAACTTCTGGATCTTTATGATTAAACAAAATCTCAGCAGCAATATTGCCGTGACCATAATACGTCTCAAACAAACCAATTCTCTTTCTATAATCCATAACATACTGCAACTTGCCCAAAGTCATTAACATAAAACTATATCAATAAAATCTTCTTTTTTCTCCTACTATGTAATCCTTTCCATCAAACTCTATTACATTATACAGAATTAACTTCTTATCGTTTTCTTGAATATGATCAAATACATACTTGAATCCATCTATAACTATTGTCGTCTCATAATCTATTTCTGGAACATGCGTTGTCAAGTAAGATCTTTTATCATTCTGAATCATATTCTTCAAAAAAACATTTCTTTGCGAAAGCTTTATCTGTCCTTTATATTCTGTCTCTCTAATATACTTAGAAGTATATATAGATACCAGGCTTTCTATTATGTTGTTGTCATCCCTAAATATCATATTATCTTACTTCAATGTCATCCGAAAACATATTTTCATCGTGAATCTCATCCACACTAGCTGAACTATTTCTCTTAGACACCACACAAAAAGCATTATCGACAAGAAAATCAAAAGAACTAGAATCGGCAAATATAGAAACAATAGGGAAATCAAAATCTAATAAAACATCAGACGAACTGCCCTCTATTCTGTTGTTTCTGTCAATCGATATAGAAAAGTCTTCGATACTCATAAAATTATCAATATACTTCAAGTTAGCATTAACTTTACAAACTGGTGCCTTGATTATTAATGCTTCTCCAAATCCAGAAGAATCTAAGAAAAATAATAAACTAAAAATATTGGCAACAAATAAATTGTGAATAGTACTGTACTTTTCATGCTGCTTTAAATAATTTTCATAAATAAAATCACTTAGCTCATCATAAAATTTGCTAAGACTATCTATACATATAGCATTCTTTATGGCAGAATACTGATTAAAATATCCTATTTTGTGGTAAAAAGATACATCATAAAAAATTGTTTTCACTTGATTAGTTTTTGTGTCTTGAATTTTTTCTCCTTCAAACAAATTAACTGCACCAAAAGTGTTCGACAAAAAACCACAACTTAAAGAATCTATCTGAAATTCATCTTGCTTGTCTGAGTTGCTCTGATATATTATAAAAGTCGGCATAAAATCGAAACTAGACAAAACCCTTAAATCACAAGCAAAACTTCCAGCTTCTTCAGCAGATTCAAAAATATCTAACAAATACTTTATGGCACCAGTTTCTTTGAATAATTCTTTTTCAGAAATTGCAAAATCTTCAGAACTTATTTTTTCTAAATCAGATAAAACACCATC
>JANWZV010000105.1 GCA_025061805.1 Candidatus Dojkabacteria bacterium | reverse complement strand
ATCGATAAATCATACTTGATGAGAGAAGATATTGATTGCATGTAGAATTCCATAGATGTGTTCGCCATTCCATAGCTACCTTTTTGGCTCTTTCACAAATAAAGAAATTGTGCATAGAATGTGTCTTTTATGTTCTGTTCATATCTTGTGATTGACTCTCATATGTGTGTGTCTGTATAGTTATTCTGCATTACTTCATACTCTATGACTGGCACCCTTGCACCATTTACGTCAGTATCATATTCTTCTATAATAGCACCTGTCTCTGATGAATATATTGATGAAGCCACATTGAGATATTCTTCTTTATTGCTTGTTCATTGTGGAACTTTTGCTTTAATCGCAGGAACTCATATTCTTTCGTGCAGTATTGCTTGCAATGTTTCAAGTTTGTCCTTGTAATACCAATCGCGCACCATCTTGCGATATATAGATACTCCTTCATAATTATCACCTTCTGCATTGATATTGAATAGAATAAGTTTTTCTGCTGGGATTGATATCAATGTATATCATACATTATCATCTCATTCTATTTGTTTTTTTTTGGATGTTGTCAATCTTTGGGTTATTCAAGGCTTTCAATCAAGTGTTTCTCGTTTTTCAATTGTTTCTGCCTTAATGCGTGACATTTGGAATATATAAAATCCATTTTTATTTTCTTCTACTCGTCGCTCAAACAAAGAAAATCAATCACGAATATACAATGTAATATCATCTATCATTCTCTGTCGTCCATTTTGGATCAATTCCATAATATTTTTTTTCACAAAATTCGCTATTTCTTTGTCTTTTTGTTCTTCTGAATATGGTACACAATCAATAACAGCAGTCTGTTTGGCTTTATTTATGCTATCTCTCAAAATAAATACTGCACTGTCATTGTCCATACGACGGTATATGTCATATCTATGCTTGCGATTGATTAATTTCTCAGCATATTCCTCATATATTCTTCATCACAATATATGAGTTCACGACGCTCATTTCCTTTTATTTATTGTATTAAATGATGGGATTGTGTTATTATTAAACATATCACAAACGAAAATTAAAGTCAAATCTTTTTGTTATTAATTATGATACTTTTATTGATTGTTGTTGGTTTGTCAAATGTTTTTTTTGTTACATCAGACAAATATGACAGTATCACAGACGTTAGAGCATCAAGCATATCCTTGTATTGATAATTGGGGAAATGAGTCAACTCCTTAATTAGTTCAGGGTCTATTCACGGGTCGAATAAGATAGTTCAGCTTTCTATGTATGGGGCAATAGCCTCGAGCCTTTGACGCTTGTCCATTTTAGTTGAGAACATACGGCAAGAATTGTTGTGCCTACTCACTAATTCCGTGCGTAATGATAATCATCATCATCATTTTTCTATAATATGAGGTTGATTGACTCAATAATTCCTCATTATATCTTGTACTACATGTCAGACATTGATGAGATTTTTTTCTTTTCTGTGCAATCATCTTGCATACAGCACATACGCTTTATTATTCGCTGGACATATAGAGACAACTACTATACCTATTCTTGCACTTCATTCTTGTTCACTTTCTGCGGGGTCTATTCATATGATAATCTTATGACCAATAGTATTGTCAGGTCTTCAATATTGAATATGATGACTTTCAATAATGCGTTCGTCATAGATGATAGGTTCCAACAAATAATCAGCTTTGAAATATGGTTTAGTTTTTAGTTCTTCGACAGAAACTACCATCTCAGACGATTTTGATTTTCATATATTTTTTTTGTCTGCCTCTTCTTGCGTCCGAACAAAACGTTCTGGTCGGTGTAATTGTCATCATTCATACAGTTTTGTTTTGACAATAAGCCATTTTGGATTATTTTTATATATATCTATCATTCTTGGTCATACTCAGTCATCATATATACAGTTTCCAAGATATATTACTTGCCCTGTTGTTCATCACAACAATCAGTTCTGCAATAATTCCATTGTTTTGTCTATTGTTTCTACTTTTTTCGTGTTTTGATTATCATCAACATCATCAAGCACATCAAGATCAGGACGCAGTGTTGCATCTCAGAAATATATACTTGTCCCTCTTGATGACTTATTGATAGAATTAGCCTTGACTATCATACCATTAGTCGTTGTAAATCAGTATATTCTTTTTTGCTCTTTTTGTTTAAAGTCTTTTTCTGTATCTAATTCTCAGGAGTATAGTTTGCCATACGTCAAGATAAATGGATGATTAGGTGAAGCAATAAGCATATTAGATAACGACATGATATTGTCGCCTGCCTTGCACATCTCATAAGATGTTCGTCTTATCAATGATTTTTTTTTCAGCGCAATAAAACGGCATATCATTTTTCTGATACACGCCGTTTTTGCACATCATCTATATCAGATCCAGATAAGATTTCATCATTTGTCAATGAAATCAAGTATTTCTTTATATTCAATAGGCAATGGGAAATGCTCCCTATAGAAATACTCTA
>JANWZV010000104.1 GCA_025061805.1 Candidatus Dojkabacteria bacterium | reverse complement strand
ATATCTATAAACATCAAGAAAGAAAGGCTTATCATTTTAATATACCCATATCAATGACTATCCAAATACGCAAATATACAAATTATTGTAATGTATGTACAATAGGAGAAAAAGTTTATCATATTTATCATACACTAGATATTAAAATTCGTCCTGGTCATGAAGAACTTTGTATAGCCCTAAATCTTCTTGTTGAAAACCAACCAGTCCGCGAATAACTCGAAAATCAATCTACAAATTGTGTTGGAAAAGCATTAATCGTTACAGGTGTATCTTCTACAGTAGTTATAATTTCATAAACTTTACCTTCCCCGATTCATGCTGCGTTTATGTCTGGGAAATTTAATGTCCATGCAGTTCCAGATTCTAATACTATTATATAATCTTGATCAGTAACATTATAGGTGCCACCACCACCCAAATATTTAATTCAAGTTTCGCTTAATGACCCAGAATGGTTAAAACGAGAATTTAGAGCAGATCAGTTTGGATATCATACACCAACATTTCAATATGTTCATACACCGTTAGCTCACGTAACAATAAACGTCGGAACGTTCGTATTAATTCAAACATAAAATGAATTGTCTTCAAAATTATCTAATGGATTAGTAGCACTAGCTCCATATCATAATGTAATAGAATTGTTTGCCGTCACGTTTATCATACTTCATATTGCATATGAGTGTGAAGACGAACTTATAATATTATCTCTTCAGGCAACAAAAGACACGGTTGAGTCTGATATGTTGTTGCCAATTCATACACAAAAAGAATAGTCTGAATTTCTTATTAAGTTTGAATTTCAATTAAGAATTGTATTAAAAAATCATCGTTCATCTATAGAATTTTCTAACCCATTAACTATTGTAGAGAAAGTGTTACTATCAATAGTACATCTAAGTCAATTAACAATACTAGACGCGTTTGAATTGTTTATTGTTGGCTGATCTGCAGTTCAAATAAAAATATTACTTGAATCAGATATATTGATTGAAAGTCATGCTCATATAAACCCTTCACTTAGATTGTATATATTCGCATATCACAAAGAACCAGAAAATATTAACTGAGAGTTAGATATATTGTTTTGGAATCAAGAATAAATTGTAACATAATTACTTTCAGAAATAGTATTTTCATATCATAGCAAAATTGAAGATAATACTCAGGACCAAAGACCACTTGCAGATATTTGATTGCTAGCTCAAAATATAATATTTCCGAAAAATCAAGAAATGCTGTTTGAAAATCATCCTAAAACAACATTATATACAGAAATTCAATTTGGTGGGTTGACTATCGATGAATCGAATCATGACAAAATAGCACTATAATCTGATCATATAATTTGATTTGAATATCATCATGAAATATTGGAGTATTGTGAGGTACCGATTATTTCATTATCGAGCCCACCGGCTATTGTTGAGTATACAGAATCAACCTCAATAGTATTAAATCAACCTCATGATATTGTTGAATAATTTGCAAAAGCGCGATTCCCTGTTCATCATGCTAAAGAAAAATCCCCATCTGATAAATTTGTGTTATTCCCAATCACATTAACAGAATGTAATCAATTACCCACCTGCCAAGGTCCTTGTTGCATACCACCACTCAAGAATCATGCTGTTATACAATTTGTTGTTGTATCTAAAAAGAATTCTATTTCCGTATAATTGTTTGGCAATGTACCGTTTTGTAAGTTACAAAACTGTGGAACGTTTGGTATTATTGACGATAAATCAACAATATCACACGGGAAAGATCATCATGTATATAGTGCAAGCTGGGTACCTTGTAGCGCCAAATTAAAATTTTTGTCTGCTAGATGTAAATCATAATGATTTACTCTTGCCAGTTCGTCTTGTCATAATGTTATTGGAGTTGGGAATATATTAATAATATGTTTTACTGAGTATAAAATGTATCACTCTGGAAAATATTGAAATGGAAATGGATTTGGTAAGAATGGAAATGGTCAAGAAATAAATACTTCAGTTTGTAAAGTGTTTGTATTAAATACAAAATATACCAAACAGTTTTCTCATGGCTGTAAAACAAATGGAGAGCTTGGCAATGGCATAGTTGTCGCTTGTGGTATTGTATATGCAATATTATTGTAAACAACAGTAATTGGCTGATTTGTCAAAAACCATGTATTTGTATCGTTTAATGGCACATAAGAACAATTTGTTCTAACAAGAGAAAATCTTTCTCTTATTAAACAACTTATATCTATAGACTCCTGTCAATAATTTAAAACAAGAGCATCACAATCTAAAGAAAGTGCAGGTGCAGAAACTGCATCAACAATACAAGACAAATCAACAGACTGACTTCATAAACTTAAAATGAAATTTTCACAATTAAACGACAAAAGCGGGAAAACAGGAGGCTGTAAAAGACAACCCAAATCAACAGATTGGCTTCATAAAGTTAAAATCGCATTCTCACAATCAAGTGATAGGCTAGGGAATTCT
>JANWZV010000103.1 GCA_025061805.1 Candidatus Dojkabacteria bacterium | reverse complement strand
GTTGAACGGAACTGTGGGCGAATGATCCTCGTGATGGGGCTGGTCGGCAGGGGCGTAAACGTCCCCGGTACTGGCAAAAAACAGACGTTCAATACCTGCATGACGAGCCGCAGCTAGTACACATTGAGTCCCCAGCACGTTCAAGCTGATGGTACGCACAGGATCGGCCACACAAGCAGGGATGAAGTGTAAGGCGGCCAGATGAACAAGGGCGACAGGAGTGTGTTTGTCGAACAGTTCCTGCAGACCCGCTACGTCGCGGATGTCCTTTTGAACGAAGATGAAGGCGGGATCAGATCGATGACGGCTGAGAAATTCGAGCTGGCCACTGGAGAGGTCATCGACAGCCAGAACGGGTGTGCCACGGGCCAACAACACGTCCACTACGTGGGATCCTAGAAATCCCGCCGCCCCCGTCACCACCCAGATATTCCTGTTAGTCGCCATGTTTGATAGACAAAGGTGTTCTGGATAGAATTCTAAAATGCTTCAGCTCAGTAACATAAGGAAATTCTGACAATATGTCAGCCACCCATTTACCACTTTCTGGAAGATGTCTTACACCGATATTGTGCATAGGTATTATCACTACTTGAGCATGACCAATTCTTTTGATTAAGTCTATCTTTTCTGTGGGTGTAGCCATCCAATGATAAAGACACCAAGCATGCGTGGAATCAATATTTGGCTCTATGATGAATAATGCACCTATATATGTTAACATAAAAGTTCGTCTCTCATTTGATATATTTAATATTTTCAACCATTCTATAATAAAATCTTTGGTTGAATACATATTATTCAATGATTTATAATTATCTCTATTCTTCCACATATGAATGATACCTCTAAATTCAGCATAGTTACCCATTATAGCAAGTATTAAAAGAATAAAGTATAGTTTATTGCTTTTAGTGTACTTAATTAGTAGAATCGTACCAATTATCAATAAATACATATAATAAGTCCATGAATAATTATGTCCGAAAGCTATAAATATGAATATATTGTGCAGTACAGAAATAGAAATTACAACGTATTTCATATAAACATAATTGGTATATTTGATTATTATTATAAATATCGCTATATTCAAAACAATGGTAGCGACTAGCCAGAAGCCTACAGGATTTCCAAGGTAATATCGATAGTTTGCTCCAGGAGGGTTCCAAAATATACGTCCTTGACCAGTGAAAAACCCAAAGTTTTCGTATTTGTACACTTGCTGTGCATTGAAAGGTAATAATGTGTTCAATAACGGCGTTATGCCATACCGTATAGAAAGTATCACTAGAACCAACAATATAATAAAAACAGATGGTAAAAATTTATATACGACTTCGATGAAACTTTTATTTTCCCTGATACCATACGATATTAGTTGCAGTGATAGCAATAGTCCGTAAACATAGCCAAGAGCTGGTTTTACAGATACTGAAATGATTATGAATAACAATGCTATTTGTATTTTATTGCGAATTTGCATATAAATTGCCAATGAAATAAATATCGATTCGAGTATATGAGCGAAACTGAGTGGTGGCATCTGATATATTACAAATGGCAACGCTGCCATAAATAGAAATTGTTCAGATAAACATGTTTTTGGATGAGTAATTATTATTGCAAGTATGATAACAAGAACAACAGATAAGATACTTGTTGTAATCGCATAGACCAATGGAGTACAACCAAAACAAATAAATATAAATTCATTAAATAGAATCGCTAATAATCCATAGATGTAATTAAAATCTATAGTAGGTATCCATCCATTTTTGAGAAGATGAAATATCGTTAGATTAGCACCTTGATCTCCAAAAGCATAAGCTTGAAAATACATTATGTTAGGCCATTTTGCTACAATTATTAATATAGTCTCTATAACAACTAATATGATGAATGTTAGTCTATTCATATCTTCATCTTTTCACATATCATTTTGTAAATATCTTGAATGACATCGATAGTGTTTTTGGGGCTGCAGTGGGTTTGGAGCAGGGCACGGCCAGCGGCCCGCTGCCGGTTCTGAGCCGGGGGATCCCGTAACAACCGTACCGTTCGCTCAATCAAACCAGCATCGTCGTCATAAGTATTTGGTTTCCTCTCTAGCTTTTATGCTAGTTTGCCAGATAGTCAGTTCCTACCGATCAATCTCTTGATATATGATTTAGTTTTATCAACTACTTTGTTTTTTGTGACTTGGAACATCACATAAACTGGTCTAATCCTGCCTCCACCAGGATTGGCTCTTACCAATTCCTCAAGCCATCCTCCTATGCGCATGAACAATACTTGGGGCGCAAACCAAAGCTCCCATGCCTTGCGAGCTGCCTTTCCCATTTCCTGGGAGCGATGATGATATGTTTCAAGGATTTCTGGCAGACGCCACCAATCCTCTTCTGCGACACGCAGGCTGAAATTGTCCCAATCTGGCCCAACAGGTGGAACCCACTCATCTGAAAGAATCACTGGTACACGACCTAC
>JANWZV010000102.1 GCA_025061805.1 Candidatus Dojkabacteria bacterium | reverse complement strand
GGTTTAGATTATGCTTATGCAAATATTTTAGAAATAGAAAATGGAAAATTAACAGGTAAGATAAAAGGTGAAATAATAAATGCAGAAAAAAAAGCAGAAATACTTTGTAAAATAGCAAAAGAAAATAATATTTCTTTAGATCAGGTAATAGCTGTTGGTGATGGTGCTAATGATATTCCTATGTTACAAAAAGCTGGTCTTGGAATAGCTTTTAATGCAAAACCAAAAGTTAAAGAAAAAGCTAAATTTTCTCTTTCAAAAAAGTCCCTTAGTACAATATTTTATTTACTAGGAATAAATGAAAAGGACATAAAAAATCTACTATAATTTACAGAATTTTATTTTTATTAAATAAAAATAAATATATTAGAGATTCCAAAATAAATTAAATTATAAAACATATCTAAGATTAACTAAAGCAACAATTACATTCCAGACCTTTGAATAATTTTTATGTTTATTTCTATATTTATCTTTAACTATTCTAAAAATTTTACAACGTCTATTAACATGTTCTATTTTAACTCTAATTTTTGATAACTTTTTGTTATACTTTTTATCCTCTTCTGTAAGAGATTTATTTTTTCTTTTCTTAATTGGAATTTCTATATTATTGCAAATTTTATCTATCCCTAAATATCCTAAATCTACTATTTTCTTAGTTTTTGGATTTATCTTAACTTTACTATTTTTAAAAATATTAAAATCATGAATTCTTCCTTTGCGACAACAGACAGAGAAAATAAGCAAACTACTAATACATACTATTAATTGGATTTTTATTGTATGACGTTTTTTTTACCAGAATAATATTCTTTTTGTTTTTTCTTTGGTCTTTCAATTTCTTGTTCTGTAACATCTATTCCTATCATCTCAATATCTGCGTTTATTAGTTCTTTAGGATCTGGCATTTTTAAAACTTTTATCAATATATCTAAAAATTTTTTATAAATTTTGTATGCATATGATTCTGATATACCAAACATCTCTCCTAATTTAATGAAAGTAATATAATGCCTTAAATAGTAAAATGTAACTAATAGCTTATCTTCTATACTTAAATAACTACTCTTTATACCTCTACGTTTAAGTGAATTCTTATTTCTTTCTTCTTCTATATATTCCTTGACTTTATCACAAATCTCAAGAAATTTATTTAATTGTAATCCTACATCCCTTAAAAAGATTTTAGAAGGTTTATTTTTGATTATATCAAATCTTATCATTTTGATAACCTCTCAAAATTAAAAGCTTTATAATTAATAACCTTAACAATGAAATTAAGAGTTGGCTAGAAATATCTTTTTTATTTGATATGAGAGCATAACTAGTATAATATGATTTATATAACCCTTAACAGAACGGTAAAGAGTACTCTCCAAGTTATAAAATCTTTTAAGAACAGATAAAATACCTTCTATTTTCTGTCTAATTTTTAAAACATCAAGTTGAGATTGTGTAGTTATTTTTTTCATATTTTTTCTTGGAGGTGTAATTAAAAGCAATTCTTGCTCAAATAACTCTTTAGCCCATTTGTTATCTATAAAACCTCTATCTGCTATCAACATACCTTTTAAGTTTTTTACTAACTCTTTTCCTAGCTTCAAATCATGTTTTGATGCTTTATCAACTTTAAAACTTACTATATTACCATATATATCTATTATCAAGCATAATTTAAAACCATACCAATAGCCTTTCCCATTTTTTCCTCTTCTTGCATATCTCACAAATGTTTTATGTTCTCTTATTCTTACATTATCACATACCTTCAAAGGAGTACTATCTATTATAAATACTCCTTCTTTTACATTTGTATCTTTTATTAGCATTATTAACAATTGAAACATTAATATTGTATATTTTTTCAATAAACATATAAAATTATTATAATGAGGTAAATCTGGAAAATATCTCCTGTAATCTCTCTCTATTGTCTGATAATAGCTTTTCCAATTTATACCCCCTACTATGTATCTATATATACCTATTGTTAACACCTCTGGTATATTTAATTTAGAAGGTCTTCCTATATTTTTCACCCCTATTTTATTTACTACTTCATCCGTAAAATAATAAATTGTTTCTAAATCATATTTGCTATTATTTTTTACTGCTAACATTTTTTCCTCCTTTCATAAAAATAATTTATATTTTAATTTTACCATTAATTTAACTCTAATTATTATTAATTCTATTTTATAGTAATTTATGACTTTCGTTGCTAAGGTTAAAAAGTATAAATAATAATGTAAAAAGTTTTATTGTTCAGCCTTGGTGTTGGATAGTAGAAAGAACTTTTTCTTGGTTTGTTCATAGTAGAAGACTTAGTAAAGATTATGAATATACATTTGATGCTTCAGAAAATTTTATTTATGTAGCTATGATAAGAAAAATGCTTAAAAATATGACTAAATATATTTAAATACTGTTTTTGAACAGTTTCTAAGCTTAGATAACTTTTCAATATTTTAAAAAATGATTCTATTTTCCATCGTAACTTATATATTTTAAATATTTGTGTTGC
>JANWZV010000101.1 GCA_025061805.1 Candidatus Dojkabacteria bacterium | reverse complement strand
AGCATTAAAAAAGATTAAAAATATTAAAGGTACTATGAGTTTATCCAAGAAAGCAATAAAACTCATACTCCCATACTTAGAAGAAGGATTTGATTATTATCATGCATTAGAAAAAGCAATACCTAAAGAGTCCCGTGAATATATACATAAGCAAATATTCTTACCGAAAATAAAAGTTGAAGAAATAACTAATACTGTTGTTATAAGATGCTTAACGCAAGCTAGAAAGTTAGTTAATGAAATAATAAGAAAATATGGTAGCCCATCTTTTTTGCATATAGAATTAGCTAGAGATATCAATAAGACACCTCTTGAAAGAAGAAAAATTAAAAAGTTAATGGAAAACAATCAACAAGAAAACGAAGGCATAAAAAAGAAGTTAAAAGAACAGTTTAATTTATCTGAGCCATCAGGCTATGATATATTAAAGTACAAGCTTTGGGAGGCTCAAGAATATAAATGCGCTTATAGTGGACAAACAATAGATCCAAGTGATTTATTATTTAATACACAAGTAGACCATATACTACCATATAGCAGAAGTTTAGATGATAGCAAGGCTAATCAAGTACTCGTATTTGCTTTTGAAAATCAACAAAAAGGTAATCAAACTCCATACGAATACTTTGGTAATGATATTGAAAGATGGAATAAGATGGTACAACTATGGAAAAGCTGGCTGGATAATGGAAAAATAAGTTTGTCAAAATATAAAAGATTAACGTTAGTAGAATACGATAAAAGAGATCTTACGGAATTTATAGAGAGAAACCTAAATGATACTCGGTATGCAACAAGATATTTTAAAAATTTTATTGAACAAAATTTATTATTCAATCAAAACTATTTCCAAAATTACAAAAGAAGAGTTTATACGTTTAACGGAATTTTTACTAGCGAATTAAGAAAGTATTATGGTTTCAATAAAGAAAGAAATGAGTCTTTGAGACATCATGCTTTAGATGCCGTTATCCTAGGAATATCACAACAAAGTATGATTGCAAAAGTACAAAAGTACTACCAACTTAAAGAACAAAACGTTAATTATGAATTAAAATTTCCAGAACCTTGGGAAAATTTTAGAGAAGATGTAAAAATAAGAGTATTTTCAGATAATCCAAAAAAAGAATTAATTGAGGAAGGTTTGGACAAACAATATGGGACTGCAATAGAATACGTTAGACCTATAATTGTTTCAAGAATGATAAACAAAAAAATTAGTGGACAAATACATGATGCCACAATAAGATCCGTAAGAACAATAAACGGTAAAAAGTTTTTCGTATCCAGGATTCGATTGGATGAATTAAAAGAAGAATATTTTAAACCAAATAGAGAACTAGGACTACAAAATCAGTTTTATGGATTGGAAGATAGTGTTGTAGAGTTACTAAAAAAACGACTTGAAGAATATGATTGGGATGCAAAAAAAGCGTTTGAGATGCCTATTTTTAAACCAAGCCCTAAAAAAAATAATCCTAACCCAATAAAAACAGTAAAAATTATTACTGGTCTTGCAAATAGTTATGTCGTACTACACAAAAGTACAAAAGAAAAATTTGGAGCATCGAAAAGATCAAGAATAGTTAGAGTTGATATGTTTAAAGCAGATGATGGATTCTATGCCGTACCAATATATATTGATCAAGCACTACGAGGATAAAGTTTACCAAATAAAGGTATCATAGCAAAGAAAGACGAAAAAGACTGGAAAGATTTATCAAATGCAGATTTTTTGTTTTATTTGTATCACAACGACTATATAAAACTTTATAATAAAAAAGGAGAATTAGTAGCCGAAGGATATTTTAATTCAATAAACAGATATACGTCAGGGATGGAAATACTTAGCCACGATAACTCTAAGTTTACTGGAAAAAAAACAAATATTTTTACATTCAAAACGAAGGGAGCAATTGAAAAGTACGTTGTTGATTATTTAGGAAACTTATACAAAGTAAAAAAAGAAAAACGTTTAGCTTTCCATAGAAAGTAATATACCTACGAATAGATAGAAATATTTTGTTTGACTGAATTTACATAGAACTATCAAACCAAGGAACATATTTTATTTTGATTTGCAAAAAGCTTTTTAACATTAAAAATTAAAATCTACATATCTTAGCCTAGCAATAAAACAAAGTAGTTTGTTGTTATTTTTTCACTTAGCCGTTTTAAATTACCAGCTAGCTTAATTGGAAGTTTGAACTATAAGTGATATGTTATGTAATAAAACGTTAATATATATTTATTAATCTTAAAAATTAATTTTATGCTAGTTTAATTTTTTAAATATCTTTATCTTTTTACAGAAACCAAAAAAATTTAAACTGGGAAACAATGTAGCAATATCGAGGAATAAAACACAATAGCGTGTATGATAATTAATAAAACTATATTTCAACTAGATTTTAATCTAATATGTTTAAAGTATGACAAAGAACAATCTTTATAAAAAATATAGGAGATATAAGCTTATCTTGGCTTTAAATTTACTTTTTTACACAAGTGTTTACACAATATTATCGTTAAGAGAAAAAAATTGATAAA
>JANWZV010000100.1 GCA_025061805.1 Candidatus Dojkabacteria bacterium | reverse complement strand
ATTTAAACATGTTTTCTATCAATTCTATAGATCCCAATTCAGCTTCCTTTCTTAATTCATCAATACACTCGTTAAGAATTTTTGCTGCATGAGTTCTCGTCAATCCGAGTTCATTTACTCTTGGCATTAATATATTCTTGACTGAGAGATTAAGCTTGCTAATTGCAAAATAAGACAAAGAAGAAAGAAAATGCTTGTTTTCATTTGAAATATGATCTAAATACATCTTAAATTCGGTATTAGAAATTTCTTCTGTTTCCTCGTCATCTCTAAGATCATTAACGTATATCGAATAATAATGAGAATCTATATTAGAATTCTCAATAAAAAATATAACGTCGTCCACCATTCTAGATTCAGAGAAAGAAATTTCTAAAGACCTTTTTGGTTTCTTCAAAATGCTATTAATTCTTTTGACAATATCGTAAGCATGATCTAGACTAATAAATTTCTTGTTTGAACTCAAGAAATCTATATATTTTTCTTTCAAATATTTTAGCGCAACAAAATTGTCAAAATTATCACTTTTACTGTCTTCAAAAATACTAACATTTTCATTATCAGATTGTGAAAAGTAAAATTTATAAACTAAATCGGAAAGTTTTGTCTGAGTATCTAAGTCGTATCTTTCTTTTATTACCTTTACTATTTTGTTGAGGAATACCTCTAGCTTTTGATTTGCTGTTTCTACCATAAGAGCAATATAAATCTTTGTTCGGTAAACTTGTACCTATGCCTAAGTCATTGCGCACCTTTTCCAGGTGGGATCTAATGCCTTTACTTCATTTTCTGTGTATCCAAAAACAGGAACTGGATATCTGTTTGTGTCAAAAAAGAATTTTTTCCATTTGGATCTGTCTGGTATAGTATCATTTTCTTGTATATATTCTGGTGCCTCTCTATTTAGCTTATCAATCCAACTATTAAAATTTGAAATATTTCCAAAAACAGAAAAAAAACCTTTAACCACAACAGGATAAGAAAAGTTGAAAAGCTCATAAGTGTAACGCATGTAATGATCGTATAACTGCGCATTATCTGGTTTTCTTACAGGTGCCACTCCCATAGCATATCTAAAAACAATATCTTGATAATCATCCATCTTAGCATTTAACGCAAATTTCCACAATTTCTCCATTCCTCTACAATATAACTCACAAGCATGAGCAGGATTGGTTCTTCTAAATCTTGTATAAGGATCTGGATTAATTTTGCAATCGTTTATTTTGGCTTGATCTAATAATCTTGGTTCTGGTCCATTTTCGCAAATATATTCGTTTAGTTGCTGCAGAATACCTAAAGCAGTTGAACTTTTATTTTTTTTCGTTGGATCAAATCTTGATTCTTGAAAAGCCTGAGCAGCAGCTAAAAAAGGATGATGTCCTCTGGAAGCAGTATATAAAACCACACCTAATAAGTGTACTAAATATTGCGGACAATACTTAACAATATAATTAAACTCATTTTCAGCCTCTTTAATGTTATTAAACATTGAGCGTTCTTTTCTTATAGTGTACATAATAAAATAAAATTATTTAAGAAATCAACTTCTCTTTCTTCTGCCCCTTCCAGTAGAAACAGATTCCTCTTTTGCTTCAGTAGTTTCTGAATTGGAATTTAAATTTTCTTCTGACGTTTCTTCAGTAGTTTCTGTGTCAGAATTCAAAATTTCTTCTGTTTTTTCATCAGATTCTGCATCTTGTTGTTTTTCTTTTTGTTCTTCTTTTTGATCAGTATTATCTTGAGTTGATACTCTTACAAGTTTTTGAGTCATACAAAAACATCCTCTTCTAATTTTAACTCTGTCATAAGCAAGACACTCGTCATAAGTTATTTCTGATTCTTTTTCAAAATAAAAATCTACTGCAGGATAAAAAGTTATGCCTTCGACTTCGTGAGCGTAACTAAAAAACAAACAAAATTTTTCAAAACCTCTATCAAAATATTTTTTGCCTTCTTCTGAAAGAAGATTATACTTTTCTGGATTTACAATTATTCTCATGCACAAATTTTACAAATTTTTTATTGTTCTTTATGAAGATAATTTATGAGACATGCAACTATTTTTGAAACAGTAGCAGCACCTAAAGACAATAAAATAGAATTATCAACTTTAAATCCGTTGAGTAAAAAGTATATTAAACTAACCCAAAACGAAATACAAAAAGTACACTCAGCTAGTTTCTCAGAGAATTTTCTTACGAAATTTCTTATAGGCTGAAACCACGGATGAGTTTTGTATGCGAATACGAATCCGTACGAAGCTAGTCCAGCAAGAAGAACGAGTTCCATAAAATAATCATACTAAAATAAAATTAACAAAAAAAGCAGGAGATATTTAATCTCCTGCTCTAAATTCAACTTTTTACACAATTATTTACTTATGAAACAAATGCTTCTGAGTTCACTTGCGAATTTTCTTTGCTGGTCATGTTTTGATATGCATTTTGTAATTCACGAAGCAACTCATTCTTAGTATTTTCTATTTCTGAGAAAGCTCTGTTGTTGATATGCAGTTTTAATCTAGACAAAATTTCTGAAATTTTGTTTCTTGTATTTTCATCAATTTTATCACCGTTTTCTCTCAAGAACTTTTCTGCTTGATATGCAATTGCATCTGCTTGATTTATCTGCTCAGCTCTTCTAAGTTTTTCCTGATCTTCTTTTTCGTAC